>JAYVJU010000281.1:0-30964 GCA_043769035.1 Ferruginibacter sp.
CTGCCACAGCAGCAAGTATGGGCTTTACTGCCATTGGCCATGTTTACCACCATAAAAAAATACTGGAAGAAAGATACCTGTAATAAAAAACCCGTCACATTAAACTGCGACGGGTTTTTTATTTGTGCTTATGTGTAATTAATTATTTTTTGCTGTGGCTTTTTGAAGTATCATATTATTCATTGTCTTTACGGTTTCATCTATATAGATATCGCCACTTAACCTTTTAAGCCATTGTTTGTTTTTTTCCACCTTATCCTTTGCTGCACTAATATTTTCGGCATCGGCCGCAGTATTAATAATATTCAGTTCTTTCGAAATTTTATTCAACTCTTCCATTTGTTTGTAAACAGCTTTAAGTTCTTCCTGTTCTTTTTTAAACTTAACAATATTTAATGAGGCTGCTTTTTTGCTATTGGCTTCCAGCCATTCAACATTAGTTTTTATTTTGCTGAATACCGAACCTTTATTTACCTGTTCGCTGATTGTATTAACTACAACTTCGTTATTTATACTGCTTGTCCATGGCTGGTATTCTGCTTTAGAAATTTCATCCCATGCCAGTGCTGCATCAGTATCTTTTTCACGGAATTTAAATTGTTCAAGCCTGTCGGGTAAAATTAAATCTGGTATTACACCTTTTAATTGTGTAGCGCCGCCATTTATACGGTAAAATTTTTGCAGGGTAAGTTTTATGGTACCCAGGTCTTCTGTTTTTTTATTGGCAAATAAAGGATTTTCGCTTTCCGGAGATAAAGAGATATTACGTTGTACTGTTCCTTTACCAAAAGTAGATGTGCTGCCGATAATAATACCTCTTTTATAATCCTGTATGGCAGCAGCAAAAATTTCTGATGCAGAGGCGCTGGTTTCATCTACCATTACAGTTAATGGCCCGGTATATAAAATATTTTTATCCCTGTCTCTAAGTACCATTGGCTTAGCTTCATCCCTTGATTTTACCTGGCAAACCGGCCCGTCTTCAATAAACAAACCAGCCATCTTTACCACTTCCGATAATGATCCGCCTCCATTTCCTCTCAAATCAATAATAATACCTTCTACGTTTTCTACTTTTAATTTCTCCACTTCTTTAGCTACATCATTGGAGCATTTTGGTCCGTTGGGATTTTGAAAATCCTGATAAAACTCAGGCAAATAAATATACCCGATTTTATGATCGCCATTAATAACGGCACTTTTTGCAAAAGTATCTTCAAGGTTAATTTTATCTCTTAATAAAGAAATTACTTTAATAGTTCCATCTGCTCTTTTAATAGTTAATCTTACTTCCGATCCTTTTTCTGCACCACGTATTAATTTTACGGCATCGGTTACGGCATACCCGGTAACATCAACGGGTTCTGCTTTCCCTTCTCCTATTTTAATTATTTCATCATCTACTTTAACATCGCCATTTCTTTCGGCAGGCATACCGGCAATAAGGCTGGCAATTTTAATTTTGCCATCATCTTCTTTTAGCTGTGCCCCAATACCATAAAAACTACCACTCATACTTTCATCAAACGAACGTTTATCAACCGGCGGAAAGTAATCAGTATGCGGATCCATATTCCGTGTAATGGCATTTACAAATGTGCTGAAGTTTTCATCCGTGGTTTCATGCGTTTTTTTAGTGGTCATCGAACGCTCCATCCGCTTTTTAACCTGCATCCTTGCTTCTCTTTCCAAAGTACTGTCGGCTTTTACAACAAAATCTTTCTTTCCCTTATTTTTCTCCCTGTCTTCCTGCAGCTCCACAAATTTTGATAGTGTAATATATTTAAGCGATTTTCTCCAGATGTCTTTACGCTCTTCTTCGTTTTTAGGAAAATCCAGTTTATCCCTGTCTAACTGAACAGTTTCATCTTTTGAAAAATCAAATGGTTTTGCAAGTATTTCATTAATAATTCCAAAACTCTCTTCCCGCCTTTTGGTGTAAACATCATTAATGATGAAAAAGGATTGCAGTTCGCTGCCATGTATCTCATCATCAATTTTATCTTCATATTTTTTAAACGATGCA
The DNA here is from genome assembly GCA_043769035.1 of Ferruginibacter sp. GTDB lineage: Bacteria > Bacteroidota > Bacteroidia > Chitinophagales > Chitinophagaceae > Ferruginibacter. The sequence continues at coordinate 2,027 of JAYVJU010000281.1, forward strand.
ATATCGCTTTGTAAGAAAACGCTTTTTTCATTATCCAGTTCTTCTGTAAACTTTTTAAGTACGGTTTTAGAAAACTTGTCGTCAATAGGTTTGGGGCTGAAATGGCCATCTTCCAGCATCTGCCCTGTAAAGCGTAACACCTTAGTATATTTCGATTTTGGATTATCGTCGTTATCATTTTTCCCTTCGGATTTAAAGGCAATGAAAAGACTTGCGGCGGTAAGTACCAGGATTACCGGAATAAATTTTTTACTCATCATAAAGCTTGCAATTTTTTGCATGTTGTAAAAATAACGTAAAACCCTTGTTTTTATTTATTGTAAACGTACTGTATGGAATAATGTTTTGTTAAAGGCTTTTTGTGGAAAAATAAAGGGATGAATGGTTAATTTTTGCCTGGCTTACTTAAAAAAAGATTCCCGCCTGTAGAGCGGAAATCTTTTGGGGTAATCGAGGGGGCTCGAACCCCCGACCCTCAGAATCACAATCTGATGCTCTAACCAACTGAGCTACGACTACCGTTTTATTGGACGGCAAAAATAATGAAAAACCCTTCTCCTTCAAAATTACATTTTGATACCCCTTGCAATTAATGTTTCTTTGCAGCCAAAATTATAGGTATATATGAATTTATGGTTGTTGCTGATACCCTTTATTTCTGCATTTATTGGCTGGTTTACCAACTGGATCGCTATAAAAATGCTGTTTCACCCAAAAGAGCCTAAAAAAATACTGGGCTTAACTTTTCATGGTATTTTTCCTAAAAGGCAACAACAGTTTGCCGAAAAACTGGGTAAGCTGGTAAGCAATGAACTATTATCATTTGAGGATATTGAAAAAAAGATAACTCAAAAGGAAAACCTGGATAAAATAATGCCGCATGTAGAAACCTATGTGGACTCTTTTTTAAAAAACAAACTGAGCGAAACCTTCCCGGTATTATCGATGTTTATTGGCGATAAAACCATTAACCAGCTTAAAGATGCATTTATGCAGGAGTTAAGGACAATTTTTCCGGAGGTGATGAAAAAATATATGGTAAATCTTAAAGCTGACCTTGACCTGGAAAGTATTGTAGTGCAAAAGGTGCAAAGCTTTTCATCGGATAAGCTGGAGAGTATACTGAACGACATTATGAAAAAAGAGTTCAAATTTGTTGAAATTATAGGCGGTGTTTTAGGCTTTATCATTGGTTTGCTGCAGATTTTACTCACCCTTTTAACAAATGGTTAATCTCAGCGTTCTTCTTAATAAAATACAACCACTCATCATCTAACCAAAATACAAATGAACTTTTAGGTTCACCTTCGGTTATTATTTTCATTACCGACAGTTTTTGGTCACAAAAACGTCTAAATTCTTAAAATTATAATATGAATTTTTCCAGGATTACTGTAAACATCATTTTTGTATTACTTACAGGCAGTGCAATTGCACAAATGCCCGGTGCAGGGCGTGGTCAGGGTGGGCAAAACATGAATGTGGGTCATTTTTATGGTAAGATCATTGACTCTGCAACCAATAAACCCATTGAAGCAGCATCTGTACAGTTAATTCAAAATAAGCTGGATACTATAACTAAAAAAAGGAAAGATGTAGTGGTTGGTGGTATGCTCACCACAAAAAAGGGGGAGTTTAGTGTAGAGAACCTTGCTATTATGGCATCGTATAAACTTAAAATTTCGGCCATTGGTTATAAAACGTACGAAAAAAAGATTGCCTTTGAAATGAATATGAGCGGTATGAAAAACGGTGATATGAGTGGTATGCTAAACAGTGTAGATAAAGATCTGGGCAATATAAAAATGGATATAGATGCACAGCAATTACAAGGTGTAACGGTGGTTTCAAAAGGTTCGGCCCTTACCATGAGTATTGACCGTAAAGTTTTTAATGTAGAAAAAAACCTTACCAGTGTTGGGGGTACAGCTGTAGATGTAATGAAAAATGTACCCAGCGTAAACGTAGATATTGACGGTAATGTAACCATGCGTAATGCTGCACCACAAATATTTGTTGATGGCAGGCCTACTACAATGACGCTGGATCAGATACCTGCAGATGCTATTGCAACTGTGGAATTAATTACAAACCCAAGTGCAAAATATGATGCCAGTGGCGGTGGTGCCGGTATTTTAAATATAGTTTTAAAGAAAAACCGTAAAGCCGGTTATAACGGTAATGTAAGGGCCAGTATTGATAGCCGTGGCAGACCAGGCTTTGGTGGCGATGTAAATATTAAGCAACAAAAGGTTAATTTTTTTGCAGCCGGCATGCTGGGCATACGTAAATCTATAAGTAATGTAGAAACAGAACGTACCGATTTTTTCTCCAACAGTACAGCACATTCCTTACAAACTAATAACCCGATCAATAAAGGTTTTTTTAGTTTTGGCCGGATGGGTATGGATTATTTTGTAAACAACAGAAATACATTTACCATTGGCGGCAATATTGTAAGAGGGCAGTTTAAAACAAACGATTTTCTTACCAGCAGCAACGATACCACCTACGGTTTAAGTAAGATTGCAGAAACCGCCACCCGTAGCTCTAACAGTATTGGTAACTTCAGGAATTACGGCAGCACTTTAAGCTACAAACATGTTTATGCAAAAGCAGGTAAAGAACTTACTGCCGATATAAATTATAATTACAGCAAAAATGATAACGAATCGGATAACAGCCAGCAACAGTTTTTTGCCAATAACAGTCCAAAAGGGTTAAATCTTTTTCAAAATCAAACCGGCGGTGGTACTACAAAATTTTTTACTGTTCAAACTGATTATACCAATCCCATTACCGAAAAAATGAAAATTGAAATGGGTGTAAGAGGTGCTTTCAGAGATTTCAGCAGTTTTAATACCATTACAAATATTTACAAAGACAACAGCGGGCAAACATTTTTTGGCAACAAAGTTCCAACCGACTATAAATTTAACGATGCTGTTTATGCAGCCTATACCACTTTTTCGCAACAGCTTAAAAACTTTACCTACCAACTGGGTTTAAGGCTCGAAAGCAGTGAGTATAATGGTAACCTCATCACAAAAAATCAAAAGTTCAGTAACAGTTACCCTTTTAGTTTGTTCCCCAGTGCTTTCTTTACTTACAAAGTTTCTGATAAGGAAGATGTACAGTTGAATTATTCAAGAAAGATAAACAGGCCCAACTTTTTTCAGTTAATTCCTTTTATTGATGTAAGTGATCCGCTGAATATTTCAAAAGGTAATCCCGATCTTATTCCGGAATTCACCAATCTTGCTGAATTTTCTTATCAAAATCAAATTAACAGCAAACACTCTTTATTAACTACTTTATATTTCCGTAATACAAACGATTTAATAACCCGTTACCAGTACCGTGATGTAAATCCGAATACTGCAATTAGTGACAGTGCCACTTTTAATACTTATGCCAATGCCAACAGCAGTTTTACTTATGGGCTGGAAATGACATTAAGAGATAAGTTTGTAAGCTGGTGGGATCTTTCAACCAATTTTAATTTATATAAAACAGATCTTAAAGCAGGCAATATTCCCGGAAGCATCAATCAGTCGCTGGTAAGCTGGTTTGCAAAAGTTAATAACAGTTTTAAGTTACCAAAAAACTACTCTATACAATTAAGTGGCGATTACCAGGCTAAAACTTTACAACCTGCAAGCAGCAGTGGCGGTGGTGGTGGCGGTATGCGTGGCGGCGGTGGTATGATGGGTGGCGGCGGTTTTGGTCAGGCTCAGCCCGGCGCACAAGGTTATATAAAACCAAATTATGGTGTTGATATTGCCATAAGAAAAGATTTTATGAAGAACAATGCCGCTTCGCTTACATTACAGATGAGTGATATCTTCAGAACCAAGTTAAACGCAACCCATGCAGAAAGTTCTTTTTTAATTTATGATACCCAGCGCCGCCGTGATCCACAGGTTGCAAGGTTGAGCTTTAACTGGCGTTTTGGTAAATTTGATGTGTCCTTATTCAAACGTAAGAATATGAAAGGTGAGATGGACAATATGCAAAATGCTCAGCAGGGAATGGGGAATTAAAAATTATTTATCCTGATATTGAAGAGCAGCACTTTACCGTGTTGCTCTTTTACTTTATTTAATGGTGCAGATTAAATAAATTTGCCGGAATATGCCAGAGCTGAATACCATCAGTGTTATTACCATTTGCTTTAACAACCTGCAGGATGTTATAAACACCTGTCAATCGGTGGATATGCAGACGCAAAAACCATTTGAACATTTAATTATTGATGGATCAACCTCTACCCAGATAAAAGAATATCTTGAAAGCAACCAGCAACAACAATACCGCCGCTGGATTTGCGAACCCGATAATGGTATTTACGATGCTGTTAATAAAGGCGTAAAAAATGCTGCCGGCAATATTGTAGTCATCTTAAACTCTGGTGATACTTTTTATGATACTGCTGCAATAACACATGCACTACAGGCATTTGATAAAGATGAGGCTTTACAATGGTTGCACAGTAAATATAAATTGCAAAGAGGTAATCAATGGATAATTATTGGTAAGCCTTTCGAAAAAAATAAACTGTACCGGGGCATGAGGAGTATTTGCCATCAAACCATGTTTGTAAAAAAACAATTGCATTATAAATATGGTTTTTACAGTACAACAGAAAAAATTGCAGCAGATTATGATTTTGTTTGCCGCATTGCTGATGAAAAATTTATTTTTTTACAAACACCTTTAATCAATTTTGCCCCGGCAGGGATCAGCAGCAGCAGCTATTTTTTATCGCTTGCCGAAATTAAAACTGTGTATGAAAGGCATTTTGGTAAAAGCCTTTTGCTAAACTTATGGCAGCTAAGGTTAAAGATTTTATTTCGCCTGCTACACTCCCCTGCCGGCAATTTTTTATACAAAATTAAAACCGGGTTAAAACTCGAAAACCTGTAGGTGCCCTGTCTTATAAAATTAAATTATCTTACAGCCTTAAAAAATCGTAAAATGAATTCAGCCTGGTTTAAAAAAGCTTTACCACACATTATTGCAGTAGGTATATTTTTAATTGTATCGGTTATTTTTTGTAAGCCTGCATTAGACAGCAGCCTTACACTACAGCAAAGTGATATTACCCAGTTTCAGGGTATGAGCCACCAGTTGCTGGAAAGGCAGAAGGAAAAAGGAGAAGGTGCTTTATGGATGACCAATATGTTTTCCGGTATGCCCAGTTATCAGGTATCTTACCCATCCGGCTGGAGCCCTGTAATTTTAATACACGATATTTTCACACTCTTTTTACCCAAGCCCATTAACTTTTTCTTTTTAATGTGCATCAGCATGTATTTTCTTTTACTGGTTTTAAAAACCCGGCCGTGGACGGCAATTATTGGTGCATTGGCATTTGCATTCTGCAGTTACACTCCCATTGCATTAACTGCCGGCCACGATACAAAAATGTTCACCTTAGCTTATGTGCCGGCAACCTTGGCTGCAATGCTATTAATATTTGATAAGAAATATTTATGGGGCTTTACTTTAACAGCCCTGTTTACCGCCATGCAATTAGGCATGAATCACCAGCAAATAAATTTTTACTTTTTTATTATTGCAGCAATAATGACGGTTGCGTATTTTATAAACTGGGTTAAACAAAAAGAATTAGCACATGCCGGAAAAGCTATAGGGCTTTTAATAATTGCTGCTGTTATCGGGCTTGGTGTTAATGTACTTAACCTATGGGTAAATGCCGATTACACAAAATCAAGCAAACGTGGTGGTATGCTGGTGATGGATAAAAAAGACAGTAAAAATGATATTATAACTAAAGATTCCAGAACAACGGGTTTGCAAAAAGATTATGCCTTTCAATGGAGTTATGGAAAAACAGAAAGTTTTAGTTTGATGTTTCCCGGCATAATGGGCTATGGTAGTTACTACGCTTCAAAAGATGGTGACCAGCATATTTTTCCGAAGTTAACTGATAAATCAAATTTATATACTCAATTAACTGAGAAGCTTAATGTACCGGAGGCGCAGGCAGAAAATTTTACACTGGGTGCATCGCAACAAATTTACTGGGGCGACCAGCCTTTCACAAATGGCCCCGTTTACCTGGGAGCCATCATTTGCTTTCTGGGCATACTTGGTTTGTTTTTATTGGATGGAAAACATAAATGGTGGATACTGATTGCAACTGTACTTGGCATTTTAATGGCCATGGGAAAAAACTTACCCGGCTTTAATTATTTTCTTTTCGATCATTTACCCTTGTACAATAAATTCAGGGTGCCTACCATGACGTTGGTAATACCACAAATACTGGTACCTATTCTTGCTGCATTAACATTAGATCATATTGTTACCCACCAACAGGAAAATGAAACCTGGAAAAAAATAAAAATGGGCACCATTGCAACGCTTGCAATTTTTGTGATTGTAGCAGGCATTTATTTTACCAGCGATTTTAGTGCAGAAAACAGAAGCCGCACCAAAGCTGTTAACGAAATGCTGCAAAGCAAAGGCACACCAGAGCAAATGCAGGCTAAGTATAATGCCATTAATAATAACCCTGCAATGGAAGGATTAAGAGATAACCGGTTTTATGAAGAACAGGTTTTAAATAATGGCATGGATGAAACTACTGCTAAAGCAATTGTATCGGCATTGCGTAAAGACAGGGCTGCATTTCTTTTAAAAGATATTTTAATCTCCTTAGCTTATGTGCTGGCTGCTTTAGCATTTGTTGTTTTATACCTTAAGAAAAAGATTACAACAGTGGTATTGGTAACAGGTATTACACTTGTGGCATTCATCGATTTATTTTCTTTCGGCTCCAACTATTTAAACAGCTTAAGCTTTGGCAGCAAAGCAGATTTAGAGGAAGCACCATTCCCAATGTCGAAAGCAGACAGCCGGATATTACAGGATAAAGATCCCAATTACCGGGTGTATGACATGAGTAAAGGCGATCCTTTTCAGCAATCACAAACTTCCTATTATCATAAAACAATTGGCGGCTACTCCCCTGCTAAACTGGGTATTTACGATGACCTGATCACTTATCAGTTATCCGGTACACCAAACCCTGCCGTATTAAACATGCTTAATACAAAATACATTATTCAGCAGGGGCAAAAGCAGGGTGAAGAAATCGCCATTCCTAACCCGGGTGCTTTGGGTAATTGCTGGTTTGTAAAAGGAGTAACTTATGTGGATGATGCTGTTGCAGAAATGAAAGCATTAAGCAATTTTAATGCAAAAGATACCGCCATTGTTGATAAAGTGTACCAGGCAAAAATTGGAAATTTTACTGCCCCAGACAGCAGTGCTTACATCAAACAAACAGCATTTGATAACGATGCTGTAAAATACGAAAGTAATACTGCCGCACCTCAGTTAGCTGTATTCAGCGAAATTTATTACAAAGACTGGAATGCCTATGTTGACGGTAAAAAAGTGGATATACTGAAGGTGAATTATGTTTTAAGGGCATTAATGATACCGGCAGGTAAACACAATATTGAATTTAAATTAGAGCCTTATGCTTATATAACCGGTGCTAAGTTACACAAGTTCTTTATCTGGTTATTGCTGGCATTGTTAGCCGGAACAATTATTTGGGAAGCAAAGAAAAAATTTGGCAACAAAGCTATAACACCAAATGACTAAGCCCGGCGAAATAAGAGTTTTAACGCTGATGCCTTATAAATTTTTGCCTCCGAAACTGGGCGGCCAAAAACACTTTGCATTTTTTTTTAAGTTTTTTTCCGCATTAGTAAATACCACCTGTGTTACGGTAAAAGACAATGATATTACTTATGTAAAAGAATACGAAGTACTTAACATTATACAGAACGGCAAGATGCGTTATGTTAACCCGTTTTATTTTTTTACGCTGAAAAAAATAATAAAACAAAAACAAATAAGCCATTTAATGATAGAGCATCCGTATTATGGATGGCTGGGCATTTTATTAAAATTGTTTTGTAAGGTTAAATTAGTAATACGTTCGCAGAATATAGAAGCAGAAAGGTTTAAAAGTATTGGCAAATGGTGGTGGGGCATTTTATGGAATTACGAAAAACTAACCCACCGTTATGCAGATTATAATTTTTTTATTCAGCAGGATGATGAAAAATATGGTATTGAAAAATACAGGTTAGCACCTGAAAAATGTTTTATTATCACTTATGGTTTTGAACTGACAGAGCCACCCACAAAACAGGAGAGGGATACAGCAAAACAAATCATCAGTTCTTTATACAATATCCCAAACGGAGAAAAGATTCTTTTATTCAATGGCTCATTAAACTACAAGCCCAATAAAGATGCTTTAGATAATATTCTTATCAATATAAATCCTCTCTTACTTGCCGCTGCAGATTTTAAATATAAAATAATAGTTTGCGGCAGTAACCTGGAAGATTCTTATAACGGCCTGAAAGATTATGCAGATAAGAATATTATATACGCCGGTTTTGTAGATGACATCACTTTATTTTACAAAGGAACCGATATGCTTATTAACCCGGTACTGGATGGCGGAGGCATAAAAACCAAATTAGTTGAGGCCTTAGGTTATAATATGAATGTAGTTACCACAGCAAGTGGCGCAATTGGTGTTCCATTAACCATTACCGGCAATAAAATGAAAATTATTGACGGTGCAGGCTGGAGTAATTTTAGTGAGGCCGTAATACAAAGCAATACGGAATCAGAAATTCCAGGCTCATTTTTCAATCATTTTTACTGGGGCAAAATTGCAGAAAAGGCAGCCGGCATCTTGCAAAACAATTAACGTACAGGCAATAAACAAATCTTAACAATGAAAATATTTCTTGACCCTCAGATCTTTTACTCCCAAAAGTTTGGCGGTATATCAAGAATATTTGCAGAATTCTGGAGTATCTGCAACAAAAGAAATGATGTGGAAATTATCTGCCCCTTATTTTACTGTGAGAACCTTCATCTGCGTGAATATGGCCTGCATCCTGAAAGGTTTACTTTTCTTTTTGACAAAAATTATCCGGGTAAAAAATATATAACTGCCATTTTAAAAAGAATCAACAGGCAAAAAACATATCATCATTTACAAAAAAACAATTTCGATATTTTTGTCTGCACTTATTTTAACCCCTATTTTTTAAACAGGCTTCATAGTAAACCTTTTGTGCTTACAGTGTTTGATATGATCTATGAGATTTTTCCTGCTTATTTTCCCGGTGATGAAGCATTGAAAGAAAATAAAAAGCTGTTATGTGAAAAAAGCAGCAGGATAATTGCTATCTCAGCTTCTACAAAAAAAGATATGCTGCGTTTTTATCCTTCAGTTGCAGATGAAAAAATAAAAGTGATCCATCTGAGCCAATCGATAAATATAAATGAAACTGCAACACTTAACTGGTTGCCGGAAAAATATGTTTTATTTATTGGCAAACGGGAACTTTATAAACAGTTTGATACTTTATTAAAAGCCATGCTCCCTGTTTTTGCAATGGACAATAACATAAAAATAGTTTGTGCCGGTGGCGGAATTTTAACCGAAGCTGAAACTGGAAACTTAGCCTCCTTAAATTTATCTGACAGGATAATACAACGTAGTTTTTACGACAATGAACTAAGTACTATTTACAAAAATGCTGCTGTATTTGTTTTTCCATCCGAATATGAAGGCTTTGGCATTCCGGCACTGGAAGCCATGGTTTGCGGCTGCCCCGTAATTTTAAGTAATACCAGCAGCCTGCCGGAAATTGCAGGTGATGCAGCACTTTACTTTGAACCTAATAATATAAATGAGTTATCGGCTGCAATTTTTAAAATTCTGCAGGATGAAAGCTTTACCCAATCACTAATTAAAAAAGGATATGATCAGGTTAAAAAATTTTCGTGGGATAAAATGACAAATGAGTATCTTGAAACAGTAAAAGAAATATTAAACAGTAAAAAATGAAAGTTGCAATTATAACAGGTATTACCGGACAGGATGGTGCTTATTTATCCAAATTACTTTTAGAAAAAGAATACCGGGTAATTGGTTTGGTAAGAAGTAAAAATTCGTCGAGTTTAAAAGGGTTAAACTACCTGAATATTACTGACCAGATAACTATTGAAGAATGTGATTTGACTGACCTGTCGCAGATTATGCGGATTTTTAAAGAGTATCAACCTGACGAAGTGTATAACCTGGCGGCTCAAAGTTCTGTATCACTTTCTTTTGCACAACCAATTGGCACATTTCAATTCAATACGCTCTCTGTTTTTAATTTGGTAGAAGCTATTAAACAATTTGACAGCAAAATAAAATTTTACCAGGCCAGCAGCAGTGAAATGTTTGGCGAGGTAACACATCTGCCGATTACTGAAGATACCGAGTTTCATCCCAAAAGCCCCTATGCCATTTCAAAAGCTGCGGCGCACTGGACCTGCGTAAACTACCGGGAAAGTTATAATTTATTTATTTGCTGCGGCATTTTATTCAATCACGAATCTCATTTACGTACAGATACTTTTTTTGTAAAAAAAGTAATACGTGAAGCCATCAAAATAAAAAAAGGAATAAGTCAATCGCTTACCGTGGGTAATTTAAATATAAAAAGAGATATTGGTTATGCCCCGCAATATGTGGAAGCGATGTACAAAATGATGCAGCAACCTAAGGCCGATAGTTATTTGATTTGTACCGGCAGCTCTGTATCCTTAAAATATATTACGGAATATATTTTTAACAAACTTGCTGTACCCACCAGTGCAATTGTAAGCGACCCTAAATTATTCCGTCCGTCAGAAATCAGTGATATATACGGCAGTAATAAACATATCAACACATCACTTGATTGGCATTACACTCTTACCATTGAAGGTTTACTGGATATACTTGTAGATGAGGAATTGAGGAATTTTTAAGCAGTTGTTATTTTACTCCTCCTTATTCCAAATAAAAAACGCTTTACATGAACAATATCCCACATAATTGTTTTAGAAAGTACAGTAAAAAATATTCTTACTGAAAATATTATTTTACTGAAAATATTAATTGGATAAATCCCTGTTTTAAAAATATCCCTTGCCGCATTTGCCGATGCTGTTAAACCAACAAAATTCTTTGTAAAAAAATTATTTGCCCCTATATTTCTATTCATCTCTGTTGCATCGTTAGAAATTCCCCCAGCCGTAATATGCATTAAAGTGCTTTCAAATACTTTTGATTTACCCCTGTAAATAATAGCTGCCAGGTAAAGCCAATCAAATGCCATTTTATTTTGTAAAGGAAATGCTCTGTTAAGTGAGGTTTTTCTTAATCCATAAAAATAGCCATTTAACTTAACGTGTTTATAATATTCAAGTACACGGTTTGCAGGATTAGATGAAATTATAGAAGGCATTTTTATTTTATCAATAAGATTACCAGCAATATCATGATAGGCACATCTGCCGCAGGCAAGATTATAATCAGAATTGTTACTCAGGAAATATATACACTCCTCTATATAATTCACATCTATCCAGTCATCATCAGCCAGCCACATAAAATATTCTCCGGTTGCTTTTTCAAGTACAAATTTAAAATTGTCAATTACCGGTAAGGGATTTTTTTGAAAGTAATATTTTACCCTTGCATCTTTGGCTGCATAACGCCTCACTAACTCATCAACTCTTACATCAGATGAGGAATTATTGGAAACAACTACTTCAATATTACTGTAGGATTGTAACAATACTGAGTTCAATGCTCTTTCCAATTCTACGGGCCGGTTATAAACAGGCATTCCAATTGTTACTAACATATTATTATGCTTAATTTAGAAAGCACACTAAAGTAAATATAAAAAACTATTTAATTTTTTTTAAAAACCCACTTGGTGCAACGCTTATCAGCAACTTATTATCCATGGCTGTATCAATTACAAAATCATTATTTGTTTTTAAAAATTCCCACACTGCAGTTTTGGGATTATCCCCCACCCCCCAGGGACGGTTATCATAAATATCATTTGCTAAATCTTCAACAACAGTATCAAACACCAGCATGTAACTATCTTTAGTTACAAAAGGTGCATACCATTTCATTTCGTTTAAAACGTGGTCATGAGTATGATTAGAGTCCAGTATTACCAGTATCTTTTCTTTACCAGCAGCTATTGCTGCAACCTGTTTAACAATTGTTTCATCAATTGAAGAACCTTGAATCATTGAAATCCGCTTGCTCATGCGATGGTTTAGTATTTCGTTTTTATTGTGTTCCCGTATATCAATATCTACACCCAGTACTTCGCCTTTGCCAATTAATTCGCAAATAGAAGCATGAAGTATCAGCGATCCGCCGTGAGCAATTCCCGTTTCGATAATAAGATCGGGTTGTACCTGGTAAATAATTTCCTGAATGGCAATTATATCCTGCGGATACTGGATGATTGGCCTGCCCAACCAGGTAAAATTATACGAATAACGGGACCTTATGGAAGCATCCATGAATGCAGCGGCTGTTTTTTTTAAAGGCTCATTACTTCCCTGCAATAAAATATTTTCTTCTACTTCTTTTTTAAATTTTTCTGTTTCACTCATAATTATAGGCTTAACATATTTGTTGAAATATTGTACTGTGCAATCTGACTTTCTATTTCGTCTTTATAATTTTCATTCATTATTAAAATATTATTAACCGGTTGTTGTAATAATCTTTCAGGGCTGTAAATAGCATGCCCGGTACCGGCAATAAATTTATTTTGCTTTGCAGGATTTATATCAATTACGTATTGCACAGCTTCCCGTTCTTTATCAAGAAGGTTTAAAAAAGTAGATCCCTTAGCACCAGCACCCCAAACAGCAAATGAGCCCAAATCTTTCAACATTATTTTGTATTCATTCAATCTTTCTCCAAATGCAGAAGTATTAAACCTTGTGAACTGCAGGTTAGCAGGAATAGTATTTTTTATTTTACTTAAATCTGCCCATAGATAAATGTATTGTCCCCCAAAGAAATTACCAGTAATGGCATTATCAAACATGCAACCCAAACTTTGCTCTGTAAAATAATTGCAATGTTCATAAAAGATATCCCAAAATGCCTGTTTATTAACAATCCAGTCAAAAGTAGGTACTTCAACAAATAAAAAACCTCTGTAATCATTTGCTTTTGCAATTGTATGTAAAAAAGAGAATGGCTTTGTAATATGCTCAAGTGTGTGGCGCATAATTATTACATCAGCCGCTATTCCTTTCTGGCTTTCGTCAAAATATACCTTTTTTATCCTTTGGTTATCGCCTTCGTAAGTTGGGTCAAATCCCCAGCAATCAATTCCTTCATTTAACATCATATCAAAAAATACCCCTTTCCCGCAACCTACTTCCACTACTTTTTTATGCTGAAGGCCAAACCCCTTTAATAATTGCAAAACATAGCCAAGGTGCTTTTGAAAAAAAATGGAGTTGGCCTGTTCATTTTGATAGTGGACATCATAATCCATAATATGTGGCTGAAATGAATTATTAAATACAAAGCCTGAAATCAAAGATTGTACTAATTCAACTTCCGCTTTTTCTGCTTCCTTTGCCATCTCAAAAGATGGATATACTTTATTTTGAAAAACAGGAACATTAGTTTGTTGAAATACAAGTGATAGATTATTAGTTGTATTACCGGAAAAATTATCTGTTATATTCATAATCTGTTTATAATGCTTTTCAATTTTCTATCGTCTCCCCAAAAACACATTGGCTCATAATCTGCGTAAGGATAGTAACCAAGGTTAAGTGTTATGGATTTATTTTTTTCTTTTAAATAATTTTCTACAAACTCTTTTACTGTAACTCCTTTTCCACTACAGCAATTAATAATACCGGTAATATTTTGCTGTAAGGCAATCTTTACAATATTTTCTGCTACTTTCTCTACCGGCAAATAATCCCTTACCTGCTCTCCACCACTCATATTAAAAATACTATCGCCATTTAACAAAGCCCTGTCTAACTGCGAAAGTAAGGAATTTGGGTTTTGCCCTGCACCATACATATAAAATAACCTCACCCATTTTAGTTTAAACACGATTTGCGTTTGCAAATATTGTATTTGCTTCCGCAATTCATCCTTAGCAAAAGCATACGGACTGGCTGGCTTTGTTTCCATATCCTCTGTTAAACAGCCTTCCTGCATACCGTATTCAAAACAGGTGCCGGTAACAGTAATATCTTTTTGGCCATGGAGTACTAAATTTTTAATAAAGGCAAAATGGCGGGGTAAATTATCTTCTGTATGAAATGCTGCTGTGTACTTAGGAAGTCCTTCCCAGGCTAAGTGAATAATTGCATCTGGATTATCAAAATATTTTTGATAATTGATTGTACTATCAAATTGTTTTAAATCAAAAGGAATATACTTCACTCTATTAAACCAGTTCTTTTTCTTTGCATTCTCTTCATTAGAAGATGTTGCAATAATTTGGCAACCATTTTTTTGTAAAGTACCAATAACATAGTTACCAATAAAACCTGTTGCACCTGTAACCAATATCTTTTTCATCTACTTACAAAATTTGCAGTGATGGAATTGGAATTACAAATTTTCCACCCCAATCTCCTATATAAGAAAGCTGCTGTGTTATTTCTTCTTTCAAATTCCAGGGAAGTATTATTACAAAATCCGGCTTAGCGTTTTTTAAAAAATCTTCATTCATTACCGGTATATGGCTGGCCGGTAAAAACTTATCCTGTTTATGCGGATTGGCATCTACTACAAAATCAATCAAATCATTTTTAATACCACAGTAATTCAACAGGGTATTCCCTTTTGCAGCTGCCCCATAAGCAGCAACTTTTTTCCCTGCCTTTTTTTGATTGATCAAAAATTCAATCAAATCTAATTTTACTTTGAAAGCCTTTTGTTGAAAATTATCATAATAGGATAACCCGTGTAAACCTTTGTCTGTTTCTTTTTTTATAAGATTAAAAACATTTTCAGAAATTGTTTTTGATGCATCTTCCTTATGTTTGGCATAAATACGTAAAGAGCCGCCATGCGTTGGCAGTTCTTCCACATCAAACATTTCCAGCCCCTGCGATTCGAAAATTTGTTTTACAGTATAAAAAGATAAGTAAGAAAAATGTTCATGATAGATAGTATCAAACTGGTTGTTATCCACCAGCTGCATTAAATGCGGAAATTCCATTGTAATAACACCCTCATCTGCAAGAATAATTTTCATCCCTCCCACAAAATCCACAATATCCGGTACGTGTGCCAATACATTATTGCCCAACAATAAATCGGCCTTAACATCCCAGTGGTTGCGGAGCCTGTCGGCCAGCTCCACTCCAAAAAATTCAATAATAGTTTTAATGCCTTTGCTTATTGCTACCTCTGCTGTATTTGCAGTTGGTTCCATCCCCATTACTTTAATTCCCTTTTGCAAAAAATATTGCAACAGATAACCGTCATTGCTTGCTATTTCTATAACCTGCGAATCATGGTTGTAGCCAAAACGCTCCGTCATTTTATCCGCATAATTGCTTGCATGTTTTAACCAGCTTGTGCTGTACGAAGAAAAATACACATAGTTGCTGTCGAATATTGCATCCGATTTTTTGTATTCATCCACCTGCACCAAAAAACATTTATGGCAGGTGTACACCTTTAGCGGATAAAATGTTTCCGGCTCATTCAATTGTTCTTCGGTTAAAAAAGAATTGGATGCCGGTGAATTGTTTAAATCAATAAACACATGTTCCAGCTCTGTTTTACAAAATCTGCATTGCATAATTATATTCCTTTAAAATTTTCATCCAGTAAAGGATGTTGATTATCACGTTCCGAAATATTTGTTACAGCCAAAGGCCAGTTAATATTCATTTTTAAGTCATTATATTTTATTCCTCCTTCTGCACCTGTTGTATAAAATTGAGAATGATGATAGATCAGTTCACAATCATCACTTAATGCCTGAAAGCCGTGAGCAAAGCCTTGTGGTATATAAATCATTTTTTTATTTTGGGCAGACAACTCTGCGCCAAACCATTGTAAAAAAGTGGCTGAGTCTTTTCTTAAATCAATAATAACATCATATACAGCACCGGCAATGCAACGTACCAGTTTAATTTCGCTAAAAGGAGGCAACTGAAAATGCATACCCCGGATAGTTCCTTTATTTTTTGTAAAAGAATGATTCATTTGCACCCATTCATCATAATGGCCAATTGTACTGAACTCATTTTTACAATAAGTACGGGCAAACCATCCCCGTTCATCGGTAAAAGCATTCAGTTCAATTACATAACTACCCTTCAATATGGTTTCGGTAAAAATCATTTTTGCTGGTAATCTTTAATTTGCTGCAAAGTAAAATTAAATACGTTTTCAGGCTTTTGTTTATACCAGTTAATGGTCCACTCAATTGCTGCTGCACTATCTAATTCAGGGTGCCAGTGTAAAGTATTTTTTGCTTTAGCAATATCTAATTGTAATAAACCTGCTTCATGCGGCTGGCTGGCATCCGATTTATCGATCCAGCTTCCTTTTCCCCAGCAATTAATTGCTGATTCCACTAACTTTTTAACTGGCAAATGATCGTTGGGTAAGGGGCCAAAATTATAAGCCCCTGAAAATTTCACCGCATCCATATCTAATAACATTCCTGCAAGCAGGTAACCACTCAATGGTTCTAAAACATGCTGCCATGGCCTTACGGCATTGGGGTTTCTTACTTCCACCGGTTGATTATTTTCTAAAGACCTTATGATATCCGGAATAATCCTGTCTGCACTTCTGTCGCCTCCGCCAATTACATTACCTGCCCTTGCACTAACAATTGCTTTTTTATGAACAGGAAATTTTTGAATATTAAAAAAAGAATTTCTGAAAGAATTGACTACAATTTCTGCAGCCGCCTTGCTGGCACTGTAAGGATCGTATCCACCCAAAACATCATCTTCTTTATAATGATAATTTATTTCTTTGTTTTCGTAAACTTTATCGGTAGTAATAATTACAACAGTACATTTACCAGCCAGTTTACTTACTGCTTCCAGTACATTAGCAGTACCCACGGCATTTACTTCAAAGGTTTCGGCAGGTATTTGATAGCTGCGCCTTACCAGTGCCTGCGCTGCCAGATGAAAAATAAAATCGGGTTTAAAATTATCTATTTCAGTTTGCAGCTTTTCTTTATCCCGTATATCGGCAAATACATTTTCAAATTCTATTTGGGGTGATATAGTATTATAAAAAGAAGAATCGCCTTCAGGTGGTAACGAGTAGCCCTTAATTTTTGCACCCAATAAATGTAACCATGTAATAAACCAGGTTCCTTTAAAACCAGTGTGGCCCGTTACAAAAATCTTTTTGCCTTTATAATATGATTCGAATGACAGGTTTACCACACTTTCCATTTTGCTTTATTCGTTTTCCATAATTCTTCCAGCTCTAATTTGTCTCTTAATGCATCCATGCATTTCCAAAACCCGTTATGCTTAAATGCTACCAATTCTTTTTCGTTAGTTAATTTTTCCAATGGCTCGTCTTCCCACATCATATCATTCATATCTCCTTCCAAATAATTAAATACTGCTGGTTTTAAAATAAAATAGCCGCCATTTATCCATTTACTTTCATCCTTGGCTTTCTCTCTAAACGAAACCACTTCTCCACCTGTTCCTAAATCCATACCGCCAAAACGGGCATCCATTTGTATAGCTGTTACTGTAGCTATTTTATTTTGTTGTTTATGAAATGCCAACAATTCTTTCAGGTTAACATCACAAACACCATCGCCATAAGTAAGCATAAAATCTTCGTTACCGGTATATTTTTGCACCTGTTGCAAACGGCCTGCAGTTTTGGTGTTAAGTCCGGTTTCTACCAACGTTACTTTAAATGGTTCGGAGCTGGTGCCATGTATTTCCGTTTTATTGTTGGTTAAATCAACAGTAATATCAGAATTGTGTAAAAAGTAATTTATAAAATACTCTTTAATCACATACCCCTTATAACCCAGGCAAATTATAAAATCATTAAACCCATAATGGCTGTATGTTTTCATTATATGCCATAAAATCGGTTTACCCCCAACTTCAACCATCGGCTTTGGCCGTATATCCGTTTCCTCACTTATCCTGGTACCCAACCCGCCGGCAAAAATTACTACTTTCATCTTAGTTAAATGCTTTTAAAAAAAAGTAAATTTATTGCTTTATTTTCAAAAAACTTACTTTAGCGTATGAGTCAGATAAGGCGGCAAAGCATTATTTCTACAATTATAATTTTTATTGGGTTTGCTATCGGGTTTTTTAATAATTTATTTTTTACAAAAACCGGGTGGTTCAGCCCCGATCAATATGGTTTAACCAGAAGTTTTTTTGATTTCAGCCAGATTATTTTTGCCTACTCTTTCCTCGGCCTTTCTTCTGTGATATACAAGTTTTCGCCCTATTACAGGGCACATTTAAAAGATGAGGAGAACGATCTGCTAAGCTGGGCTTTGCTCTTTTCGGTTATTGGATTTTTGATCTTTTTAACAGGAGGTATTTTGTTCAAATCTTACTTTGAACAAAAATTTTCTACCAACTCCAAAATGCTGGTGGATTATTATTACTGGATATTCCCTTTTGGTTTTTCGCTTTTAATTTTTGGCATACTGGAAAGTTATTGCTGGAGTTTAAAAAGAACAGTGGTCTCTAATTTTTTGAGGGAAACAGCGCTGCGCCTGCTTACCTCAGCACTAATCATTTTATTTATTTTTAAGATCATCTCTTACGATACCTTCATCAAACTTTTTTCGTGCCTGTATGGTATTTTAGTATTGATACTGCTGATCTATTTAAAAAAGCACAAGCAGCTGCACATTACTTTTAAAGTAAGTAAAGTAACCCGGCGGTACAGGAAAAAAATGGTGGTATTTGCCGCCTTTATATTTACCGGTTTTGCCATATCCACCACAGCATCGCTGTTCGATAGTTTAACTATTTCCAGCAAATTAAAAGATGCCCAGGTTGCGATGGGCATCTTTGCCTTTTCAACTTATATCAGCAATATTATACAGGTGCCGCAACGGAGTATTATTGCCATTTCAATTCCGGTACTGGCAGAAGCATGGCGGGAAAAAAAATACGCAGTTATTGAACAATTGTACAAACGCAGCAGTATTAACCTGCTATTGATCTGCCTTTTTTTGTTTGGCAATATCTGGCTTTGCTATGAAGATGCTATTATGGCTCTTGGAATAAATCCCATTTTTTTACAGGGCAAATATGTGGTGTTATTTTTCGGCTTTAAATTAATTGTAGATATGGGTACCGGTGTAAACGGGCAAATTATCGGTACTTCCAATTTCTGGCGTTTCGAATTTTTAACCGGGCTTATTTTACTTTTATTAATTGTTCCGTTAAACTATTATTTAATCCCTGAAATTGGAATAATTGGTGCAGGTATTTCAAATTTTACAGCTTACACTGTTTACAATATTATAAGGCTTGTTTTTTTGTGGAAGAAATTTAAAATGCAGCCATTTTCAATAAAAACTTTGTGGGCTATACTTATGGCACCTGCTTTATACGCTATTGTTTATTTTGCTTTACAGCAACTGCATGGCTGGCCAGGCATTTTTTGCAAGGGAATATTATTCAGCACTACGTTTATTGCAGCAGCATTGTATTTAAATTTAACGCCTGATGCTGCTCCGGTAATAAATACTTTAAAAAAGAAATTAGGCATTAGGTCAGCCCAGTAATTGCAGAAATTTTTGCAATGCCTTCTTTTTATCTTCATCAAAAGTATAAGAAATATTTTTTTTGTAATACTCCGGCAAATTAAAATCTGTATAAGGATTTAAGGCAGCAATAGTATCAAGCTGATTTAATCCAAATGCAGTGGCATTATTAAAAGCTTCGATAAAAGCAGCCGTCATTTTTTTATTGCTTACCCATGCTGCAAAAACAAAGGGCAGCGCCGTCATTTGTTGCCACGCAAGCCCAAGGTCGTAATGGTAAGTTGAGTTAAGGCGCTGTGCAAAAGCTCTGTCGCCAATTACAAGACCGGCAGTAGTGCCGCTAATATTTTTTTCAAAGCCTTTTTCGGCAGCAACCAGCCGGGGGCTTATCTTCCAGTGATCTTTTAATAATATTTTTAAAAGTGCCACCGAGGTTTTGCTTTGATAATCGAGTAATATCGTTTCAATTTCATGCAGGGGCACATTGCTGAACAGGCAAACGCTGGCCACTTCACCCTTGCAGCCAATGCAGTAATCGGCTACTATATGATACTCCTGCATTGCCGGTAAAACTGCCACAGGTACCAGGCCAATATCTATCTCGTTATTGAGTAACTGCTGTGCAATATTAGCCGGATAATCAAACACCAATTCTATTTCATTATCCATCATCCCCTGTTCAAATCCGTAAATAAGGGGTTTTGTATTTAAATAACTTACCGCCCCAACCTTTATCTTCTGTGCCAATTAGTGTATTTTTGCCGCAAATTTACAGCAACAACATGGATTTAAATCAATTAACTGCTATCTCTCCTATTGATGGCAGGTACCGCAAACAACTGCAGCATTTAGATGAATATTTTAGTGAATATGCTTTGATAAAATACCGTGTGCTGGTTGAAGTGGAATATTTTTTGTTTTTGGCAGAAAAGAAATTTTTTAAAGCCGATGCAAAAACGAAGAAGCATTTACTTGATGTAGTAGCTAATTTTTCAATTGCAGATGCCCAGCAGATAAAAGACACCGAAAAAATTACCAACCACGATGTAAAAGCTGTGGAATATTTTTTAAAAGCTGAACTGGATAAATGTGGTGCAGCTGCATTAAAAGAATGGGTACACTTTGGATTAACCTCACAGGATATTAATAACACCGCCATTCCTTTACTGTGGAAAAACAGTATTGAGCTGGAATATTTACCTGCTGTTATAAACCTGCAATCGGCTATTTATAAACTGGCAGTTGGTTTTAAAAATGTATCGATGCTTGCCCGTACACACGGGCAGCCTGCATCGCCTACCATTCTGGGTAAAGAATTACTGGTATTTGTTGAACGTTTGGAAAACCAGATTCAATTATTCAGCTATATTCCCTTTACTGCAAAATTTGGTGGCGCCACCGGAAATTTTAATGCTCATAATATTGCCTACCCAAAATATAAGTGGATAAAATTTGCCAACGATTTTGTTGAAACCAAACTGGGACTGCAGCGCCAGCAATACACCACACAAATTGAACATTATGATGTATTGGCGGCACATTTTGATGCAGTAAAAAGAATTAATACCATCCTTATTGATTTTTGCCGTGATATATGGACCTATATCAGCATGGATTATTTTAAACAAAAAACCATTAAAGGAGAAATTGGCAGCAGTGCTATGCCGCATAAGGTAAACCCGATAGATTTTGAGAATGCTGAAGGTAATTTAGGTATTGCAAACGCATTGCTCGAGCATCTTTCTGCAAAACTGCCCATCAGCCGTTTACAAAGAGATTTAACAGACAGTACCGTACTTAGAAATATTGGAACCCCTGTTGCACATACGGCACTTTCTATAAAATCGATAGAAAAAGGTTTAAGCAAATTAGTATTAAACGAAGCTAAATTAAAAGAAGACCTGGACAATAACTGGGCGGTTGTTGCCGAAGCCATTCAAACAGTTTTGCGCAGGGAAAATTATCCGCAGCCTTATGAAGCATTAAAAGAATTGACCCGTGGTAAAAATGCAATTGATAAAAAAGCCATACACCAGTTTATTACCGGGTTAAAAGTTTCGGCTGCTATAAAAAAAGAATTGAAAACAATAACGCCGCATAACTATACAGGTATATAAAAAATACGTACTTTCACAAGACCTGAATTCTGTATGACGTATGAAAAGAATCATTTTACCCTTTTTATTAATCATCGGCACGTTCTGCTTTAGCCAAACTAACTTGAGCAAGGACTTAACACCACTTAATTCATTTAATAGTAAGGTAAATAATTTAAACAGCAAAAGTTCTTACAGTTCAAATACTATAAGTTGTAATAATTGGCTTTCATTGCCTAACAACCCTTCTTATGCAACCATTGGCGACCTTGATGTAGTTGGCACACAGCTTACCGTTGAAGCCACTATGAACAGGATACCACCGTTGAACAGTGGGCTTTATTACGGTCATGTAGTTTCAAAACATACGGGTCCCGAAAATATAAACTATGCTTTATCATTAACGGGCTGCGAAATAACAACGACAAACGGATATAAATTCACCGATGTAATTTGTGACCCCAAGCTTAATAAAACCTACCATATAGCAATGGTATATGATGGTACTACACTTAAGTTTTACAGGAACGGTTTCCTGATGAGTGCTGTTCCCTGTACAGGAAACATGATAACCAATGATCTTCTTACCACCATTGGTGAAGTAGCGGGGAATGGTTATCCATTTAATAACCAGGTGCTGGGATACCTGAACGAGGTAAGGGTTTGGAATGTTGCCAGAACTCAGGCTCAATTAAGAACCTACATGAGTGCTTCTTTACCTTCACCAACAACGCAGCCAGGCCTGCTGGGTTATTATACTTTTGATGATTTATTAAATAAGCAGGGTAACACTGCCTATAATGTAACATTAAATGGCAGCGCAACTATAAACAATACAAATCCAAATTGTAGTTTTTTTGCTGATTCGTGTTTGACAACAACTGTTATCGGAAATATCGTTAACGACTATACCCCAGTACTGGCTTTAAACCCATGTAATAATAAGTTGACTGTTGAAGATGGAACAAAATATAATACAGGTGATACTGTGTTATTGATACAAATGAAAGGTGCTATTATTGATTCTACAAATACTGCTGCTTTTGGAACTATAACAAATTATAAAAATGCCGGTAATTACGAATTTAATTATGTAAAAAGTAAAACCGGCAATCAAATTGAACTGCTTAATAGATTAACAAGGCAGTATGATTTACCTGATGGCAAAGTACAATTGATAAGAGTGCCTTATTTTCAAAACCCTCATATTACGACAACTTTAACCTGCAAAACATGGGATGGCAGTAGCGGTGGGGTTTTGGTTTTAAATGCTACAGATACCGTAATCCTGAACGCTGATATTGATGTAAGTGGAAAAGGCTTTCGTGGGGCTATTGGTTTTGATAATAATTTGCCAACAACATCAAACTGTTTTGAAAATAACTATAACTATCCTTTAGGTAGTGTATTATCTGGTAATAAAGGAGAAAGCATCACTAATGTTAGTAATAATTTAATTGGAGGAAAGGGGGCTCCTGCTTCTGCCGGTGGCGCTGGCCTTGACCACAATAGCGGTGGCGGTGGCGGTGGCAATGGTGGCACTGGAGGATATGGCGGGTACCAGTTAGACAACTGTTTAAATGCACCTTTTGATAACCGGGGAATAGGAGGAAAAAAACTCACCTATAATACCACAGTTAATAAAATATTTATGGGTGGCGGTGGCGGAAGTGGGCATTCGAATGATGCAGGCACAATTCCATCGGGAGGAAATGGAGGTGGGATTATTATTATTAATGCCCAAAGAATTAAAAATAATAATTCTTCTAAGATAATGGCAAACGGAAGTAGTGCAGCCACTTGTACTCCAAATCTTACCTCCGTTAATTGTCATGACGGGATGGGTGGTGGTGGTGGTGGCGGAACTATTTTATTAAACCTAAACCAAATGCTATTCAATACAACTGTAGAAGAAAAGGGTGGTAAAGGTGCAGATATGTCAGGGTCTGTTGTTGTTGGGGGAAGAATAGGTGCAGGCGGCGGCGGTGGAGGTGGTGTATTGTGGTTATCTTCTGCCGCATTGCTTCCTAACCTTACTTCTATACATTCCGGAGGAATACATGGAGTGCTTACTTCTGATGGTAATAGTACCTGGGGTGCAGAAGATGGAGACGAAGGTTTAGATGTTTTTAACCTTACTATTCCAGTAGATATAATTCCTTTTAAGCCTAATATTGATTCTGTAAGAATTAAAGATAGCGCTATATCATGCAACGCATTTAATTTTAAAGGCCTGGCTTTTACAAACAATGCTGCAATAACAAACTGGCTATGGTTTTTTGGAGATGGCGGTACGGATAACACACAAACCACAACCCATAACTATTTAACAAACGGAGCCGCCAGTGTTAAACTAATAGTTACAGATATTAACGGTTGCAAGGATAGCATTACAAAACCAATAATTTTTTCTGTTGTTAATGCAAATGCAGGAAATGACACTTTAATTTGTAATAATAACCCGGTAATTTTGAAAGGTAGCGGTACCGGTATTTCTTTTGCATGGACACCTAAAGCATTTTTAAATGACAGTACTTTACAAAATCCCACTGCAATAATAAATGCAACTACAAAATTCTATTTAACGGTAAAAAATTTATTGGGGTGCAGCGAAAAAGATTCTGTAACGTTATCCGTAAGACCGAATCCTGTTTTTAGTGTTTCCCCTGCTGCATCTACCTGCTTTGGCTCATCTGCACAATTAAACGCCACCGGTGGAAATGTTTATTTATGGAGCCCTTCAAACCTGGTGAGTAATGCCGCAATACCAAATCCGCTTACTGTTACAGGTGCAACTACAAATTATTCTGTAACAATAACAGAAAGTATCTGCAACACATCATCAACCTTATTTACAACAATAACTGTTAATCCATCACCGCAGGTTACCGTAACTAAATCAAACGATATTGATTGTTCACTGAATTTCGCAAACTTAGTGGCAAATGGTGCTTCACAATATACCTGGTCCCCATCTGCTACGCTGAGTAATGCTAATATTTCAAACCCTGTTGCAACCCCTGCTGTAACCACTAAATATATTGTACAGGGAATGAATGCATTTGGTTGCACTGCTAATGACAGCATAACTGTAGCTGTAACCCAATCGGGTAAAAGCGGTTATTTTATGCCCAACAGCTTTACGCCGAATAATGATGGCAAAAACGATTGTTTTGGAATAAAGCTATGGGGGGTTATTGAACAATTAGACTTTTTTATTTATAACAGGTATGGCGAAAAAGTATTTTACACTAACGACCCAAATAAATGCTGGGATGGAAAATATAAAACAGAAAAGCCTGAGCCCGGTAATTATGTATATTATATAAAAGCAAAAACAGCTTGTGGAAATGTAGAAAAAAAAGGAAATGTTATTTTAATCAGATAAGAAAGCGATACACCAGTTTATTACCGGTTTAAAATTTCGGCTGCTATAAAAAAAGAATTGAAAACAATAACACCACATAACTATACAGGTATATAAATAGCAATAGCATGAAAAAAATATTTTTCGCTTTCCTATTTTTATCACAAACGGGCTTTGCCCAAACTACTGTTACAGATGGCCTTAAAGCTTATTACCCATTTAATGGCAATGCCAACGATATAAGTGGCAATAACAATAACCCTGTTTATAATAATGCCAGCTTAACTGCAGACAGGGCCGGCAATGCTAACAGTGCTTATTATTTTAATGGTATCGATAATTATATCCGCATCCCCAATAATCCATCATTAAATTTTTCTAATAAAATTTCCCTGGCGGTATGGGTAAAACCCACAGGATTTTATTACGATATCTGCCATGCCAATTCCATATTATCAAAGGGCAGTGCCAGTTATATGCCGGGTAATTATGCTCTTCGTTTCGACGATGCATTATTTACTGACGGGCAGGGTTGCAGCGGCGACCGTTTAAAAGATTCTGTTCACCAGAATTTCAGGGGTACAGCAACACCTTTAAAAGCTTATGCACCCTTCATCAAAAAAAATCAATGGTATTCGCTGGTATATACCAACGACGGAACTACTGCCCGTCTGTATGTGGATTGCGAACTGAAATACGCTGTTAACTTTAAAGAAAATTTCTCCAATAACGGAGACCTTTTTATTGGAAAAACGGATGATGACATGTTTCCATTTTGGTTAAACGGCGATGTAGATGATTTGAGAATATATGACAGGGCTTTAACCGAAAAAGAAATTTTTACGCTTTGCAATGAGCTTAAAGAAAAAACAAAACCACCGGACGAACCGGTAAAAGAAATTGTGCTGGAAAAAAGAAACAACGAGGTATTAAAACAAATTACTGTTGATAACGATTCGCTTACTGTTACCCTGTATGATAATGGCGATATTGACGGCGACAGTGTAACCCTAATTTATAATGATAAAATTATTACCACACACCAGTTACTATCTGCCAATCCAATTACATTTAAAATTAAAGTAGCACCGGGCAGCAGCCGCAACGAATTAGTTATGTATGCCGAAAACCTCGGCAGCATTCCGCCCAATACGGCATTAATGGTAATTTACGATGGCAATAAACGTTATGAGCTTAATGTAAGCAGCACTAAAAACAGCAATGGTGTGGTATCGTTTAGACTTCGGGAGTAGGAATTTTATTGAGTGAGTTTTTAATTGTTTATTTCTTTTTTAAAAAATTTTCCTGCTCATCTACATATTTTTTTTGGTGATCCTCAAATGAACCGGCAAAAAACATCCGTTTCTCCATTTTAGGTGGATTTTCAGGATCAATCCCATAAGCTTCGCACGTTAAAATCCATGCTTTATGAAATCGCTCTTTCAAAATTTTTTCTTCAGACAAAGGCTGTTCGGTTTTGTCCTTTGCCTGATCAGTAGTAAATATTTTTTTATTCATGTACTAAATTCAATCTTTTTATCAGCACATCAGCAAATTATCAAATCAGCACATTTCTTACTTATGTATCTCACTCGTAAAATGAAATTGAATATCAGGGTTGTTCTGTATTTCAGTATTTAAAAACCATTCGCTGGCAGCTAAATAAACAATATGGCCATCTTTATCTTCGGCAATATTGGCCTGCTTGTAGCGGATAAAATCTTCCAGTTTTTTTGGGTCTTTACTGGTTAGCCAGCAGGCTTTAAAAAATGGCAGGCTGTTCATTTGCACCGATGCACCATACTCCTGTAACAAACGGTATTGTATTACTTCAAACTGCAATTCACCAACACAGCCAATAATTTTTTTGGTGCCGCCAAACTGGGTAAACAATTGCGCCACACCTTCGTCGGTCAGTTGCATCAATCCTTTCTCCAGTTGCTTGGTCTTCATCGGGTCTTTATTCTGTACCTCTTTAAATATTTCGGGACTAAAGCTTGGTATGCCTGTAAAGAAAAATTTTTCACCTTCTGTTAAAGTATCTCCAATTTTAAAATTACCGGTATCAAATAAACCTACTACATCGCCGGGGTAAGCATCTTCAATCACTTCTTTTTGACGAGCCAAAAAACTATACGGATTACTGAAACGGAAATCTCTTTCCATACGCACATGCTTGTAATAACTATTGCGTTCAAAGCGTCCGCTGCATACTCTTAAAAATGCAATCCTGTCCCTGTGTTTGGGATCGAGGTTGGCATGTATCTTAAAAATAAATCCGCTGAATTTATCCTCCTCCGGTTTTACATCTCTTACCGTAGTATGCCTTGGCCTTGGTGTGGGCGCTATACGTACAAAAGTGTCGAGCATTTCTTTTACACCAAAATTATTTACCGCACTGCCAAAAAATACCGGTGCAGTTTTTCCACTCAGGTAATCTTCTACTTTTAATTCGCCATATACGCCGTCAATCAATTCCACATCTTCCCGTAAAGTATTGGCATCCTTTTCGCCAATTTTTGTGTCTAATATTGCATCATTCAAATCATGTATTTCCACTACATCCTCGTCGTTTGCTTTTGTGCCTGCTGTAAAAAGTACTAAGCTTTTTTTATGCAGGTCGTACACCCCTTTAAAATCTTTACCACTGTTAATAGGCACCGTCATCGGGTGTAAATTAATTTTCAATTCGTTTTCTATTTCTTCCAGCAGGTCAAACCTGTTCTTGCCATCCCTGTCCATTTTATTAATAAAAACAATCACAGGGGTACTGCGCATAGCAATTACTTCCATCAAACGCCTTGTTTGTGCTTCCACCCCATTCACACTGTCAATTACCAACACCACACTATCAACTGCTGTTAAAGTACGGTAAGTATCTTCTGCAAAATCTTTATGGCCAGGTGTATCTAATAAATTAATTAAATGCCCATCGTACTCAAACGTCATTACAGATGTAGCTACACTGATACCACGCTGGCGTTCTATTTCCATAAAATCGCTGGTGGCATGTTTCTTTATCTTATTGCTTTTTACCGCTCCTGCTGTTTGAATAGCACCACCAAACAACAGAAACTTTTCGGTTAAAGTGGTTTTACCGGCATCGGGGTGAGAGATGATGGCGAATGTTTTACGTTTGTTTATTTCGTTGATGTACTTCATGCTCACTAATTATACAAATTGCACTAATTACACTAATTAGTGTTTTGGAGGCGCAAAGGTAAGGTTTGAAAAGGTAAAAAATATTATGCCGGAACGGGGATAAAATTCAACCACTCATATATTTTACAGTTACAATTAGCCTGCTTGCCGTAATTTTGATTTATGGGTAAATCGCTCAATATTATCAGCAGCTCACTCAGGTTAACATTCCAGGAGTTAAAGGTGAACAAGCTGCGTACGGCTTTAAGCCTTAGTGGTGTTGCCTTTGGTATCTTCTGCATTATTGGTGTACTGGCAACTGTAAACAGCCTGGAAAGAAATATTCAGAATGAAGTAAACAGCCTGGGCAGTAATACTATTTATATTGATAAATGGGAATATGGTGGCGGTCCCGACAGACCCTGGTGGCAATACAGGGCAAGGCCGGTTATGAAATATGCTGAAGCCGGGCTGATAAGAGAACGGGCAGAGCTGCTGGATGATGTATCTTTTTTAATGCAGACAAGGACCAATATTTCGCATAAAGATGATGTGCTGGAAAATGTTAGTATATATGGTGTAGTGCCTGCACAAATGACCATACAACCTTTAAGTTTTGAATCCGGTCGTTTTTTTTCCAGCCGCGAAATTAATTCAGGCACAAAATTTT
>JAYVJU010000282.1:0-6879 GCA_043769035.1 Ferruginibacter sp.
TTATTTGGATCTAAACAAGAATCAATAACAATCCAATTACTATTGCCAGTATGTAAAACGATACTTTCTCCATACCCTCCGCCTGTACCCAATAGAGTAATTTCAGCGCAATCTGGTTGCGGTAGATTTAAATCCATTTTATTCCCATTTCAACTTATTAGATAAATTATCAGCCTCTTCTAAAATTACTTCTAAATCCGCTTCGTCCCAAGGTTTAGTTCTTTGAAATCTAATAAGAGATTTTCTTTCTAGTTGGCCATTTGTATCATAAGATTGACCAATACTAAAATAAAAACCGGCTCCAATCGATATTAGCTCCCTATCGTCGTATGGAATATCTTCTATATCAAATTCAGCGATTTCATGTGTAGTTAAGTCATTAAGATCATCTAGTCTTGCAAAAATGACAGTGTCTTTAATTTCTGTGATGTGCCCGAACCATTTTTGTGTTTTCAAAAAATAGTTAGTGCGTTTTATAGTATCATTACTTTTTACAATATCACTGATTTCAAAATCAAGCTTTTCTTTTTTAAAAATATAATCAGTATTTAAATCATTACAATTATCTAAACTCGTGTCCTCGCCATTAAAAGAAATAAATGTTTTTACTTTATCACTTAAAACATTTGTAATTAAATTAGACTGGGGAAATAAATTACTGTTTTTTGTGTAGTTATTAGCTGAGGGTACAGTATATGTTGAAATTGCTGTTGTCATTAATTATTTATTTTATTCCATATTGATTCAGAGGTGTCATCTGCTTTTTTAAATGAAGACTCCCAGTTTTTGGAGAATGTTGTTACAAAATCAGAATTTTCACATTTTATATCATCATTAATATTTATTAAGACGCCAAATCCGGAAGCAATTTGAATGTCTGGAGACTGTATTAAAATATTGTAAGTTCCCTTGTGCCCATCTCTTCTTTCTCTCTCGGTTATTTGCAATAATAACAATCTAGGGTCATTTAAAAATTCATTCCAATTATTTAAAGGAGCTAATTTATTTCCAAAGTTATAATGTCTTTCTTTATCTCGTAGGTCAAAGTATCTTAAGTGATTTATTCCAAAACTATTAATTGGAGTTTCTTTCAAAATCTTAAATATCTCTACTACTAAGTCTCTTACTGGTTCAAAATAAGGTTCCTGAGTAGTCGTAATTTGAAATCTTTGGGGTGTAATTTCAAAATGTGCCCATCCTATATTGAATCGAGAGATTTCTTTATGAACTAGTTCAACTTCTGCATTTTGAGCCTCTTTTTCTCTTATAAGTTTTTTATGTGCAAGCCAAAAAGGCTGTACTATTGAAGGATTAAAATTCCCAAGTACAACAATAACCAACTTATAAGTCTCTAAATATTCTTTGAACATTTGGCGATTATTAATACATTAATTAGGAATGAGTGCTGCAAATTAAGAAACAAATTTTACAAATTTAATAATAATAACCCCTTTAATATACCTTTTTCACCTATTGATAACGTCATATTGAGCCATTTTAGCATTCCAAATCACTTTTTTTTATCCGTCATCGATATCCCGAAGCCCACCGTTGCCGCTGTCTGGTGTGCAGGGCAAGCAAAGTGGCATAGCAGCACCAACAGTAGGTTAACTGCACAAATGTTAGTGCGCTTTATATTCGCTGTTGGTTAAAAACCAAATCGGTAACAAATAAAAATTCATTGCTCGTTGCTTTGTTCCAGCGGAACATATTGTGGGTAGTTGAAATTATAAGATGGTTTTCACGTTCCGTAGGAACGTATTGTGCTCCTACGATGTTATTATTTATCAAAACACATTCATAATTATAAAATCACAAAACGTTCCTACGGAACGAAAATGCAATCACCAATGTTTTAGCCGCCGTTGGTATCCCGAAGCCCACCGTTGCCGCTGTTTGGTGTGCAGGGCAAGCAAAGTGTGATAGCAGCACCAACAGCAGGTTAACTCCACAAGTGCTAGTGCGCTTTATATTCTTCGTTGGTTAAAAATCAAATCGGCAACAAAGAAAAATTCATTGTTCGTTGCTTTGTTCCAGCGGAACATTTTGTGGGTAGTTGAAATTATAAGTTGGTTTTCACGTTCCGTAGGAACGTATTGTGCTCCTCCAGTTATTATTATTTATCAAACACATTCATAATTATAAAATCACAAAATGTTCCTACGGAACGAAAATACAATCACCCATGTTTTTTGCTACCCACAAGATGTTCCGCTGGAACATAAGATTAAGCATTTTGCATCTTCTTTACCCCCGGTGCCTGTCTTCATAAACCGGAAGTATAAATAAAAATTGGTTCATGCAGGTATGAACTATAGCGCAGCAACTAATTTTTCAGCCCTCTGCTCATTTCATCCACCAGGCCATCTTTTTTTAAATCATCTGCCAGCTCCCAAAACATAATGCCCCCTAATTTTTTATTATGGATGTACCTGGTTTTTTCCTGTATTGACCGCTTGTCATCAAATGTGGCATATAATTTTTTAGTGGCACTGTAATAATAAGGTGCTTTTGCAGCACTGTCCCAGTAATACTTAAACCCTGCAGTATCGCTAAAGAATTTTTTGAATGATGCGTACGACAGGCCTTGTTTAAACTTACCGGCCTGGTACAAACCATTGTTAATGCTGGATACGTTTTCCCAAACCCTTGCATACATGGCTGCGCCGATGATGAGTTTTTTAGCCGGTACCTTTTTATCCATCAGCCAGTTTACACACCTGCTTGTTGACTCCTGCCCGGGCAGGTAATCATGCAGCGGCGTGTGATGGCCGGTTACGGTGGCATACCCGTTTACAAGGTCGTAAGTCATCAGGTTTATAAAATCAACAAGCGGTGTAACGGCATCCCAGTCTATTGATTGCTCCAGGTATTTTATAAATCCACCGGCAGCAAAAGTTAACAGGTAGTCATTGCCCATTTCCTTTCGCAGAACTTTCACCAATGCACTAAAATTATTTTTATCTACCGTATCATATTTATGGCCCGGATATCCTTCAATGGCCGGGTATTCCCAGTCAAGATCAAGCCCATCAATTTTATATGCTTTAAAAAGTGCTACAGTTGTTTTGGCAAAATTCTGCCGCTGTGTTGCCGAAGCAAATAGCTGGCTGCATGAGCCACAGCCACCCCAGCCACCCACCGATACCATGATTTTTAATTGTGGGTAAGTTTGTTTTAACGCCACCAGTTGTTGCAGCGAATTTTTCTGGTCTTCGTTATTAAAAGTAAGCGTATCGTTTTGCAGTTTTAAAAAACTGTAAATGATATGGGTGAGTTTATTAATGGGGTATTGCTTTATGTTGGCGGCTTTACCAGTTGCATAGGCTATTATTTTATAAGGTTGATTTTGCTGAGCAGTACTGCAAACAGCATAACACAAAAAAAATACTAGCAGGTTTTTTTTCATAAAATGAAGTTAGATAAATTTTGATAGAATATGAGCAGCTGTAAGAGCGGAGTTTCCTGCTGCACTGATCTTTTGCTACAGGTATGCAGGGTAAGCAAACTGCGATAGCAACATCAACAGCAGGGTTACTGCACAAGTATTAGTGCGCTTTATATTCGCCGTTGGTTAAAACCCAATCTGCAGCAAAGAAAAATTCATCGTTCGTTGCTTTGTTCCAGAAGAACATTTTGTGGGTAGTTGAAATTGTAAGTTGGTTTTCACGTTCCGCAGGAACGTATTGTGCTCCTCGATGTTGTTATTTATCAAAACACATTCATAATTAGAAAATCACAAAACGTTCCTACGGAACGAAAATGCAATCACCCATGTTTTTTGCTACCCACCAGATGTTCCGCCAGAACATAGGGTTAAGCATTTTGCATCTTCTTTCCGCCCCTGTTCATGTCTGCACAAACCGGAAGTGTAAATAAAAAATTGGCTCGGGGAGGCAAGAGCCATGGCAACAGGGGTATAAAATTTAAAACTGAAAATAAGTATTGTGGCTGTAAAAATGGTTGCATTATAGCAATGAGAATATTTTTATTCCTGCATTTATTTATTCAAAGTACAGGTTTCTGTTTTTGAAATTCCTTTAAACTGCATTTCAATTTTAGGTGTATCTGCACCACCAAATGTGCAGTCAATTATTATGGTATGATTACCGGCAGCAACCAGCGGTGGCACAGCCTGCAGCTTTTGTGTAGTTTTTAACCTTGCGTTTTGGTCATATATTTTTAAAGTAGCTGTACCATCACAAAAAACAGTTTCTCCGGCATTTAATTCTATCGGGATACTTATTTCTGTATAATTATCTACCTGTATTTTAATATTGCTAACGTTACCTGCTTTACCAACAACATTTAATTGAAACTGCATGGCCTGTTCCTTCCAGGGCTGGTAATAATTCCATGTGGTGGATAATGGTTCTCCGGGCTGCCGTGTAATTTTTTCTTTAACCAAAACAGGCGAGGAAGCATATTGGCTGAGTGCCCAGTTGCCTTCACTTATTTTTTCAAGATGAAATTCGTTTTTAGTATCCTTTAATCTTTCCTGCTGCTCTTTTGTAAAAGCTTTTCCATTTCTTGCAGTTTCCCATTCTCTTATTGCATCCAGCAATTGCGGGGTAAGCGGATTTTTTTTAAGGGCATTAGTATTGGCAACCATTGCAAATCCTGCACTATAGCCTGCTGCTCTTGCCAGCATCCATTCCATTTCGGGTAAAGTAGTATGCTCCGAAAGTAAATACCAGCCCATCATGTGCGGCATATAATTCCTGTAAAACAATTCCTGGTTATCAATACGGTATTGCTGCATGCTTTCTTTAAAGCCGCCATACCAGGGTTCGCCCCAATTGTAGTAGGAGCAAATATGCCAGAAAAATGTTTTACTGATGCTGGTGCCGCAGATAAAATCGTGTTTTACATTTTCGTAAACATCTTTTGCAAATAATTCAACTGCATAATCACCCTGGCCAGACGCCAGTCCTCCTTCATGCCCGTCAAAATCCAGGTGGTCAACACCCGTTTCATTCATCAGTGCAGCAATATTTTTTGCTGTTTCCCGCTGCATATTTATATCCGGAAAAAACACATTGTAAGCATGGTCAATCAATTTTCCTGCAACCGATCCTTTTTTATGGGCGGCGGCAGTTGTACCAAATGCTCCCCGCTGGCAGTCGCTTAAAATATAAGGTGCAGTTAAGCTTACGGTTTTATACCGTATCAGTTCTTTGCCAATTTTTACAGTATGAAGGTTATTATTATTCAGCTCATTAAAATATTCCGGTGCAGCCAGTTCTATTTCTTTTGTTGTGGCATCAATATCTTTATTTAAAACTGATGCGCCGGTAATGCTTAAGCGGTCGTCGGGCACAGGCGTAACGTATGGGTCGTTGGTATTGATAAAGTTGGATAAAGTATGAACGCCAAGCAGCAAACCGGCAGCATGTGCTTTTGTTACACAGTTTTTTAATCCTTGCCTTCCATTGGGAAACTGGGCAGGGTTTAATTCAAAATGCCCCCAGCTTTTAAAAGGCCCTTCGTGGTATAAAGATATTAACCCTGCTTTTTTGGTAAAGGCAATCATTTCGTCAATATTATTTTCATCAAAAGAAGAAATGAGGTAAGACCTGCCAAACAGGTTTGATTTTTTAAACCATACGCCATTGATTGTTGGATGCGGCAGATTTTCTGCCAGTTCAATCTGCTCTAACCGGTCTAATGTAGCCGGCTCATTGCAACTGAACAATGCAATTTTACTGCCCTCTGCCGATTCTCCTTTTAATGCGGCCACCGGCATATTTTTAAAATTTCCTCCCCATGCATCTACAAACCTGTTGTGGCTACGGTTAATGGCATAAGCCTGCAGCAGGCTTCCCCAATTACGGCTAACAGCTGCTAAGCCTCTTGCCCAGGTGCTGCCCTCGTTGTTTTGATAATCTCCCCCCAGGGTTTTAATATTCAGTACCTGCATACCAACGGTTGTGCTGCCGTCTCTTACAACACCAATTACTTCACCAACTGTTTTGGTAATAATAGTTGGATAAGGGCCCCATATTACTGCTTCTATTTTATTGGAGGGCACGGCTTTAATAATTTCAAGTACCAGGTGAGATGATTTTTCCAGTACTTTAATATCAATACTTACACCGGCATCTTTGTACAGTAAAGAGATCTTTTTTTGTTTTAAATTAAAAACTGCTGATGAGGGTTGAAACCGTTTTTTATTGCTCACTATAACCAGCAGCGGGGCAGCAGTATCTTTATACAGATAATTAATTTGTGTAGTGGTATTGGTAATTTCGGTTAAACAGCCCTGTGCATTTATCCCCAGCTTTAACTCTTTGGAATAATATAAACCCTGTGCATTTAAAACAGGGGTATTTAAAATAAAAACTAAAGCCGCTGTAAATATTACCACTGCCGGCCTTTTATTATTAAAGCGGCTTGTGATCCATTTAAAATTTACATTCATTTTTTAGTATTTTTTTTTGCGTACAGGTTCAATAAATAAATTGAAGTTAACAAGTTTAAAGCAATCAGTAAAGCTGCCTTCTTTACGCATCATGTTTTATGCAGGCAGGCAACTGCGGGGTACAAACAATATCCGTTATGTGTATAATTTCAGTACATTTAATATTATTTCTTTTGTAATAATAATTGTTCTGTTATTTAACTGTAATAATTTTTTTTAAATGGCCAGCTATAATAAGTACTTCAGTTTACTGCTTTGTATGTTTTTTTGGGGCAGCATTTATGCACAGCAAAATATTGTGCCTCAAAAAATAAACAGCAAAAATTTTAATCCTGCTGCTTTATTATGGTACGAAACTGCTGCAAAAAAATGGGAAGAGGCCCTGCCGGTTGGCAACGGTCGGCTGGGCGCCATGGTTTTTGGAAAAAATGGTGAAGAACGCATTCAGTTAAATGAAG
>JAYVJU010000283.1:0-18743 GCA_043769035.1 Ferruginibacter sp.
GTTCATTGCTGCGGGTGTGAATGTATTTGTGCTTCGCACAATTATTTTTTGCCACTGAGGCACTGAAGCACAGAAAAAATACATTATTTCTCACTTCAGAGTTTCAGTGCCTCAGTGGCAATCTTTTCGCCGCTGGCGAAAATTATTTACGCAAATACTTCTTATCAGTTAGTGTTTTTAAAAAGGCAACCAGGTCTTTTTTCTCCTTTTCAGAAAGATGAAGTGGTGTTTTAAGTGCATCATCAATATTAATTGCGCCGGTTACAAATTTTTTAGGATCGTTGTAGTATTCTACCACTTCTTCCAGTGTTTTAAACATACCATTGTGCATATAAGGTGCCGTTACGCCAATATTGCGCAGGCCGGGTATTTTAAACTTTCCCTTGTCCGTTTCTTTTTTGGTGATATTGAAGAGGCCGGCATCGTTCAATTCTTTTTCATTGTATAAACCTATGTTCTTAAACTCATCTGTTGTAAAATCTTCCATACGGTGGCAGTCAAAGCATTTTGCTTTATCGCCAACAAATAACTCCCTGCCTCTTTCTTCCTGTGCAGTAAGCTTTTTTAAATTATTACTCCAGTCATCAAATTTACTGTCAACTGTTTCCAGCGTTTTTTCATAAGCTGCAAATGCAACAGCTAAATTTTTTGCAGTTGGAGCCTGCTTAAATATTTTTTTAAAAAGCGTTTTGTATTCGGCAGACTGGTTTAAACGTTTTATCGCCTCATCTATGGACAATCCCATTTCATCAGGATTTTGAATGGGCATCAATGCCTGTTCTTCCAGCGATACAGCCCTGCCATCCCAAAAAAAATATGGCCTGTTCTTCATATTTAAAACAGAAGGTGTATTGCGTTTGGTAAGCCTGCCTTCAATGCCGGTACTAAACGCTGTGGTATCTGCAAAAGCAAAATTTGGTTTATGGCAACTGGCACAACTAACGGTGGAATCTTTCGATAATATTTTTTCGGAGAATAATTTTTTACCGAGAGCTTCTTTTGTGTAAACAGGTGGCGGGTAAATGCTAAAAGTCAGCACACTTACTGTTGCCAATAAAATTACTGTTGCTTTTAAAAACCTCATACTGTAAAAATAAAACAGCCACTCTGTACTTGAGTGGCTGTTTTAAAATAATTAAGAATTAGTTTATTTAAAATCGGCTTCTGTAACGCCTTCATTAAATTTTACGTTAGAGAATTTGAATACCAGGTCCTGCCCGGCCATGCTCTTGATTACCTCTGTTGGAAACATTATGCTTCCAAATTTCTGATAATTTTTATATTCAATAACAGCTGGAATGTCAGTATCACCTTGTTTACTGGTGGTTTCTTCCTGTAACAATAAACCCGATTTCATTGAATACTGCTGTACAGATGTACGGCCGCTTGGCATTACTACTTTTAAACGGTAGGTTTCTTCATTTTCAACTTTTCCTTTACCAATGTATTCTGTTTTATAATCGGCAGTGTTGTAAAATAATTGCGGAATAACGCCTCTGTCATCCTGTTGTTCTTTTATTTCTTCAGGCGTCATATCTTTTTTACCGGGCCCCTGCTGCTGGTAACCTGTTGTGCCATTAAACAGGGCTTTAAATACCACCATTTGTCCCATCTTTAGTTCAGCTAAAGATTTATTAGGATTCATGTGTTTATCAACCCCGGTAAAATTCCTTCCCATCATTTCAAGGCTCATATCAGCCATAATGGTGTTTATTTTTTTCACTTCTTCTTTTCCACCAATAGCTTTTAAATAATCTTCAATAATACTGTAGCCCGATATACCGTCAGAAGTTTTAGCCGTTTCATCTGCTTTTACTTCTTTAATTTCATCCATTACAGGCTCTGCATATTTATCATATTTTTTTATTGGGAAACCCAGTTTTGCAAGGCCGGGTAATATCTTTTTACCGTTGCCCACAATTACAATACGGGAATTACTTTCGTTAAAGTAAGTGTTGGAAACCCTTTTAATATCATCAATTGTTACACTGTTTATTTTTTGCAGGTAAGTTTTGTAAAAATCTTTTGGTAAATTATTAATAAGAATATTTGAAGCGTAAGTTGCTGTAGTGGCAGGGTCTTCCATTCTTAAAGCATAAGAGCCATTATATTTTGCTTTTGCAATGGTTAATTCTTCTTCCGTAATTTTTCCATCCCGCATGTTTATAATTTCTTTTACCATTTCATTTATAGCACTGTCCACTTTTTCGGTCCTTACTGCTGCACCTGCTTTAAACATACTTTGAAAACGGCCGCTGCCCACACTGGAATAGGCGCCATAAGTAAAGCCGTGTTTTTCTCTCAGGTTCATAAATAATTTGCTGTCTGCACCGCCACCTAAAATTTGATTGGCTAATAATAAGGCGTGATAATCGGCACCATTCATTGGGTTTTTTATAAGGTTGCCCATGCTTAATTCTCCCTGTACCGCCGTTGGCAGATCTACAAAATCAATTTCTGTTTTGTCGGGGTTGGTAACATCACCTGAAGAAGGTTGATCTAATTTTTTACCTGTCCAGTTACCAAATGCTTTTGTTACCAAAGCTTTTGCAGCAGCAGGTGTAATATCTCCCACAAAAGTTAAGTAAGAACGTGAAGGAGTGATATAATTTTTATAAGCTTCCTGCACATCAGCTAAAGTTAAACCCTTTACAGATTCTTCTGTAGTAAACTCACCCATAGCGGTTTGCTTACCATAATTTAATGCCATAGAAACCCTTGTGGCAATTGCAGTGGTACTTTTTTCATTTGACTTTAAGCCGGTTATAGTTTGAGATTTCAGTTTGTCGAAAGATGCTTGTGGAAAAGATGGATTTCTTAATCCATCTGCCATCAGCATAAATGCTTTATCAAAATATTTAGTTAATGCAGAAGCATAACCGCCAGACCAGGATAAACCTACATCAGCACCAATCATATCTACCGCTTCATCAAATTTATCTTTACTCATGGTTGTAGTACCTTCGCCAAGCATGCCACCCATCATATCCATAATACCGGCTTTTTTACCTTCTTTAACAGGGCCTGCATCAATGCTTAATGTGGTTCTTACTTTTGGTAGTTTATGATTTTCTACAACCAATACTGTCATACCATTAGGCATGGTAAAAATTACCGGGTCTTTAATTGAAATTACCGGGGCAGGGCCTGCTGCCGGTTTTTTAGAACGGTCGATCTTAATTTGTGCAGTGGCATTTTGCAATATCAAAATACTTAGTGCAGCTATTATTATTCTTTTCATTGTATTCTCTTTTATAATGCGTTTATGAAATTATTTTTTTGGCAGATAATATAATACCACCCGCTGGTTCCTGTTCAGGTATTTTTTTGCAGCATTCATAATATCCTGCCGGGTAACTTTTCTTATCTCATCCAATTCTGTGTTAAGGTTATTGGTGTTTTTATAAAAAGTATAACCAGCGGCAAGGTTTTCTGCTACGCCTAACATGCGGTTGTTATTATCTACAAAAGCATTTTCAAACTGGTTTTGTATTTTAGTAAATTCCTCAACGCTTATCAGCTGGTTTTGCAATTTCACTATTTCATCATCAATATCTTTTAACAAAGTATCCAAAGGTGTTTCTGCGTTTGGTAAAGCATAAGTAATATAAGCGCCATAATCTTCTAAAGCATAATTAAAAGAACCAACCTGTAACGAATTCTTTTTATCATCAACCATTTTTTTAAACATGCGGCTACTGTTGCCCTGGCTTAGTACTGCCGATCCCATTTCCAGTGCTTTCGATTCTTTATTGGTCATTCCCGGAATGCGGTAAGCGGCCATTATTGCCGGTATTTGTATATTATTATCGTAAGCGGTATCAATTACTTCTTTGGTAATAGGTACATCTTTTATTTGTGGTTGTACAACGGGTGCCCCGGCAGGTACTGCTCCAAAATAAGCTTCTACAAGCTGTTTGGTTTTGGCAATATCAATATCGCCGGCAATTACCAGTACAGCATTATTGGGTACATAATATTTTTTATTAAAAGCCCTGAATTCTTCCAGCGTGGCAGCGTCAAGATCGGCCATACTGCCAATAGGCACCCAATTGTAAGGGTGTTTTGTAAACAACCGTTTCATTATTTCGCTAACAAAATTTCCATAAGGCTGATTATCCACTCTTAATCTTTTTTCTTCTTTAACCACTTCGTTTTGGGTTTTTACACCCACTTCATTTATTATCGGATGCAGCATCCTTTCACTTTCCAGCCACAGGCCTGTTGCCAATTGGTTACTGGGGAACACTTCATAATAAAAAGTTCTGTCCTGCGATGTGTTGGCATTATTCTGACCGCCATTGGCACTCACAATTTTCATAAACTCACCACGCTTTATATTTTCAGATCCTTCAAACAGCAGGTGCTCAAAAAAATGAGCAAAACCTGTGCGGTTGGTAAGTTCATTTTTACTACCCACATGGTACATTACTGATACGGCTACCACCGGAGCACTTTTGTCCTGGTGCAGAACGACACCCAACCCATTTTTAAGTTTATACTCTGTATAAGCTACCTTTTGCGCCAGTGCAGGTAAAGCTGCGGCTGAAAGCAACACATAAAAAAATCCTTTTTTCATATTATTAAAATTGAGAAGGCAAAAATATGGAGTTAAACACGGATGTAATGTAAAAACTTAAATTCTTGATGAGTGGTTATTAACTTGTAATGATGGCAAAACAGATAATTAGCTCTATCAACTTTCATAATTCTTGTTATTTGTAATTCCGGTGATGTTGCCGGATTGGTATTCTACTATTTTTTTATAACGCATAATCTATTTGCGTCAGCCTTCGTAACTTTCCCTAAATTTTATACAATGCCCAACAAAGAAGCGTTTATACAAGCCATAAACAACGGCTATACTTTTAAAGGAGAATCAGTAAAAATTGGTGCTGCTGTTTTAGATGGCGAAGTTGTTGCAGATGCTGCTGTTAACCTGCCTTTAAAAACCATGAACCGCCATGGATTAATTGCAGGTGCTACCGGTACCGGTAAAACCAAAACCCTGCAAATGATAAGTGAGTTGTTGAGCGATAATAGCGTACCGGTTTTATTGATGGATATTAAAGGAGACTTAAGTGGTATTGCGGCCGAAGGTGCACTAAATGATAAAGTGAAAGACCGTTATACAAAACTGAATATGGAATACAAGCCGGCTTTGTTTTCGGCAGAGTTAATGACACTGACCGGGCAAAAAGGTGTTCACCTGCGGGCAACAGTAAGCGAATTTGGCCCTGTGTTGCTGAGTAAGATTTTAGGTTTGAATGATACACAAGGCGGGGTTGTGGCAATGCTGTTTAAATACTGCGATGATACAAAACTGCCCTTGCTTGATTTAAAAGATTTTATAAAAGTGCTGCAATACATTGGCGACGAAGGTAAGGCAGAGATAGAAAAAACTTATGGTAAAATAAGCACCACCAGTACCGGAACTATTTTGCGTAAAGTAATTGAACTGCAGCAGCAGGGTGCCGATATTTTCTTTGGCGAAAAAAGTTTTGAAGTAGAGGACCTGATGCGGATGAGTAATGATGGACGGGGGATGATAAATATTTTACGGGTTACCGATCTGCAGGACAAGCCTAAACTGTTCAGCACTTTTATGCTGCAGATGCTGGCGGAATTATATGCTGTTTGCCCGGAAGAAGGTGATTTGGATAAACCTAAACTGGTGATGTTTATTGATGAGGCTCATCTTATTTTCCAGGAGGCAAGCCCTGCACTTTTACAGCAGATTGAAACTATTATAAAACTGATACGCTCAAAAGGGATTGGTATTTTCTTTTGTACACAAAACCCGATGGATGTACCCGCAAGTGTGCTGGGGCAACTGGGTTTAAAAGTGCAGCATGCTTTAAGGGCCTTTACTGCTGCGGACAGAAAAGTAATTAAACAAACAGCAGAGAATTATCCAGAAACAGAATATTATAAAACAGAAGACCTGATAACACAATTAGGTATTGGCGAGGCGCTGGTGACAATGCTTAACGAAAAAGGTATTCCTACACCATTGGCACATGTAATGTTATGTGCCCCACGCAGCCGCATGGATGTGTTGACTGATGGAGAAATTGATGCAATAGCCGGAAAATCAAAACTGGTAGCAAAGTATAATCAAGCTATTGATAGCGAAAGTGCTTACGAAATTTTAACTGCTAAACTGGAAGAGGCTGCGGAAAAATCGCAGGAAGAAGAACCGGCGAAAGGAAAAAAATCTGCGAAAGAAGAAAAATCTACATTGGAAAAAGTTGCCGATAACACTATTGTAAAAAGTATGGTGCGTACTGCAGGTAATACTATTGTACGTTCTTTATTGGGTGCCTTGGGCCTTGGGGGAAGAAGCAGGTCATCAAAAAGTAAAAGCTGGTTTTAAATAAAGAATATTAGTGTGTAAATTATTTTGCACTTACTATTTAGTTCAACAAGATTATAAAGATAAGGTGCCGGTATAAATGCCGGCATCCGTATTTTTGCCCAATGATAAAGTTGCAGCCTGTTTTTAAGCATCGTTTTGGTCCGTTGGCAGTTGTGGTAATACTGGTATGCAGCCTTAGTTTTGTTACCCGTGTTGCATTAATGATAAAGAGCTGGGCAAACCTGGAATTGACAATTCTGAATGTTATTGGTATATTTCTTATTGGGTTTTTATACGACCTGGTAGTCAGCAGTTTTTTTACCATCCCGGTAGCATTGTATTGCTGGCTGATGAAGGATTCCATCTATCAAAAACGCTGGCATCGTATTCCTTTGCTTATCTTATTTTTTATCATCAGTTTTATTTTAGTATTAAATGCCGGATCGGAAATTGTTTTTTGGGATGAGTTTAGCGTACGGTATAATTTTATTGCAGTAGATTATTTGATTTATACAACAGAAGTGTTAGGCAATATTTGGGAGTCGTATAACATTCCGGTAATTACCACCGGTGTTGTGTTAACCACCGGGTTCGTTTTATTTTTAGTAAGAAAAAAGATTATTGCATCGCAGCAGGTAAGTATGCGTTTTGCCAGGCGCAGTATTTTCTTTTGCACATTTTTGCTCTTTCCTGCTGCTGCTTATTTTTTGGTTAACAACCGGATGAAGAATACAGGCAACAACAATTATGTGAATGAGTTGGGGGGTAATGGTATTTATGAATTTGGTACAGCCTACTGGAATAATGAAATTGATTACAATCGTTTTTATGCTACCAGGAATGACACTGCAAATTTTAAAATTCTGAAGGATTTATTGCAGGCACCCAACGCTACATTTACTAATAATCCATTAAGTATAGAAAGGATAATTAAGAATGACAGCCCCGAACATAAATGGAATATAGTATTGATCAGTGTTGAAAGTTTAAGTGGGGATTATTTAAAACATTTTGGAAATAAAGAAAACATCACTCCATTTTTAGATTCGCTGATACTGCATAGTTTATTCTTCGAAAATTTTTATGCCAGCGGCACAAGAACTGTAAGGGGGCTTGAGGCTATATCATTGGCCATACCACCAACTCCAGGCCAATCTATTGTACGGCGGCCGGATAATGGTGATTTGTTTACTATGGGCAGTGTTTTAAAAACAAAAGGCTATGATGTAAATTATATTTATGGCGGCAATGCCTTTTTTGACAATATGGGGAAATATTTTGGAGGCAATGGTTATACTGTGCTG
Source organism: Ferruginibacter sp. (assembly GCA_043769035.1). Classification (GTDB taxonomy): domain Bacteria; phylum Bacteroidota; class Bacteroidia; order Chitinophagales; family Chitinophagaceae; genus Ferruginibacter. Next base: position 7,663 of record JAYVJU010000283.1, read on the forward strand.
GATAAAAGAGACATTCCTGATAGCTTAATAAATCATACCACCGCTTGGGGAGCAGATGATGAAGGTGTGTTTAATTATACATTGCAACAATGCGATAGAAGTTTTACGCAAGGGAAATTGTTTTTTAACCACATGATGACCGTAAGTAACCACCGGCCTTATACCTATCCTGAAGGCAGAATTGATATTCCGGCTGCATCACAATCTATTGCCGGCGGGGTAAAGTACACCGACTATGCTATTAATAAATTTTTAAAAGACGCTGCAAAAAAGCCTTGGTTTAACAGCACATTGTTTGTTGTTGTGGCAGATCATTGCAGTAAAAGCGCAGGTAAAACCGATTTGCCTGTTAACAGATACCATATTCCCTGCTTTATTTATGCACCCAATTTGATAACAGCTTCAATAGAACAACGCCTTACCAGTCAGATAGATTTAGCCCCAACAGTTTTAGGAATGCTGAATCTTAACTATACCAGCAGGTTTTTGGGGTATGATATTTTTAAAACACTCCCGGGCAGAGAAAGGGCCTTTATTAGTACTTACCAGGATATGGGCTATATCCGGGCAGGAAAACTGGTGATTTTGTCACCACAACAAAAAATTGCCATGTTTCATTCAGACTTCATTACCGGAGCATCCTTAAAAATATCGACTGAAGATAGCCTTGTTAATGAAGCAATTGCATGGTACCAGGGAGCTAATTACCTGTATAAAACAGGTGGCTATAGGCAAATAAAATAAAATTTTTTACATGTCTTATTTTATTGATAATCAGTTGATTATTTAATAGTAATGTGTCAGTTTCACACCAATATTTTTTTTGTGACACAATAAAATAATTTTAAAATATTTAAAAAAAATGTTGTGGAATAGTAAATTCCGCTTTATCTTCGTTTCGGTTTTTCATAGGATATTGGATTTTAAAGCGGGACTAGATTTCTATCTTGGTCCCTTTTTATTTTATACCCCTTCCGAAGTGGTGGTTTAATGTCGGAACATCGGCAACTTTCTTTAAAACAAGCGGTTATAAAAAGAGATACCCTTCTTTAGTTACTGATAATTTATTTTCTGCCTGTAAATAGTTAATCACTTTCCAGAGCTTTTCTTTCTTTACTCCCTTTAACTGATTTTGGATTTCTTTAACAGGCAACGCTGTTGATTTTACTAATTGAAAAATACCTGCGGAGATGCTTTCAAACTCCTCCATTGATATAACCAGATCTTTTTCATTAATGCAATTATCGCAGCAACCGCAGGATTTATTGGTAGGGGCGTTAAAATAGGTTGCAATTAATTTACTTCTGCAATTGGCGGTGTTTTTTATATAGTCAAGCATTGCTGCAACCCGCTGTTCAAAATTTTTCTTTCGCTGTAAGTAGCTGGCCATATTTACAGCGTAGTTGTCGGCATACATTCTGTTTTGCAAAAGGGTAATTTGTGGTTTATCCTTTTGAGGAGCATAAGCTATAATACTGTAATCGTTAAGCATCCTCAATTCTTTCTTAACCGATTCAATATCTTTTTTTATAAATTTTGCCAACTGGCTTTCATAAACAGTAGCGGGGTAATCAAAAATGCCTTCGTAACTGCGAAGCAAGCCTTTTAGCATGGGTTCTAATTCAGGATGTATTTTTTCAAACTCGGTTAGGTCGCTACGGTTTGCTGTAAATAATACACTGGAAGGTTTAAAAACCATTTCATTAAAGCTGATAATATCTTCCTGCTCCAACGCTTTAATTGCATAGGTAACCATAAGAATGTTTTGTTTAAATGCATTTGCAAAACCGGCAATGTCAAAATCAAAACTTACTCCTTCACCTGAGCCTGCTGCAATTTGCAGGTGATTCATTAAAGCAGTATAAATAATTTTTACGTCAGCCTCTTTAGGAAAACGAATATCGCTTTGGTTTTGTAAATCGTTAAGCTCTTTATTGCCATATAGCAAAACTGCATAAGCTCTTTTACCATCTCTTCCTGCTCTTCCTGCTTCCTGGTAATAATTTTCAAGGCAGTCAGGTACATCGTAGTGTACTACTACACGTACATCAGGCTTATCTATCCCCATGCCAAATGCGTTGGTACAAACAATTACCCTGGTTTTATTGGTAATCCAGTTTTCCTGTTTTGTATTTCTTTCATCATTGCTAAGCCCTGCATGGTAGAAATCAGCATTAATTGAATGCATCCGAAGTAAGTCTGCAATTTCTTTGGTATGCTTTCTGCTTTTGCAATATACAATGGCAGTACCGGGTACATTCTTTAAAATCTCCAGTAATTTATTTTGTTTACCGGCCACATTAAAAACGCTGTAAGACAGATTAGGCCTTTCAAATGATTGCTGAAAGCGTTGATGATCTTTTTTAAATAATAATTTATCACAAATGTCATCCTGAACAATTTTTGTAGCCGATGCAGTTAATGCTAATACAGGAACACCAGGCAACCATTCTCTCAGGTTGGCAATACGCAGGTAAGGCGGCCTGAAATCATATCCCCATTGAGACACACAATGAGCTTCGTCAACAGCCAGTAAGCTGATGTTCATAGAAGGCAGGTATTCTAAAAACAACTTCGTTTCTAATCTTTCAGGAGAAACATATAAAAATTTAAAATTACCATAAGCTGCATTCTGTAATGTTTTTTTTACTTCTAAAAAACTCATGCCGCTATATACAGCCAATGCCGGAATACCCCTGCGTTTCAACTGTTCCACCTGGTCTTTCATTAACGCAATCAGTGGACTTACTACCAGGCATAGCCCATCTTTAGCCATTGCAGGAACCTGGAAGCAAATGGATTTTCCTCCACCGGTGGGTAATAAAGCCAAGGCATCTTTTCCTTCCAGTACAGCAGTAATTATTTCTTCCTGTAAAGGACGGAATGCATCATAACCCCAATATTGTTTCAATATTTGCTGTGCTGTCAAAACCGGTATTTTGGCTTGAAATTAAATTACTTTCTTGTAATTTAAACGGATTGAATTTACAGCCAGTACCACATCACTAAAACCCATTGCCAGTGCGGCAATACCGGGATGTAAAAATCCTGCGGCAGCAACCGGGATAGCTACAATATTATAAATGAAGGCCCAGAATAGGTTTTCTTTAATTGTAATGAAAGTATGTTTGCCAAGGCCCAGTGCCAATGGTAAATGCTTAATACCCTTATTCATTAAAACCACCTGGGCGGTTTGCATGGCAAGTTGAGAAGCTTCTGCTAATGAAATACCAATGGTAGCTTTTGCAAGGGCTGGGGCGTCATTAATACCATCACCAATCATTGCAACAGGAGCTTCATTATTCAATCTTTCTATGATGATCAATTTTTCTTCGGGAGATTTTTCAGCTTCAATCTGATCAATGCCTAATTCAGCCGCTACTTTTTTACATCTATTTATACTATCGCCACTTAATAAAACTGTTTTTATATTTTTTGAATGTAGATAGTTGATAACCTCTTTTGCTTCTTCTCTTATTTCATCTTCCATATCGAACCAGCCTGCCAGTATATTATTTTTTAAAAGATAAGCAGTGTGATAGCTGTCCGTTTTTCGTTGTTCATTGCCTGTTCCTAAAAAGTAAGTATCACCTTCTGCAGTTTCAGCTTTTATGCCTGCACCTTTTATCTCTTCTATTTTTTTCCACTGTACAGGGTTGTTTATTTTCCATGCTTCAGTTATTGTTTTTGCAATAGGGTGATTAGAGAATTTTTCTAAAGAAAATACCAGGCGTTTAAATTCTTCTTCACTTACATCTTTATAGTCAAAGGCCGATATTTTTAATTGTCCTTTAGTTAAAGTACCTGTTTTATCAAATACAACAGTTTTAATATTTTTAAACAGCTCCAGGCTTTTTGCATTGCGAAACAAAATACCGCTTTTTGTTGCCCTGCCCAGCCCAACTGCAATGGCAGCAGGTGTTGCCAGTCCCATAGCGCAGGGGCAACTGATGACCAATACTGCAATACTCCGCATTAGGGAATTGGTGGCTGTAACATCAACAATAAAATAATTGATTAAAAAGGTAAGTATTGCAATTGCTATAACTGCCGGAACAAATATGGCGCTTATCTTATCTGCCAGTTGTTGTATAGGAGGTTTTTCTCCTTGTGCCTGTTTTACTAAATTTAAAATATTGCTGAGCACAGTATCTTTTCCTACCGCTGTTACCTGTGCCTTTACTGTGCCGTCAACTACCAGGCTTCCTCCAATTAAACTATCTTTTTTTTGTTTGCGTAGGGGTTTGCTTTCGCCTGTTAACAGTGCTTCGCTTACATGCATATCGCCCCATAAAATTTTGCAGTCTGTTGGTACCTGTTCTCCGGTTTTTATCAGGATTAAATCTCCAACACGAAGCTGGGTATTTTCTACCGGAAAAATCTGTTCTTTATGTTCATCATCAAAAGCAATCATATTGGCCATTACTTTTTGTTTGCCAGCCAGTTGGTTCAATGCTTTTTGTGTAGTGGAAACTGATTTATGTTCTATCCATTCTCCTAAAAATACAAGGGTAATTATTGTAGCGGTGGTTTCATAAAAAACATAATCCATTCCCATATTGCCCAATGTGCCAATCAGGCTATATACAAATGCTGCAGTAGCTCCTACGGCAATAAGTACATTCATATTGGGAATTCCCCTGCGTAAACTTTTAACTGCACTTACACCAAAATAACTCATGCCCACAATATAAACGGGTAAGCAAATGGCGAACTGTATCCATGGGTTCATTAAAAAATGAATATGCCAGGGCAGCATGTGCAACATTAACACCAATGTAAAAGGCAGGCAGAAGAGGAAGCGCTGCAGGTGGTTGGATAAGAATTTTGTTTGAGGTTTGAGATTTGAGGTTCCTTGTGTCTCATTTTGTACTTTATATCCCAGATCTTCTATTCCCTTGGCCAATTGTTCTTTTGATTTGGTATCATCAAGGTCAAAGCTTACATCTCCACCAATAAAATTTACTTTTACCTCCTTCAAGCCTTCTTTTTGTAAATACCTGGTGATGGTTAATACACAATTGGTACAGTCCATTCCTTCTACCTTCCATTCAACTTTTTCCATACTGCAAAATTATTACCTGTTTTAATCAGCCAATTACCAAACAAGGAAAATATCTTTGCAACATGGATTTAAATTTTAAGCTGGAAAATATTAAAAGCGCTGCCGAACAGTTTTTAGCAGCTGCAGGTACAAAAACTGTTTTTGCCTTTCATGGCGATATGGGAGCCGGTAAAACTACCTTCATTCATGCATTATGTGAAGTAATGGCAATAAAAGACACTATCTCCAGCCCTACATTTTCTATTATTAACCAGTATGCAACTGTAACCGGTAAAACGATTTACCATATGGATCTGTACCGCTTGAAAGACGAACAGGAAGCTGTTAATACCGGTGTTGAAGATTGTTTGTATTCGGGTAATACCTGTTTAGTGGAATGGCCCGAGAAAGCACCGGGCATTTTCCCTGATGACACTTTACATGTTATCATTACTGCAATAAATACAAATACCAGAAAGCTGCAAATAAATTTGTAATTTCAGGGTTAAGAACGATCAAATTTTAACCTTCAATTTTTCATTACTGTGGCTACATCAAGACCTTTTGTATCACCCTCATTTACTTACGAAACGCTGGAAGAAACGCTGGATGTTAAGCCTAAAGGAGCAGAATTGTTTATAGGTATTCCTAAAGAAACTTCTTTTAGCGAAAACCGTATTGCACTTACACCCGAAGCGGTAAGTGTAATGGTGGCTAACGGGCACCGGGTGGTGGTGGAAACAAAGGCCGGCCACGGATCGAGTTACACCGATAAGGATTACAGCGAAGCAGGAGCTAAAATTGCTTACGATAAAAAGGAGGTATATGAATGTGATATACTGGTAAAAAGTGCACCGGTAAGCGACAGCGAGTGTGAATTGCTGAAATATAACCAATACATCATTTCTCCTATACATTTAGCCGTAATGAAAAGCGAGATACTGCAAAAAATGATGGATAAAAAAATTACAGCACTGAGTTTTGAAAACCTAAAAGACGAAACCGGGCATAACCCCATTGTACGCAGTATGAGCGAAATTGCAGGGAGTGCGGTAATGCTTATTGCAGGGCAATATTTAAGTAATGCCAACAATGGTAAGGGTGTTTTGGTTGGGGGAATAAGTGGCATACCGCCAACAAAAGTTATTATAATTGGTGCTGGTATAGTAGGGGAATATGCTGCCCGTACGGCATTGGCCATGGGCGCCAGTGTAAAAGTTTTTGATAATGATATTTACCGCTTAAAACGCATGCAAAATAATATTGGTGTACGTATGTGGACGAGTGTGATTGAACCTAAGATATTATCGAAGCAATTAAAAACATGCGATGTGGCTGTTGGTGCATTAAGCAGCGATGGTGGCCGTACACCATTAATAGTTACCGAAGAAATGGTGAGCCAGATGCGGCCGGGCAGTGTAATTGTGGACGTAAGTATTGACCGTGGTGGCTGTTTTGAAACCAGCGAAGTGACCACACATGAAAAACCGGTATTTAAAAAGTATGATGTAATACATTACGGTGTGCCCAATATACCAAGTGGCTTTGCCCGTACTGCGTCGCAGGCAATAAGTAATGTACTTATGCCTTTACTGCTTGAAACGGCAGCGGAAGGCGGCGTTGACAAACTGATCTGGTACAAAATAAATATCCGCAGTGGTATTTATTTATTTAAAGGCAGCCTAACTAATTTTTATTTAAGCGAAAGATTTGATTTAAAATATACTGATTTGAATTTGTTGATTGCAAGCAGAAGATAAAATATGCTATTCCCACCTAACTATAATAATGAAGCCTGTTGAATTTCAAATACTGCCTGTAGAATTGTTAGATGCTTACAAGGAGATTATTTCAATTGAATTACTGAATAGTTATGGGCAGTTGCAGGAAAGTGAACTGTCGCTGGACACTTTTAGTTTTTACACATCAGTGTCAGCTGTTTTCTCTTCTAAAATTGAAGGCGAGCAAATTGAGCTTGATTCTTACATAAAGCACAAGCGGTTTGGAATTGAATTTTTGCCTGATTACACCCGTAAAATTGATGATTTATATAACGCTTACCAGTTTGCTAAAATCGTTGCATGCAACTATGTGAACGTTACTAAAGCCCACCAGATACTTACACAAAATATTTTACCTGCTGGCAGGCAGGGCAGAATACGGGTCGGCAATATGTACGTTACAACAACAGATGGAAAGATTGAGTATGTGGCTGCTGCGCCAGGTTCAGTTAATAAAGAGCTTGGAAAATTTTACGCAGATTTAGAAATATTACAGGCGGCTGACTTGTCATTACATGAAGTGTTTTTCTTTGCGGCAATCCTGCACCTGGTATTTGTAAAAATACATCCTTTTGATGATGGCAACGGCAGAACGGCTAGGCTGATAGAAAAATGGTTTTTGGCAAATAAGCTGGGAGAAAAAGCATGGTTGATACAATCAGAAAAAAATTATTACCAGCAGCACCAAACTTATTATAAAAATTTAAGGTTAATGGGTTTAGAATATGAGTTGCTTGATTATAATAAATCGTTACCTTTTTTAGCGATGCTGCCAATGGCGTTGAAGTAAGGCTTTTGGAATTTAATTTATCCAGTTGATAAAATAAAAAATGCAGTTTTTATTTCCTTTCAATATTACTCATAAGGCTGTTTGCAAGCTTTTTGAACTCATTCATAAAATTTGATTTAGCATCATCTTCATTTATTTTAATCACATCAACTTTTTGTACATGATAGCCTCCACTGTTATTATAAGAGTTGTAAGTCATTATATCTCCATTAGCAATATCTAGTATTTCAATGAGGCTTACCTCTAATAAATTTGCAATTTCTACAATTCTTGACAGATTCAAATCAACTACTCCATTTTCTATTTTTCCAACCGCTTGGGGTGTTATTTTAAGTTTGGAGGCAAATTCTTTTACCTCCATGTTTTTCTGTTTCCGCAGCTTTTTTATATTAGCACCTACACTTTTCAGTAATAATGCTTTATTTATTGGCGTCATAAAGTATCAGTTTATAAATATCAACTATTAGTTTAATTTAAAAGTACATAAAAGTTTGCAATACTAAATACTGTTCCCAAATTTACATTGTAAAAATATTTTAAATCTTTAACCAAAACAATGTTATGAAAGCAAACTCCCTTGTTACATTTTTTACAAAAATGATGTTTATTTTATCTGTAGTATTTTTACCTGCTTGCCAAAAGGAGGTTTCGGAGGATGTAGTTTTAGAACCAAATGCCGAAACCCAACAGGCTATCAAGAAGGTTAGTGCCTGGTTAGAGGATAAAAGATCGATAGCTTCACCAGAGAAAATTTTGATTATTGAGGCAGTAAAAAGCAATCTCGATTTTAAAAGTATTCAAATTGAAAAGTTGAGTGCTTTGGAAAACCTTATTATTGTACCAATAAAAAACAGCTTTAAATCTACCGTTAACAATAATAAACAGCATTTAACTAATTTGCTGTTAATTATAAACCCACAGGGTAAAATACGAAAAGGTAATATTGTACAATTTACCCCCAAACAAGGTGAATTATTAAGTAATTTGCCAAAAAATACTTTTCATAACTTTTATAATGCAACCCATTTGGTTTGCGATGGAAGTTTTACGTTTATAAATATGAGTGATAAAGTTTTATATGAATTGGAATACAATGATGGAAAACTAACTGCCTATAGCCAAAAACAAAACACCTCTGATACGGGTGCAACAAACAGTACTGGCTTAACCACACCAACTAATTGTACCGATTGGTATTGGGTAGAAACTTATTATAATCCCGATGGGTCATCCACTACCACATCCCAATATTTATATACAACTTGTAATAATACTGATGAATATGTAGAACCTGAATGTACTACTAATTGTCCAGTATATAATCCAGAGGAAGATGTTGAAACCGTAATGTCGCCTACTCAAGTTGATTGGTATGTATGTAATTATGACAACTATACAGTACCAAATCCTACTGGAGAGTGGTGGGAACTTTTTTCAACCGAGAGGCTTTACGGTACAAAAAAAGCAAGCTTGCCTGGAGGAGGTAAATTCACTAAAATTGAGCATTTAGGTGAAACTATTACCGGCCAATCAGTATTTACTTGGCATAAAACAGGTGTAACTGTAGCTTATGCACAATTAACAGCACGTAGCACTATATCAGGAACAGTTAAAAAAAATGGAACAGTTAGGGCTAATGTCCAAAGTCTGTATCATGATTTTGCATTTTCATCTGTATTCCCATAAAGTTTTTGTAATGAAAAAATTTATTGTACCCCTTATTTCTATTTCTTTTTTATTGGCATGTGCAACTGTAGGTCGTAAAACTGGTAGTTGTGGTACAGTAATAGCTAAGCAATATGATTATGATAGTGTTGAAAATCGATATGTAACTTCAGAGATTTACTCACCAAGCACCAAAATGTGGTTTAAAGACAGTGCTGTAATAGTAAAAACAATGGGGTTAGTTATTGGAACAGATACAAATGGACATACTCACACAGAAGTTAAGCTGGCTTACTATACCTATATTGACTTAACAAAAAAAGGCTTTTATCAATACAATTCTTTTACAGACACGGCAACAATAATGAATAAATTCACTGTTACAGACTCTAACAGTTTGCAAATAGAGTCTATAATGTGGTCTTTTTATGATTTCCCAATTAAGCAAGTTGATGATTTTTTTAAAATTTTACCAGATACATCAATTGCGGATGTTACATATAAGCGTAAAAGTTTTATTCAATCATTCCATGGACGCAACGACAGTTTGTTTAAAAATACTATTGTTGGATATTATCGGTGCGACAAAATGGAATCACTGTTTAGATATGGGGAAAACTTTAGTAAAGAAGAACCATGCCCTTTAGTTAGGGCAGAGTTCTTTCCTTTACCTCCTTTGCTGCCATCATGGAAATCGTTAATGGAAGTCGAGTTTGTTTCTGATTCTCTTACACCAGAGGAACTAAAAGTGTTTTCAGCATGGGAAAAAAATGCAAAAAATAACTCTGTAAAATAATAGCTATTTATACTCCCCAATCTTAATCACTTCTTTACAAAAATCATACTCCTGTGTATCATTACTGCTTACAATAATTAATTTGCCGGAAGTATAGTTATCAATTAAATGATGGTATAAAGCAATGCCGTCAGCATCTAAATTGGTGGTGGGTTCATCTAATAACAAAACTGGTGTATTGCTGAAGAAGGCCTGGGCAAGTTTTAAACGTTGCTTCATGCCGCTGCTGTAATAACGTATTTGTTTATCGATTGCTTTTTCTAATCCAACTATTTGCAATGCTTCGGCAATTGGTAAAACAAGTGGTTTAAATTGTGCATGAAATTCCAGCATTTCCCTGGCCGACATTTCTTCTACTAATTCTAAATAAGGTGCAGCAATAGAAACGTGGGAATACAGATGTTCGATGTTAGATGTTAGTTGATTGTTTTTAAATTCGATACTGCCTTCGTTGTGCGTAAGGGAACCTGCAATTACTTGTAATAAGGTTGATTTGCCCGAACCATTGGAACCCGTAATTGCATAGCTTTTACTTGAAACAAATTCGTAACTGCAATGCCGGAATATCCACTCCCGGTTAAATCTTTTGCCAACATTGTTAAGCCTCACCCCAACCCCTCTCCCAAGGAGAGGGAACTCGATTGGGGAGTTCAATTCTTTTTGGCTCATGTATCTTTAGTGAAATTGTTTATTATACGCTTAGATAAAAGTTGAATAAAGATATATAGTACAAGAGTGCGACGCCAATGGAGATGAGCAGAATTACCAAAGCCTGTTTCAAAAAAATAAACAACACCTTCTTCTCCATAATTAGTCCCCCCTTTAGGGGGCGGAGGGGGCGACCTTTACTCATCATCCATACTTCCCTTGGTAAAACGTTTTATTATTCCCCTGCCGCTGTCACGAATAAAAGTTACTATTTCATCACGTTCATCGGTGGCCGGAAATTCTTCTTCAATATAGTTTAATGCCTGGGAGGTGTTCATTCCTTTATTGTAAATGATG
>JAYVJU010000284.1:0-19465 GCA_043769035.1 Ferruginibacter sp.
CCATTCCACCAGTTGCCGCTAATTGCACCATTGCAATAATATTTTATGCCCAGGTATTCCACTTCGTCCTGCAAATGTATGTGTCCACTTAAGCAAACCTTTATATTGGAGTATTGGCTGAATAATTTTTTTATTCTCCTGGCATCTGTATGTAATAATGCTCTCGATAATTTCCAGTCGCCATTAGGCAGCATGTCATTAAAAAACATGGCACTGCAAAAAGAAATAATGGGGATATGAGAAACAATGCAAATAAATTTTTCTTTATTATTTTTCAGTTCATTTTCTAACCAGCTAAACTGTTCTTCATCCAGCCTGGAAATATAGCCGCCATTATTTTCCTGTGTGCTGTCCAGTACAATAAAGTACCAGTTATTTTTATCAAAGCTATAAAAGCGATGGGGCATTTTATGTTGTTGTACTACCCAGGCTTTTTCATAAAGAGGATCAGTTTTTATAGTGTCGTCTTTTACCTGCCAGCCCCATATATCGTGGTTGCCAATACAATGATAGATGGGTAATTTATTTTCTTCAGCTAAAATTTTGTTCCAAACATCCCATTGCGCCTGTGTTTTAGTTTTATCTGCCGCCATAGCATCCATAATACTATCGCCGCCATTAATAATAAAGGCAGGTTTTTGTTGCAGTGTATTCACATGCTTTAATGCTTTACGCATGCCGGCTTCTGCAACAGCATCCGGCTTTACATGCACATCACTGAGGAATACAGCTTTTAAAGGTGCTTTCTTTTTTACATCATCAATAGTATTTGCTTTTACAGCGGATCCGATTGCAGTAGCAGCTGTAAGCAAGGAACCAGATTGTATAAATTTTCTCCTATTCATAGTAAGAAGAATTATTTTAAATAAGTACTCATTTCATTTTGATATTGCAAAGCAATTGTTCTGGCCTCAGCTGCAAAATCTTCTTTTTCACTGGCGTAGATTATAGCTCTTGACGCATTCACTAATAAACCGCAGTCTTTATTCATACCATATTTACTCACTTCTTCTAAACTGCCGCCCTGGAAACCAACACCCGGCACCAATAAAAAATGATCAGGAATTATTTTTCGTATAGCAGCAAGGCCGCTTGCTTTTGTAGCGCCTACTACAAACATTAAATTTGCCGGCGTACCCCAGTTACTCACTTTTCGTAAAACACTTTCATATAAAAATTCACTGCCTTGGTTCGAGTCCTCACGAACCAACCTCAGCTGTTCAAAATCTTCGCTGCCCGGGTTGCTTGTTAATCCTAAAACTATGGCCCATTTATTTTCAAATTGTAAAAATGGCTTCACACTGTCTTCGCCCATGTACGGTGCAACTGTAATGGAATCGAAAGGTAGCATTTCAAAAAATGCTTTGGCATATTGGGTTGACGTATTACCAATATCGCCACGCTTGGCATCGGCAATAGTGAAACATTCTGCAGGAATATATTTCACCGTTCTTTCCATCGCTTCCCATCCTTTCAGTCCCATCGCTTCGTAAAAAGCGGTATTTATTTTATAGGCTACGCAAAGGTCTTTTGTAGCATCAATAATAGCTTTATTAAATTCAAATACCGCATCGGGGTGCGATTGTAAATGCTTTGGAATTTTTGTAATATCGGTATCTAATCCAACGCAGAGGTAAGATCTTTTTGTTTGTATCTGTTCTATTAATTGTTTCCTGGTCATGCGGCAAAGTTAACCTGTTAATTTGTTTATCCGTTTAAACGGCGTTCCATTTCTTCGGCAACAGCAATAGAATTACCGTCTCCTCTTTTTTTCAATTGTTCGATAATATTTTTTTGAGAAGCTTCATCCCTGTTTTGGCTCAGTTTAAATACATTATCCAGGCTTTCCACTTCAATACTGAAACCAACAATGGCTTTCACCATATGGTTGATATAGTTTTTGGATAAGCTATCAAAAGAAGCTGCAGATTGCGTACCTACATACCTGTCACTCAGCGCTTTTACCATTTGCACTGTTCCTGCTTCGTCCACAAAATTGATTTTTCCTTTTGCATGTACGGTCATGTAATTCCATGTAGAGCCAATGGAAGGATCGGTGTACCAGTTGGCACTTACAAAACAATGCGGCCCTGTAAAAAGCACCAGTACATCACTGTTTTTTTCAAATGCAAGATGATGGTCAGTCTTTCGCATCATGTGACCTTCTAAAAATATTTTGCCATCCACAGCTTTTATATGCAGTGGAATTTGTGTTGCTACCGGGTATTTTTCGCCGGTGCCGGTAATTAAGGCAAAAGCATTTTCTTTCATGAAGGCAATAACTTTTTCATCATCCTGTTCGGTGTAGTAAGAAAATTTGTACATAAAAATAATTATTGGGCTAAAGCCCGTTGGTTTTTATCTGTTACCCGCCCTGAAGGGCGGGGCAATTCAAAAATTGCTATACATTGAAGTTCAATTTTTGTAAAATGTATTTCAATTGCCCCAGCCTTCAGGCTGGGGATAATAATCAAAAGTTGCCGGCTTTAGCCCAATAGCTTTTCTAACATCATTTCCTCCACATCTTCACCCTGCCAATTATTTTCAATATCCGGCAATGCCATCACCTGTTGCATGATTGCTTCTTGTTTTATACTGTTTTTCAAAGCATCGCTATATCTTATCTGCGGACTGAAAGTGACCTGTGTATAAGCTGGTGTCCATTTATCAGGATGTTTTTTGCTGAATGCGGCTTCAATTTTCTTCTGCAATAAAAATTTAGGATCAGCTACTTTATCCCTCATCTCTACAAAATTATTTAAAGCCAGTTCCGCAATAGCATCACCGTCAGGTTTTCTTAATTGCTGGTAGTCTTCCAAAATTAATTTCCAGTTGTCGCTATGTTTATCAATCAATTCATTTAATACACGGCAATCTTCAAAACCGCAGTTCATGCCCTGTCCAAAAAAAGGAACAATGGCATGTGCAGCATCACCTATCAATGCAAATTTGTCTTCTCTTATCCAGGGGAAACATTTTACAGTTACTAAAGATGAGGTAGGGTTATTAAAAAAATCTTCTTCCAAAGTGGGCATTAATGAAACTGCATCTGCAAATGTTTCTTCAAAAAATGTTTTTACTTTTTCTTTTGTGGTTAAGGTTGCAAAAGAAGTTTCACCTTCAAAAGGGAAGAACAGTGTACAGGTAAAGCTGCCATCGATATTCGGCAAAGCAATTAACATATAGTTTCCTCTTGGCCAAATGTGCAGTGCATTTTTCTCCATCAAAAATTCACCATCAGGCCCGGCTGGAATATTTAATTCTTTATAACCAAAGTCAATATAGTATTGCTGGTATTGAAAACGATCCGTGGTAAGCTGCATGTTTAACCTGCCGGCTGAAAAGGCTCCGTCAGAAGAAAATATTAAATCCGTTTCCACCGGAATATGCCGGGAATTGTTTTTATTTGAAAAAACAGCAAGATATTTTTTTATACCACTTACAGTTGTTATTTTTTCATCTCCAATGTATTTGCGTTCAAAAACGATCTCCACACCATTTTTTTCTGCAAGATTCATCAGCATTTTATTCAGTTCTCCTCTTGATACGGAATTGATGAACTGTCCATCATTTCCATAAGGCTGGTAAGCTGTACTGCCATCTGCATTGTGAATATATCTTCCATGCATGGGGATGGCAATTTTTTTTATCTCCTCCATAATACCTACCTCTTCTAATGCTTTTATACCCCTGTCGCTTAATGCCAGGTTAATAGAACGGGCGGCACTTATTTTTTCTTTACGCATATCACTGCGGCGTTCATAAATTTTTACATTGTAACCTCTCTTGCTTAAATAAATAGAAAGCAAGGAACCGACAAGGCCTGCACCAATAATGACGGTTTCTTTTTTTTGCATTACTACCTATTTAAAATAGTTTTTACTATTTCGCCAAATGTAAATACATCGGTAAATGTATTGTACAAAGGCACCGGTGCTACACGAATTACATTCGGTTCTCTCCAGTCGGCCAGTACACCCTGTTGTTTCAATGCTTCAAAAACTTCTTTACCCTTTTCCAGCATCAGCATACTTACCTGGCAACCTTTTTCGCTGTCATTTCTTGGGGTAATTACTTCAATTAATTTTTTTGCTGATGCTGCATTTATTTCATCCAAAATAAAAAATAAATAATCGCTTAATAATTTTCCTTTGGCAATTAAGTTGTCCATTCCTGCGGCCTCATAAATATCCAGCGAGGCTTTGTGTGCAGCCATTGATAAGATAGGCGCATTACTTAATTGCCAGCCTTCTGCTGTAGGTATCGGCTCAAAACCTTTCTCCATTTTAAAACGGGTGTCTTTGGTATGCCCCCACCAGCCTGCAAAGCGTGGAATGCTGCTGTCAGCAATATGCTTTTGATGAATGTATATTCCTGATACACCACCGGGACCGCTGTTTAAATATTTGTAACTGCACCAGCAGGCAAAATCTGCATCCCAATTATGTAATTCCAATTTTACATTGCCTGCTGCATGTGCCAGGTCGAACCCTGCAATAGCACCTGCTGTATGTGCAGCTTCCGTTATTTTTTTTATATCGAAAAATTGACCGGTATAATAATTTACACCACCAAATAAAACCAGCGCTACACTATCGCCATGTTCTTTTATTGCACTAAGAATATCTTCTGTTCTGATTGCATATTCTCCTTCTCTCGGGCTTACTTCAACAACCGATTCTTGATAATTCAATTCATGATATTTTACCTGCGATTCCATAGCATATTGATCAGAAGGAAATGCTTTTGCTTCGCAGATGATTTTGTAGCGTTGCTTTGTTGGCTTGTAAAAACTTACCATCAGTAAATGTAAGTTCACCGTAAGCTGGTTCATCACCACAATCTCTTCCGGTAAAGCACCAATAATTTTTGATAATTGATGAGGAAAAATTTCATGATAAGGCATCCATGGGTTTCTTGCATGAAAATGCCCTTCTACACCAAAATTTGCCCAGTCTTCCAGTTCATTCAATACATAATCCTGTGTTGTTTTTGGTTGAAGGCCAAGCGAATTACCGGTAAAATAAATCGACTCTTTTCCGTTGATGAGTGGGATATAAAACTGATCTCTGAAATGTTTTAGAGTATCCTTTTCATCTAAGCTATTGGCAAACTCAAGTGTATTTTCAAATTGCATAAAATCATTTTTGTCTTTTAAATCCAAAAAATCCCCGTTCAAACAATTGCTATCACTTTTAATTCTATCGCAATGGGTGTTGGTAAACTTTTTACTTCTACCGTTGTTCTGCAAGCTTGCACAGCTGTAAAATATTCTGCATATACTTTGTTGTAAACAGGAAAATCTTTTTTCATGTTGGTTAAAAAAACAGTTACATCTACAATTTTATCCCAACTGCTGCCGCTGGCTTCCAGCACAGCTTTTACATTGGCAAAGCATTGCCGGCATTCTGCTTCAATATCATACTTTATAATATTTCCTTCGTTATCTAATTCTAATCCGGGAATGGAATTGTCGGTTGCACTTCTGCTGCCGATGCCGGAAAGGAATAATAAATTCCCTACACGTCTTGCATGTGGATAGGCTCCTAAAGGTTTGGCTGCTGTTTCTGTATTAATTATTTCATTCATTGTTTGTTGGGCTAAAGCCCTTTGTGTTTTTTGCATTGCCACGGGCTTAAGCCCGTGGCAATTGATTTTTTATTCTCAGGGCTTTAGCCCAATATTATATTTGTATACAAACATTTTTCTGTTCTGTAAAAAAATGTAACGCTTCCCAGCCGCCTTCTCTTCCCACACCACTATTTTTCATGCCGCCAAAAGGCGTTCTTAAATCTCTAACCAACCAGCAATTTATCCAAACTATTCCCGACTGTACTTTTGCAGCAACTATATTTGCTTTTGAAATATCCTGTGTCCAGATAGTTGCAGCCAATCCATAGTGTGAAGCATTTGACAATTCCAAAGCCTGTTCAACTGTTTCAAAAGCTTGCAGCGTAACAACAGGGCCAAAAATTTCTTCCTGGTTAGTTTTACAAAAAGCCCCAAGATTTTCAATAACTGTCGGTTCAATAAAATATCCGTTTTCACATCTTCCTGTTGCTGTAATGGCATTGCCCCCGCATAATATTTTTCCACCTTCTTCTTTTGCAGTAGCAATGCAATGCATTACTTTATCAAAATGTGTTTTGCTTACTATTGCGCCTTGTTTATTGGTTTCTTCTAAAGGATCACCGGTGTTTAATTGTTTTACCCGTTCAATAAATTCAGCCTTAAATTTTTCGTAAACATTTTTTTCAATAAGTATCCTGCTGCTGCATAAACAAATTTGTCCCTGGTTACTGAATGATGAAAGTACGGTTGCTGTCATCATCTTTTCCCAATCACAATCTGCAAAAATGATGGCAGGATTTTTTCCGCCTAATTCTAATGATAATTTTTTAAACATAGGTGCAGCAATAGAAGCTATACGTTCACCAGCTCTTGTACTTCCGGTAAATGAAATGGCTTTTATATCGGGATGTTTTACAATTGCTTCACCGCAACTATGGCCATCGCCATGTACGATATTTAAAACGCCATCGGGCAAACCTGCTGCTGCACAGATCTTGCCTAACAGAAAAGCTGTTACGGGTGTTACTTCACTTGGTTTTGCAATTACACAGTTGCCTGCAGCTAATGCAGGCGCAATCTTCCAGGTAAAAAGATATAAGGGTAAATTCCATGGCGAAATACAACCCACAATGCCAACAGGATTACGCAAAGTGTAATTGATGGCTTTATCTTCCATGGTATGGCTTTCGGTAGCAAAATGCATTATGCCTGTTGCAAAAAACCTGAAGTTGGAAGAAGCCCTGGGGATATCCATTAGTTTACTTAGCCAAAGCGGTTTACCATTATCATTTGTTTCGGCCAATGCCAATACTTCCAGGTTTTCATCTATCAGCTCTGCAATTTTATTCAGTATTATAAATTTTTTTTCCGTTGCCATAACACTCCATGCAGGGAAAGCTTTTTTTGCAGCAGCTACAGCCACATCAATATCTTTTTTATTGCTGTTAGGTATCTGGCCGGTTATTACGCCTGTTGCCGGATTTATATTATCTATAAAGGCAGCGCTTAACGGGCCGATAAAATTTCCCCCGATAAAATTTTCTAAATGATATGGAACAGCAAGATTCATGAGGTTAAAGATAAAGAAAAAAACGACCCCCTCTATCTCCCCCCAAGGGGGAGGAAATGCAAGAGATTATTACGGAGATCAGTTTGTTTATATTTAAAAAACCAGGCATTACAAGACAATGAGAATTCTTAAGGCTAATACAAAAAAATATTTAACTTACGATTCTAAAACATTTGTTATGCCAGTAGCAGCTCCTTTTAATTTAAAAAAATGGATTGATGAACACCGGGATTTGCTGAAGCCGCCTGTGGGTAATCAATGCATATATAAAGATGCAGAAAATTTTATTGTGATGGTGGTAGGTGGACCAAACAGCCGTAAGGATTATCATTATAACGAAAGCGAAGAATTGTATTACCAGGTGGAGGGTAATATCACTTTAAAGATAATTGACGAAGGAGTGCCAAAGGATATTCCTATTAACGAAGGCGATATGTTTTTACTGCCTCCAAAAACACCGCATTCGCCACAGCGGGGGCCAAATACAGTTGGACTGGTAATAGAAAAAGTAAGGGAAGCCGAAGAAGATGGATTTTTATGGTACTGCGAAAACTGCGGCGATAAATTGTACGAAGAGTATAAAGTGATTACGGATATTGTTACACAATTACCGCCGGTTATGGAAGGATTTTATAAAGATGAGCACAAAAGAACCTGTAATAAATGTGGAGCGGTAATGGCACCTCCGGTACGAAAAGGGTAGCGGAGTTGTCACGCAAAGGCGCAAAGGAAATAAGGCGCAAATGGCGTTATAAAATTACTATTCTCTTAAAATAAACTTAGCGCCTTTGCATCTTTGCGACTTGGCGTGAAATAATATGAAAATCGACATCCACACACATATAATGCCGGACAAAATGCCCAACTGGGTACAAAAATTTGGCTATGGCGAATTTATACATGTAGAACATCGCAATTGCAAAGCCTGCATGATGAAGGGTGATAAGTTGTTTAGGGAAGTAGAAGATAATTGTTTTGATACAATACTGCGGATGAAAGAAATGGATGATACGGATGTAACCGTGCAGGTGCTTTCCACAATTCCTGTGTTATTTAATTATTGGGCAAAGCCCAATGATGGTTTAGAGACCAGCCGTTTTTTTAATGATCATATTGCTGATACTGTTGCAAAAGATCCGAAACGTTTTATTGGTATTGGTACTGTTCCATTGCAGGATATTGATTTAGCGATTAAAGAAATGGAACGCTGTGTTACCGAATTAAAAATGCCGGGGTTGGAAATTGGCAGCAATATCAACGGCGATAATTTATCGGATAACAAATTCTTTCCTTTTTATAAAAGAGCAGAAGAACTGGGTTGCGCTTTATTTATTCATCCCTGGGAAATGATGGGAGAGGATAAGATGCAAAAGTACTGGCTGCCCTGGCTGGTAGGCATGCCTGCCGAAACTTCAAGAGCGATTTGTAGTATGATATTTGGTGGTGTATTAGCAGCTTTTCCAAAGCTCAGAGTGGCATTTGCACATGGTGGCGGCAGTTTTCCTTTAACCATTGGTAGAATAGAACATGGCTACAATGTACGACCCGATCTCGTTGCTGTTGACAATGCAATAAACCCCAGAGATTATATCGGTAAATTCTGGATTGACAGTTTAGTGCATGATGAAAAAGCGATGCAGTATATCATAGATGTAATGGGAGAAGATAAAATCTGTTTGGGCAGTGATTATCCTTTTCCGCTAGGGGAACATCATCCGGGGAAATTAATTGAAACGATGAATTTTGAAAATGAGTTGAAAGAAAAACTGTTGTTTAAAAATGCGAATGACTGGTTAGGGGATAATATTTAACTATTATCAGAAAAATGGGAAAATTTTCTTTAATTTTATAATATGGATGCTGTTAGAAAAATAATAGAAAATTCTTCAAACCCACTTACTATTCAACTTCCTGAGAATTATACAAACAGGACGCTTGAAGTTATTGTATTACCTGTTGAAGAACATACAGTTGTTTCAAAAAGATATAATTTTTCTGATTTAGTCGGACAATTGGAATGGAAAGGTGATGCAATAGCAGAACAAAGAAAACTTAGGAATGAGTGGGAATAGATATTTTTTAGATACAAATGCTGTGATTGCATTATTGAGTGGCAATAAAGCCATTGAAGAAATGCTAAATGAAGCAGAATGGGTTGGTATATCATCTATCTCTGTAATTGAGTTTTTTGCTTTCCCCGAATTATCTTTTAATGACAGATTGTTATTTACTTCATTACTTGACAGGATTGAAGTGGTTGCATTAACAGCAGATGCAGGATTTCTGGAGTCCCTCGCCTTTCTTAAAATTGAATCTAATTTAAAACTTCCTGACGCAATCATTTCTGGTTATGCAATTCAATTACAAGCAATACTTTTGTCAAATGACAGGCACTTTGAAAATATTAATAAACTTAAGTTACAGAAATTTTAATGTTGCTTAATTTGCATTAAACAAATTTGGATAGTCGCTTATAATTCCATCAACTCCCATTGCTTTTAAGCGTTCAATTTCTTTTTTATCATTTACCGTCCACGGAATAATCTTTATATTTTGAGCATGGCATTTTTTCATCACTGCTTCAGTTGCTAAAACATAAGCCGGGCTGTAAATGGTTGGTGTAAATCCTAGTGCTTTCAACTGCTCGTCAAAACTTCGCTTATCATAATCTTCAATAAGCATTGCTGTTTTTATTGTCGGGTAATGCTGATGCAAATATTGCAAGGTTCTAAAATCAAAAGACTGAATGATCACAAAATCTTCCAGTTGTTTTTCTTTAATTACTGCCATTAGTAATTCTATAAACTCAGCAGGGGCAGGATGATAAATATTATCTGTAGCCGGATTGGTTTTAGTTTCTATATTGTAATAAGGAAATGGCCTTCCCGCCATCATCATATAATTTTTTATCGAATCAAACACATCTACCAGTCGGGGTTTGTGTACTGCAATCTTTTTTTGCTGCGGAAAACGTGGATGAGGTTTTAAGCCAATATCATAAGTCTGCGTTTCGGCAAAACTCATTTGGTAAATGTTGAAGTTCTTTTCTTCTTTTTCGGTTATAAAGCTACCATCGGCTTTTGTAGTTAACTCATGATTGAAAAACGGCTCATGCGAAAGAATGGCCACACCGTCTTTTGTAAACGCAATATCCATTTCCAAAGTGGTTACTCCCAAATCCAAAGCATGTATCATTGCCGGAATGGTATTCTCCGGCATTAAACCACGGCATCCACGGTGGCCTTGTTTATCGAAAGCCCCCAAACCCCCAAAGGGGGCTTTTTGAACTTCATTACTCATGGTTCCTTTCTTTTTAGTTGAAGAACATGAAATTATTAATGCAGCAGCTACAAAAAACAAAAAGCACTTTCTAATTACAGAGTGCTTTGCTGAATAATGGTATGTTGTACTATTGAGATTCTTTTTCATTTTCTCAAAATAAAAAATAACAAAATCCTATTTACAACGATGATGATTATAGATTAAATGCTGGTAAACAAATCTAATTATTTTCTTCGCCACAATCTTCTCCATTTCCCTCTCCTTTAGGAGAGGATAGGTGAGGCTAATTGATTATCTCCTGTATTTTAGTCGGCTCATAATTTACATTACGCATAGCAATTCCTCTTACAGCATTACCGGCAAAATCTTCAAAAGCTTTTTTAGCTATTGAGTCATCGCTTATCATTACCGGCATACCACTGTCACCACCTTCCCTTATAGTTTGCACAATGGGTATTTGTCCCAGGAAGGGAATGTCAAATTCATCTGCTAAATTTTTACCGCCGTCTTTTCCAAAAATGTAATATTTATTATCAGGCAGTTCTGCCGGAGTAAAGTAACTCATGTTTTCTACCAACCCAATTACCGGTACTTTAAGTTGTGCCTGGCCAAACATGGCCACACCTTTTCTTGCATCTGCCAGCGATACCAGCTGTGGTGTGGTTACTACAATTACACCCGTTACCGGCACCGTTTGTACAATGGTTAAATGAATATCGCCGGTGCCAGGTGGCATATCAATCACCAAATAATCCAGCTCACCCCAATCTACTTCGGTTACAAACTGGCGTATAGCACTGCTCACCATTGGCCCACGCCAAACCACGGCTTGCTTTTCATCAATCAGCAAACCAATGCTCATCATTTTTATACCAAATTTTTCAATAGGCTCAATCAGCCCTTTACCTTCGCCATCATCTTTCATCAAAGGCCTTTCGCCACGTACACCAAACATTATGTGCTGGCTGGGGCCGTAAATATCTGCATCCATTAAACCAACTTTTGCACCACCGGCTGCCAGTGCCAGTGCAAAATTGCTTGCCACTGTACTTTTGCCCACACCACCTTTACCGCTTACAATGGCAATAATATTTTTAACACCTTTTAAAATTGTTTTAGCATCTTTCCTGTTGCTGCTGGTATTGGCAGTAAAATTTACAGTTACTACAGCTTCTTTATTTACCAACAGTTTTACTGCATTTTCACTGGCCATCCGCATCATATCCTTCATAGGGCAGGCTGGTGTGGTCAATACAATAGTAAAGGCAACATTATTACCATCAATTGTAATATCTTTTATCATGTTCAGGGTAACCAAATCCTTCCCCAAATCGGGCTCCTGTACGTTACTCAGCGCTTTCAGTATATCTTCGTTTGTCATAATACCCCAACCCCTAAAGGGGCTTTAAAGTCTGTAGCTTAAATAGTGCTTGTTACTTAAGCAGCAGGCTCAATTTATTGTTAAAAAAATTGTTCTGGCAGCAAAATTAAACATTGAAACCCTTACTTTGTTTATTAATTAAGAAAAAGGAATATTTCTTTCTTTTTAGGCAAGAACAAAAATTTATATTATTGGCACTAATTGTTTTTTTTTGTTTCTTTATGTGTGAAGTTTTATTAACTTAAAAGAGCCATTCTTCGAGTTCTCTCTCCTTTGGAGAGGGGTTGGGGTGAGGCCTTCAACTTTTATTAATGCGTAGATTTTTACTTATAGCTTTTATTTTTTGCTTTATCAAACCAATGCAGTCAAAAGCACAGTTCGAATCTTTTAAAGATTCGGTTGTACAATTGTATGGATTGGTAATGACTGCCGACAGCTTAAAAGGCCTGGAAAGTGTTAGCGTGGTAGTAAAAGGACAAGGGCGTGGTACAGTAACAAATGATAAAGGGGTTTTCAGCATTGTGGTTTTAAAAGGCGATGAAATTGAATTCAGCAGTGTTGGGTATAAATCAAAAACCATTTCTATTTCTAAAACGCTTGAGGGTAACCAGCAAAGTGTTATCCAGTTAATGACCAACGATACGGTTTATCTTCCTGCAACCATCATAAAATCCAGGCCATCGAGGGCGCAGTTTGAAAGGGATTTTGTAAATAATCCTGTGGCAGATGATTATATTACCATTGCCAGGAAAAATAACGATATGGCTACAAGGCGCATTTTAGTTGAGAACCTGCCTACGGATGGGCGGGAAGCCAGTAACCAGTTTTTAAAGCAGGCAGGTAATAAGGCCTATTATGCCGGACAGGTTCCTCCACAAAATATTTTCAATCCTTTTGCATGGGCCGAGTTTATTAAGGCCTGGAAACGGGGGGATTTTAAGAAGAAAAAATAACCCCCATCCCCTAAAGGGGTGTAAATGCACATCTATTTACTACTTAAGATTACTATTTATTAACTTTCTTTGCAAAAAGATTTTTAAAAAATAATGATAATTTCAAATAACTCCCCTTTAGGGGATGGGGGCAGAGTTGGGGGCTGTATCTTTCTTATTGGGTTTATGGGCAGCGGCAAAACATACTGGGGTAATTTATGGGCCATGCAAACCGGTGTACCCTTTTTCGATCTTGATGAAGTTATAGAACAACAGGAGCATAAAACCATTGCCGAAATATTTGAGCAAAACGGCGAAGCTTATTTCAGGCAAAAAGAAACTGATACCTTAAAAACATTTTTTGGCAAAAAGAATTGCATAATTGCCTGTGGTGGCGGAACGCCTTGTTTTAATAATAATATGCAATGGATGAATGAACATGGCACAACAGTTTATCTTGCTGCAACACCGGATGATATTTTAAAAAGGGTAATCAACGAGCAGGAAAAAAGGCCACTGATAAAAGATATTCATCCAGCAGAACTGAAAGTTTTTATAGAACAAAAATTAAAAGAACGGGAGCCATTTTATACCTCAGCAAAAATAATTTTGCCTGTAAATGAAATAACCGCAGCAACAATTAAATCAATCATCTAAAGGATAAGTTTGAAACGATGCACAAAAAATTTATAATAACTGCTGCATGTATTGCAGCACTGGCAGTTATCCTGGGTGCTTTTGGCGCACATGCGTTAAAAGAAAAACTATCGCCGGAAAGTTTGCAAACTTTTGAAACAGGCGTACGCTACCAGTTTTATCATGCGTTTGCTTTATTGGCGGTAGGTATATTATACAAAGATTTTTCCGGTAAATTATTGCAGTGGGCAGGTACACTTTTTATTTGCGGCATTATTTTATTTTCGGGTTCATTATATGTATTAACCGGGGTGCAATCAATGAAATGGCTTGGGGCTGTTACACCTTTTGGCGGCCTATGTTTTATACTGGGCTGGCTGTTACTGGGAGCAGGTGTGTATAAAAAAGATTAAAGTGCTGAATTAAGCCCGAACAGTGTAACTAATGTGCCGTTGTTATTTTCAATAAAAAATTCGGCATCAATATCTTCCATTCTTTTTTTCATGTTTTTAAGGCCGTTACCAAACTGCCTTAATTTTTCAAGGTCTATCCCCACACCATTGTCGTGAATTAAAAGTTTAAGGCCACCGGGTACCAATTCTAATGTAATAGCAACTTCAGTGGCTTTAGAATGTTTTAAAACATTATTCAGTGCCTCTTTTACAACCAAAAAAACATTTCTTCTTACTTCACCTCCTATAACAATATTCGGCAGGTTTTCCGGGATGGTTATTTTACAATTGATACCTGTGTTTTCAAAATACTCCAATGAATAACTGCGTACATAAGCAACCATATTCCCCAGCGAATCGTTACTGCTGCTCATGCTCCATATAATCGCATTCATTTTATTCAGCAATTCATTAGCCGAAGATGATATTTTTTCAATCTCGGGCATAGGGGTGTCTGCCAGTTTTCCTTTTGCCAGTTCGCTGTATAATCTTATTGTCGTCATGCCTGCACCCAGGTCATCATGCATATCAGCACTGATGCGGTTGCGTTCTTCCTGCTGTGCCTGTATTATAGCAATCTGGTTTTCCAGTACTTTCTTTTCTACATCTAATTTTAAAGCTTCCTGTTCCTTTGTTCTTTCTATAATTTCTTTACGGTTTTTATACGTTAAGCCTAAAAGGAAAAACGATAATGCAAATACTAAACCAATATCATAATAAAATAAAGCATTGCTTAAAATTCCCATTGTTGAAATTTTAAATAAAATAATACCTAATGAAATAAGGGAGAATAGAATTGCAAATGCACTTCCGGCAGCCAGGTAAATGATCAGCCGCTGTTTTTGCTTAAAAGCTATTACTATAAACAAAATACCAATGCTTAACACAATTATCTTCATCAGGTTTTCCAGTATGTATTCTACCAGGAACCATTGGGTAAAATAATGGACTACTGTAAAAACAACTAAAAGAAATAATAAGAATAATTCAGCGGCCTTAAATGTATTATCCAGTATTTTATAATTGGTTGCGGTGTTTAAAAAATAACGGGTAAAAGCCAGGTAAAAAACATTGCCGGTTATCAGTAAAAACAGGTCGAGGTAGCCAATGAAAAAACTTGTAAAACCACCCCAGGTAACACCTAACTGGGCAAAGAAAAGCACCAGTAAAAACATGCAGACAGCATAACCCAGGTAATACAAAAATTCTTTTTTAGGAGTTAGTACATAGTTTACTATTATAAAAACAATCATCATTAAAAGAATACCACTAAGCAGTAATCCAAAATCCCTCATATCCTCAGTTTTTGTACGGGAAACTGCGATGTAGGTTTTAAAATAGTGAGGTTGTATGAGCTGTGGCCTTAAATAGTTATACTCCTGCCGGCAAAATGTAAGTTTTACAATTATTATTTTTCTTTCCCCCGGTGCAACAATCAGCGTACAAAACCCGGTTTCGGTACCATCTCCATTATACTTTAAAACTGTACCAGGGTTGTGTTCATAAAAATCAATCTTGTCGAACATGCTCCCGGGAAAGAAAAAAACAGTATCGCTCTTGCTGCCGCTGTTAGCCAATGCAATTTGCAGGTAAGCGTTTTTTGATACCAGGGCACGGGAGATATGTTTTTTATAACTAAAGCTGGTTAGCGGTACAAATTGTTGCTGTGTAATATTGTTGGGGTTGGCCACATTATTACTATCGAAAAAAAGAAAGGTGTTTTTTGTAATGTTGATTGAGTCATTTATGGATGCAATGTCAATAAAATTGCTGTCTGGCAATGTTTGTGTAAAACCTGAAAAACGCAGCAATATAAAAACAACTAAAAAAGAATGCTTTTTCAACATCAGGTAGTTTATAATCAAACCTACAATTTTTTTTAATATAAATATAACTAACAGCACATTTGCATGGTGAAAGCAGTATGGGTTTTCTTTATCTTTGTTGCTGATGGCCAATAAATCAAAATCTGTAAAGACGAAAGCAGCAAATCCTGATCAGTTAAAGCAGGAAAAAGAAGAGACTGTAGAAGTAAAGCAACTTTTACAGGACGAACGTACCCATAAAATTGCAGGCAGTATTTTATTGCTTATTGCTATACTCCTGTTTATTGCCTTTACCTCTTATTTATTTACCTGGGCCGAAGATCAGGATAAGTTCAGCTACCGGATGTTGCTGGCCAACGACATAAAGGTTCAAAACCTGCTGGGTACATTTGGCGCATTTGTTTCCGAAATATTTATACGCAAAGGTTTTGGTATTGCCAGTTATCTGATCTGTACTTTCTTTTTTGTAGTTGGGGTAAATTTATTTTTTGGTAAAAAAGTATTTTCTGTAAGCCGCAATATTAAATATCTTATTGTTGGTTTACCGGTAATATGTGTAGCCACAGCAGTTATATTTAGCGGTAAAGCATTTCCCTGGGGTGGTGCTGCAGGCGATATGATAAAAGACTGGATGTATAAAACAGTTGGTCAGGTAGGTACTATTGGAATTTTAGCTGTTGCAGTACTGGCATACATCATCTGGCGTTTTAACCCGGTGTTTAAACTACCTTCTAAAAAAGACTTTATACCGGCAGATAACAATACTGATGTAGCAGCAGATGAAATTGCAGAAACACATGTATGGCCTGTTGAAGAAAATGCTACCGCTTCAAAAACCAATTCATTAAAAGGCGAAAATAATGCGTTGGTAATTGCACCACCGGAAAATAATGGCTTAAACCACGAAATAACCCTGGTGGAAAAAGAGCCGGAAGAAGATACTGATGCCGCAGTTGACGAAATAAAAGAAATACCCTTAAAAATTGAGGAAGAAGAATTAAAACCGGTTAAAGCAAAACAAAAAGATTTAACACCGCTTGAACTTGAAATAAAAACAGTTACAGATAAAGTTGAGGAAGAACCGGAAGAAGCTGAGGATAAAAAAGTAAAACCTTTTAAGCCTTACGATCCCATTTTAGATTTAAGAGATTATAAATATCCCACGCTTGACCTATTAGAAAATCATGGCAGCGAAAAAATTGTACAGGATGCCAATGAACTGGAGAATAATAAAAACCAGATCATCAACACCCTTAAAAATTACGACATTCACATACAAAAAATTTCTGCAACTGTTGGCCCTACGGTTACATTGTATGAAATTATACCAGCCGCCGGGGTACGTATTTCACGTATTAAAAACCTGGAAGATGATATTGCGCTAAGCCTTGCGGCATTGGGCATCCGTATCATTGCACCCATTCCCGGAAAAGGAACCATTGGTATTGAAGTACCTAATGCAAGAAAAACCATTGTTAGCATGAAAACATTGCTTGCATCCGAAAAATTCCAGAACAACAACTTTTCTTTACCCATTGCCATTGGTAAAAAAATTGATAACGAAAATTTTATTGTCGATCTTACAAGTATGCCGCATTTATTAATGGCAGGTGCAACTGGCCAGGGTAAATCTGTTGGGTTAAATGCTATTTTAGTTTCGCTGTTGTATAAAAAACATCCCTCGCAATTAAAATTTGTTTTGGTAGATCCTAAAAAAGTGGAGCTGAGTATTTATAAAGCCATTGAAAAACATTTTTTGGCAAAACTACCCGGCGAAGAAGATGCCATCATTACCGATACAAAAAAAGTGGTGCATACATTGAATGCATTGTGTATTGAAATGGATAATCGCTACGACCTGTTAAAAGAAGCCGGTTGCAGAAATATAAGAGAGTACAACGAAAAATTTGTTGCCCGTAAATTGAACCCGGAAAAAGGCCACCAGTTTTTACCTTTTATAGTTTTGGTGGTGGATGAGTTTGCAGACTTAATAATGACTGCAGGCAAAGAAGTGGAAATGCCGATTGCACGTTTGGCACAGCTGGCAAGGGCGGTAGGTATCCATTTAATTATTGCCACACAAAGGCCTTCGGTAAATATTATTACCGGTACCATTAAGGCAAATTTTCCTGCAAGAATTGCATTTAAAGTAAGCAGTAAAATAGATAGCCGTACAATTTTAGATGCCGGTGGTGCAGAGCAGTTGATTGGTAAAGGTGATATGCTGATAAGTTATAACGGAGAGCTGGTACGTTTACAATGTGCTTTTGTTGATACACCCGAAGTGGATAAGATCGTTGATTTTATTGGCGAACAGCGTGGCTATCCACAGGCGTTTTTACTGCCTGAATATATTGATGAAAAAGAACTGGAAGCAAAAGGCGCCGATCTTACCGACAGGGATTCTTTATTTGAAGATGCGGCAAGATTGATAGTAGCCAGCCAGATAGGCAGCACATCTTTATTACAGCGCCGTATGAAGCTGGGGTATAACCGTGCCGGAAGATTAATGGATCAGTTGGAAGCGGCCGGTGTTGTAGGAGCAAACCAGGGTAGCAAAGCAAGAGACGTATTAATAAAAACAGAAGCCGATTTGCAGGGTATTTTTGATATGCTGACTTAAACAAGCGGAGTGGTGAGTAGTCAGTGATGAGTGATACAACCTCAATACTACCAACTCACGTCTCACCACTCACAACTCACGATACATGTCTAAATTTCTTATAGTTGGCCTTGGCAATATAGGCAGCGAATATGCTAATACCCGTCATAACATTGGTTTTGATGTGGTAAATGCTTTTGTAAAAAAACACGGTGGCGAATTTAGAGTAGACAGGTTGGCTTATGTTGCTGATATAAAATTTAAAGGCAAACAAATAGTATGTATTTGTCCAACCACTTTTATGAACCTTAGCGGTAAATCATTTAAGTATTGGATGGATAAAGGAAAGATAGCGGTAGAAAATACACTGACTGTTGTTGATGACCTTGCATTACCTTTAGAAAAGATACGGTTGCGGCCAAGCGGCTCTGATGCCGGGCATAATGGGTTAAAAGATATTCAGCTTGTTTTGGGTACAGATAAATATCCTAAACTAAGGTTTGGTATTGGCAATAACTACCCCAAAGGCATGCAGGCCGATTTTGTTCTGGGTAAATGGCTAAAAGCAGAATTGCCGTCAGTAACATTAAAAATTGAAAAATGTGTGGAAGTAATTGAAAGTTTTATTACCACCGGTATAGAGCAAACTATGACAACATTTAATAATATTTCGATTAAGGCATAGTAATAAAAAGAAATACATTTTACATATTGTTGTTTCTTTTAAGCTATTTACCTATTTTCGCTATTCAACCGAATATCTTAAAAAAAGCACTCGATGAAGATAATTTGTGTAGGCCGCAACTATGCGGATCATGCTAAAGAGCTGGGGAACGATATTCCCGATGAACCGGTTATTTTTATGAAGCCGAAGAGTGCGTTGCTGCAAAGCCATACACCTTTTTACTACCCGGAGTTCTCAAACGAATTGCATTATGAATGTGAGCTGGTATTACGTGTTTGCAAAAACGGAAAATACATCCAGGAGCGACATGCATCCAACTACTATAATGGAATAACTGTTGGTATAGATTTTACAGCACGTGATATACAGGATGAATTAAAAAAGAAAGGCCTGCCATGGGAAAAAGCAAAAGCATTTGATAACTCTGCCGCTGTTGGTAAATTTATCGATCTTACACCTGCCTCAAACAGAAAAAATATCAATTTTACTTTTTATAAAAATAAAGAACTGGTGCAAACCGGCAATTCT
>JAYVJU010000285.1:0-14062 GCA_043769035.1 Ferruginibacter sp.
ATACCGCACCAACTTTAGGATTAGGGGTCGTAAAAAAACTTTCGCCAAGGAAGCCCTTGCCGCTTACACCCAATGGCAATGATTCAATAAACATCAACGCATCTTTTACAGGATAAATAGTTGCTGCTTTGGTAAGATCTTCTTTTTTAAAATTACGCAGCGGTGTATAATCATCCAGTACATAAAAGCCACGGCCAAAAGTTGCCAGCACCAAATCATTTTCTCTTTTTTGAATGGTGATATCTTTTACAGCAATAGTTGGCAAACCGTTTTTAAGCGGCACCCATTCCTGCCCTCCATCAACACTGAAATACAAACCAAACTCGGTTCCCACAAACAACAAGTTTGCATTTACATGATCTTCGGCAATAGTATAAGCCGTGCCTCTTTCGGGTAAATTATGCTGAATGGCATTCCATGTTTTACCGCCATCGGTGGTTTTATAAACGTAAGGATGAAAATCGCCATAGCGGTGATGATTAAAAGTTGCATAAGCTACATTTCTATCGTGTTGTGATGCGATGATTTGGTTTACATAAGTCCGTTCCGGAACACCTGCAATGCCATCAATTTTTGTCCAGGTTTTACCTCCATCGTTTGTTACTTGTATCAACCCATCATCGGTACCTGCATAAATAGTATTCTCATCAAACTGCGATTCGGCAATGGTTGTTGTTTGTCCGTAAATATCAGTTGATCCATTTTTTGCAACCGCATCCACACTCCACACTTTACCCATTACCTCCAGTTTATTTCTATCAATTTGCCGGCTTAAATCGCCGCTTATTATTTTCCAGGTATTGCCCCTGTCATCGGTACGAAATAATTTATTGGCACCAAAATACAAACGCTTGTTATCGTATTTAGAAATATGCAAAGGAGCATCCCAGTTCCATCTATAAGCTGCTTCGCCTTCCTGCTCAATGGGTTTAATATCTAAAAATTCACCGCTTTTTTTATCGTACCGGTTAAGGCCGCCGTATTGCGATTCAGCATATACAATATCAGGGTTGCTTTGATCTACCTGGCTTTCAAAACCATCGCCAATGCTGGTAAAATACCAATCGGAATTAAAAATGCCATTTAAACTAATTGTACGTGAGGGTCCGCCAATGCTGAAGTTATCCTGCGTACCACCATGAATATGATAAAAAGGAAAAGCATTATCAGTAGCCACTTTATAAAACTGCGTTACCGGCAGGTTGGCTTTAAAATTCCAGTTAGCTGCAGCATCAAAACTTTCGTACACACCGCCATCACAACCTACCAGGTAGTGATCGGTGTTATCGGGGTTTATCCAGATAACATGGTTATCTATGTGCTTGCTTTTTTCGCCAAGATTTGTAAAAGTTTTGCCGCCATCTTTACTTACACCCATGTAGGTATTGATAACAAAAATTTTGTTCACATCTTTTGGATCGCAAAATATTTTTTGATAATAATTACCACTGCTTGTATAGCCGCTTTGTTTTTCCCAGCTGGCACCACGGTCGGTGCTTTTAAAAACACCGCCCTTACCTTCAGTTGCTTCTACAACAGCATACAAAACATCGGGGTTAACGGGAGAATAATTCAAACCGATTCTGCCTAAATCTACCTTCGGTAATCCGCTCATCATTTTATTCCAGGTAGTGCCTCCATCGGTACTTTTATACAAAGCAGATTCGGGGCCTCCGCCAATATAAGTAAATACTTTGCGCTGGCGCTGATGGGCTGCTGCATAAACAATATTTGAATGGCGTGGATCAACCATCACTTCATTAAAACCGGTATGTTCACTTACATTTAAAACCTGTTTCCATGTTTTACCACCATCAATGGTTTTATAAATTCCTCTCTCGCCACCCGATTTCCATACAGGGCCATAAGCTGCTACATACACAATATCGCTGTTGGTTGGGTCAATAGCTATACGACCAATATGTTCGGAGTTTTTCAAACCCATATTCTTAAAACTCTTGCCCCCATCTTCCGATTTATAAATACCATCGCCATAAGCCACCACCCGTTGATTATTGTTTTCGCCACTACCTACCCAAACTATATTGGTATTGGAAGGGTCAATAGCCAAACAACCTATTGAAAAAGATCCTTCGCCATCAAAAACCGGGTTGTAGGTTATCCCGGCATTGCTGGTTTTCCAAACGCCGCCGGCAGCTGCAGCCACATAATATTCACTATGGTTATTTGGGTTAACAGCTATATCGGCAATGCGGCCCGAAGTAATAGCCGGTCCCACACTTCTAAAGCTTAGACCTGCCAGGGAAATATTTTTTAACGAATCCGGGCCTTTGGGTTTTGAAACCGGGTCTGTTTTTTTTTGTGCTGCTGCAAAAAATGAAATGAGTATTAATAAAAAGCAGGAAGTAACTGATCTCATAAAAATAGTTTTGAATTCAATAATAAATATAAGTTGATTAAATGAAAGGAGATTCCATTCATTTAATCAACTCAGAACGTTTTTTGCCTAGTTCTTTTTCCAGTCAGGCAGGCGGCCCGGCGTATATGGCGCTTTATATTTTTCCAATATTATTTCCAGCTGTTTGATATCTTCAGTTGCAGAACGCAATGAATTGAGTATGGCTTCAAATCCATCTGCCGCAATATTATATGATGTTTTAAATGTTTCTGTAGATGCACTAGTGGTACTCCACAATGCACCTGTTATCATATCAACCCTTCCCTTTAAAGAAATTGGTGCTGTGGATTCATATCTTGCCCGTAATCCATCACCATTAAATTTCTTATTGATATCATCAAGCTTTTGCTGTATTGCCAAAACTTTTTCATAAATATCAACAGGAACAGCTGAGGCATTAAGCACCGCCTGTTTCATGTACGGTAGTTTTGCAACTAATTCATTCCGGTATTCTTCTGCACCACTCATCGCTCTTGTTAATTCCGCTACTTTTTTATTGAAATTATTTAATTCAGTTTTATCTGCAGCAGCTAATGCATTATTATTTAACGGTACACATTTAAATGTTTGTGGTGCCGATAGTTCAGTAAATTTTCCATCTTCAAATTTTTGCAACGTTACTTTATAGGTGCCGGGTACAACCATGTATCCTTTATCTGGTTCGTTCCATGCATAACTATCATCAAATGGCGTAAAACTTACAGGAGTAAAAGGCAGGTAACGCATATCCCATGTTAAACGATTTACACCTTTAGTAATATCCGTTTTAATTTTACGGATGATATTATCCTGCTCATCTGCTATTGTAAATAATAAGTAAGGCGCAGGTTGGTCTGCTTCTTTTTTCAACACATCATAAGCAGGATACTCAATATCTTCTCCTTTCTTTTGTTTTTCTTTTTCTGCATCACGTCTTTTTTGTTTCAGTGTTTTTATTTCATCTTTAATAAAATAAGTAAACGTAGCGCCTAAGTCCGGATTGGGTGATGTAAAAAACCCAGCGCCCTGAAATGCCTTACCCTTAAAACCAAAAGGATTGGCTTCCACATACATCAACGCATCTTTAACCGGGAAAATAACTGCAGTTTTTTGTAAATTTTCTTTGGTAAGATTTCTTAACGGTGTATAATCATCCAGGATATACACCCCTCTGCCAAAAGTAGATACCACCAGGTCGTTTTCTCTTTTTTGAATTTCAATATCCATTACTGTGGTAGTGGGTAATCCATTGGTAAACTTTATCCATTCTTTACCGCCATCTGTTGTAAAATGCAAACCGAATTGTGTACCAACAAACAATAAGTCTGGCTTTACATAATCTTCTGCAACTGTATAGGTACTTCCTTTAACCGGAAGGTTAGCGTTAATGGAAACCCATGTTTTACCTCCATCAGTTGTTTTTAATAGATAAGGTTTATAATCGCCGTAAGTAAATGCATTACAGGCCGCATACGCCACCAATTTATTATGTGCCGATGCAACAATATGATGCACCCTTGTAAACTCTGTAATGCCGGGAAGTGATATTGCTTTACTCCACGTTTTACCGCCATCGGTTGTATAATAAATTAATCCGTCGCCGGAGCCGGAGTATAAAATATTTTCATCCAGCGGCGACTCTGCAATTGCAGTAATATTTGCCAAAGAACCTTTCGACGCCAGTTCATCAATACTCCAGCTTTTACCCATTAGTTTTTGCATTTGTTGCGGCACACCTCTTGTTAAATCGCCACTGATGATATCCCATGAATTACCCTGGTCGTTGGTGCGGAATATTTTATTAGCCGCAAAATATACCCGTTTATTATTGTGCCTGGAAATCAATAATGGTGCATCCCAGTCAAAGCGGTAACCGGAGTCAATTAAATTTACCGGTTGAATAAATAATGCTTCGCCGCTTTTTTTATCATACCTCACCAGGCCACCATTTTGCGATTGTGCATATAATGTATTGGCATCTTTCCAGTCGGCCTGTGTTTCAAATCCATCTCCACCTAAGGTAAACACCCAATCGTAATTGGTAATACCCGATGAATTTACAGTTCGTGATGGACCACCTAAACTATTATTATCCTGCGTACCGATATATACATTATAAAATGGCGCAGCATTATCTGTACTTACTTTGTATATCTCGGCAATCGGCATCCTCGATTTAAAATCCCAGTTTTGTCCCATATCCCATGTTTCATAAATACCACCATCATTACCGGAAATTAAATGTTTGGTATTGGATGGATCTATCCACAACACATGATTATCCACATGCTTGAATTTTTCGCCCAATGCACTAAAGGTTTTACCGCCATCTTTACTAACCTGTATCAACAGGTCCATGCTGTAAATTTTATTTTCGTCTTTGGGATCGGCATAAATTTTTTGCATATAGAACGGATAAGCAGAGCCGTACCCACTTTGTTTACTCCACGATACGCCCCTGTTAGTGCTCTTGTATAAACCACTTCCCTCTTTAGCCTGTACCAATGCATAAACTATATCCGGGTTGGCAGGAGAAATTGCCATACCGATACGCCCAATATTTTCAGCCGGTAACCCACGCATTGCTTTTTGCCATGTGGCACCACTATCCACACTCCGGTAAATTGCAGTTTCATCTCCACCGCCAATACCAGTGTAGCCTTTACGCATACGCTGGTGCGCCACTGCATATAAGCTGGTGGAATTCCGTGGATCCATATGCACTTCAAAACAACCGGTATTTTCACTTACAAACAAAACCCTGCGCCATGTTTTGCCGCCATCATTGGTTTTATAAATGCCCCTGTCGCCACCGGCATTGCGCATTGAACCATATGCCGCCACATAAACTGTATTTGAATTTGCAGGATCAATTACAATACCACCTATATGCTCGGAACTCTGCAAGCCCATATTCTTCCAGCTTTTACCACCGTCTTCACTTTTATAAACTCCATCACCATAAATTACATTGCTTTGGTTATTATGTTCGCCGGTGCCCGCCCAAACTACATTGCTATTTGAAGGATCAATTTTTACCGCACCCATTGCAAAAGAAGATTGATTTTCGAATGCAGGACTGAATGTGGTACCGTTGTTTGCCGTCTTCCACAAAGAGCCATGACCAGATGCTACAAAATATTCGCTGGTATTATTTGGATTAACAGCAATATCCACCACCCTGCCACCAGTAACAGCCGGCCCAATGCTTCTGAAGTTTAATCCTGCCAGGGAAATATTTTTTAACGAATCGCCGCTTTTAGCTTTTGCA
This sequence comes from Ferruginibacter sp., assembly GCA_043769035.1. Lineage (GTDB taxonomy): Bacteria > Bacteroidota > Bacteroidia > Chitinophagales > Chitinophagaceae > Ferruginibacter. The sequence continues at coordinate 5,670 of JAYVJU010000285.1, forward strand.
ACCGTATCAATTTTTTTTTGTGCAACTATTACCTGCGAAATAATAAGGAGTGCTGCTGCTAAAAAAGTTTTAGTAATGCCCATAAAAGTAGTTTTGTAATTACTAATGTAAGCTGATTTGCTGAAACAGAACTTACCGCTTAAAAAAAGCTATGCACAACTAAATACACTTACCTATTTTTGTGGCAAATATTTTTTATGAACTATACTTTATTAATACATAATATCCTGCGCTGGGCCGTATTGCTGTTTGGGATATGGACCTTGCTGAATGCCATTACCGGTACACTGCACAAAAGAAATTACGCCGGCAGCGATAATAAAGCCAGCCTGTTCTTTATGATAAGCTGCGACATTCAATTGCTGCTGGGATTGATTTTATATTTTAACGGCGCCTGGTTTGAGAATTTAAAAAATAATACCAGCGAAGTAATGAAGAATGGTGTGCTCCGCTTTTTTGCAATGGAACATGCATTGATGATGATTATTGCATGGCTGCTGGTACATGTTGGCCGCAGCATGGTAAAACGTTCCGGTACCGATGCACAAAAACACAAACGCAGTTTACTTTTTTTTGGATTAGCACTTGTAATAATTCTTGCCATGATACCATGGCCATTCCGCCAGGTGGGTATTGCAAGGCAATGGTTTCCGCAATTTTAATAAAACGCAATAATAAATATAATGGCTGCTAAAAAACAACAACCCGTAATATTGATCACTAACGACGATGGCATTACAGCACCCGGTATAAAAAACCTGGTAGAAGCTGTAAGAGGCCTGGGTAAAGTTGTGGTGGTGGCGCCAGATAAACCACAAAGCGGTATGGGCCATGCTATAACCATCGGGCAGCCCTTACGCATGAATAAAGTTGATATTTTTGAAGGCGTGGAAGCATGGCAAACCAGTGGCACACCGGTTGATTGCGTAAAGCTTGCTGTTGATAAAATACTGCACCGTAAACCTGATATTTGTTTAAGCGGTATTAACCACGGTGCCAACCACAGCATAAATGTAATTTACAGCGGTACAATGAGTGCGGCTATGGAAGCTGCTATTGAAAGCATACCCAGCATTGGTTTTTCCCTGATGGATTATAATATTGAAGCAGACTTTACCGCTGCCCGTTTTTATGTACATAAAATTGTAAAAGCCATACTGGGAAAAAAATTAGACAAGCACCTGTTGCTGAACGTAAACATCCCTGCTGCACCATTAGAATTGATAAAAGGCGTTAAACTCTGCACACAGGCTTACGCCAAATACGAAGAGGATTTTGATGAACGCAAAGACCCTCAGGGTAAAAAATATTACTGGCTTACCGGTAAGTTTGTAAACTTCGATAAAAGTAAAGACACCGATGTATGGGCACTCGATCATAATTATGTAAGTGTGGTTCCCATTCAGTTCGACCTTACCAACTATGCCTTAAAAAAACAATTAGAAAAAAGCAAACTTTTAAAATAATGTTTAAGTTTATAAAGAAAGACAATTTTACATTTGGATTTATACTGGGTATGCTGGCCCCATTTGCCGGCTTTGCCATTTTTAAATACCGCCAATTGCAAACGCTCAGTTATAAAGAAGCGTACCAGTATTTAATTTACCAGCCCGGCCACAAACTGCTTACCGTTGCCATCAGCCTTTCTTTACTGGCCAATGCCGTGCTGTTTACCCTTTACATAAATGCCCATATTGACAAAACTGCTAAAGGTATTTTTGTGGCTACACTTATTTATGGGTTAACGGCTTTAAGTTTAAAAACATTTGGTTGATTTTTTTTGTGAGAATAGGAATCTGAGACATTCCTGTACAGCAGCATGCATAGTATTATATAAATATTTTCTCCTGTATCACTTATTTACTGCTAAATGAAATATTTTGCAGCTTTAAATAAATAATCGTGTCGCAAATAATCATTTACGCAAATATTGGTTTACTACTCGGCTTTGCCCTGGCGTGGATAATACGCAGTTTAACCGTGGCAAAACTTAAAAAACAGTTGCATAATACCGACGGCTCCTGGCAAAGGGAAAAGCTGATGAAGGAAACTGCACAAAAAGAAAATGTATCGGCCTATGCCATGCATGAAGTGGCCAAAAGAGAATATGAAAAACAATTGCAGGCGGCACAGGAAGCCATTAACCTGATGAATAATGATATTTTGCTGCTGCAAAAAAATAATGAAGAAACCGAAGCCCTGCTTAAAGCGGGCAACCCCGAATTACATAATTTAAAACTGCAGCTGATAGAAGCTAATAATACCATTGCAAGACATAAAGCACAACTCGGTTTAAAATAAAGTACAGCAACTGCACATGGAGCAATGAAAGCAACACATACTGCCATATATGTAACCGGTAATACCAATAAAGATAAAATTGTGCAGGAACTGTACAATGGTAGTTTGCTGTTGCCCAACTGTAATTTGCAAAACTTAAACGGCGCAGTTTACTCCACACTTACCATTAACGAACTGATAAAAGAGGAACTGGTACATGAACATTTTGATGTAGCTACCGAAAATAAAGTAAGCCTCGTTACATCGTCGGGTGGGCAACAAAAAAAAGCCCTGCTGAATTACCTGCTTGCAAAAAATCCCGGCTACATTATTATTGATGATGTATTTGATAATTTAGATGCAGCTTCGCAACAGGCGATAGTTACAACACTGCAACAGGTTGCCCACCGCATCATTATTATACAGGTACTAAACCGTAAAAAAGATATTTTACCTTTTATTACAAACCTGTTCACTTTGAAAGATAAGCAGCTTACCGCAGGGTTAAATGAAAATGAAACAGGTGACTCCGGTTATTTTACCGGAACTATACCTGCGCCATTGCATCCATATGCGCTGCAAAAAAATCCATTGGTACAGTTTACTGATGTTTGTGTGAGTTATAATAATGTACCGGTAGTAAAAAATATTTGCTGGCAAATTAATAATGGCGAGTTCTGGCAGCTGGCCGGCCCCAACGGATCGGGCAAAAGCACTTTACTGTCGATGATATTTGGTGATAATGCAAAAGCTTACGGGCAAAACCTTATTTTATTCGGCATACGCAAAGGAAGCGGCGAATCGGTTTGGGATATAAAAGAAAAGATCGGCTATTTTAATTCCAATATCACCCAACAGTTCGACAGGATGGATTCAATAGAACAAATGATCATCTCCGGTTTTAATGATTCTATCGGCCTGTACTTAAAGCCTACCGACCTGCAAATAAAACTGGCGGCGCAATGGCTGCAACTTTTACACCTGCACAACGTAAAACATCAACCCTTCCGTAATTTTTCACTGGCGCAGCAACGGTTAATCCTTGTTGCAAGGGCAATGGTAAAACATCCGCCCCTGTTAATATTGGATGAACCAACCGCAGGCCTTGATGATGAGAGTGCCATTTTATTTACCAGCCTGGTTAATAAAATTGCAGCTGAAAGTACCACTGCTATTTTGTATGTGTCGCACAGGGTAGAAAATGGTTTATCACCCAAATTTATTTTTGAACTCATTCCCGGAACTGATGGTTCAACAGGCATATACAGTAAAGCAAAGCAAAAAATAACTGATCAATGAGCAAGGCACTATCTTATAAAATAAAATCACTCGTGCAGTTGTTTGACCTGTTGCCCGAAAATGAAAGAATAATAACAGATGTGCTGCGGCAGATAATACTGGAACATTTACCGGCCGGTGGTAAAGAAAAAATATCTTACAATGTGCCTTTCTTTTATGGCAATAAAGGCATCTGCATTATCTGGCCATCTACCATTCCACGTGGTGGTATTAAAGCAGGTGTTTTACTGGGCTTCTGGTACGGCAATAAATTAAACGATGTTGACAATTATCTTACACACGGCATCAACAAACAAATATTTTATAAAATTTATAAAGAGCCCGAAGAAATTGATGAAAAGGCGATTGTAAAATTGCTGAAAGAAGCTGCAAGGATCGACCACCTGTGGCTACAACAAAAAAAATAATTATGGACGAAACCCTTGCACAACAAATGGCAGCCCAGCTGCGCCGGCCCAGTGGCGAAGCAGGCGTACAAACCGGCGAATGGATGAACCGTGGTAATGTACACATGAACCTGGATACGCTGGAGATACTAAATGCTGCAGCCAATGATACCATTCTTGAAATTGGAATGGGCAATGGTTTTTTTGTAAAAGATATTTTGCAAAAAGATCCGTCGATAAAATATACCGGCTGCGATTTTTCGGAAGTAATGGTTGCCGAAGCAGAACAATTAAATGCGGAATGGATACGTAACGGCCAGGCAAAATTTATTTGTGCTGATGTTACCAATATGCCGTTTGATGACGGAAGTTTCAACAAAATATTTACCATAAACACGATTTATTTTTGGGAAGATGCCACTGCAATACTTGCAGAGCTAAAGAGGGTATTGAAAAAAAATGGTACGCTGATCATTTCGCTGCGGCCCAAACACCTGATGCAAAATTATCCATTTACAAAATATGGTTTTACCCTGTTTGCCAAAGCAGATGTAGGGCAGTTACTGGAAGCAAATGGTTTTACCATTGTAAAGGCTATTGAAAAGCCCGAACCCGATTTTGATTTAAATGGTGAAATTATAAAAATGGAAAGCCTGGTTATTGTAGCATCAGGCAGCTTTTAAGTAAAAGCAAAAACAAAGCCTGACATTGCTTATTTTTAATCATGTTTTTACTTAGCAAAGACATTGCTTTTCCACCTGTTGAAATGGCTGACCATGATGGCCTGCTGGCCATTGGCGGCGACTTAAGTACCGAACGTTTATTACTGGCTTACAAAAGGGGCATCTTTCCCTGGTATAACGACAATGAAATGATACAGTGGTGGTGCCCCGACCCCAGGTTTATTTTATTACCAGCCGAATTAAAAGTAAGCAGGAGTATGCAAACCATTTTACACAATGGCCGGTTCAGGTTTACCATTAATAAAAATTTTACAGGTGTAATACAAAATTGTAAAAGCATTACAAGAAAAGAACAGGACGGCACATGGATTCATAAAGATATTGTTGATGCTTATACAAAGCTGCACCAGCTGGGTTATGCCATAAGTGCCGAGGCATGGAAAAACGGCGAACTGGTTGGCGGCTTATACGGCATAAGGCTGGGCAATATTTTTTTTGGCGAAAGTATGTTTAGCAAAGAAACTAATGCCAGCAAATTTGCGTTTATAAATTTTGTACAGCATTTACAACAACAAAACGTACAGTTAATAGATTGCCAGGTGTACACCGCACATTTGCAAAGCCTGGGTGCAAAAATGATTGAGCGGAAAGAATTTTGTGCAATACTTAAAAGAGAGATACCATAATTTTTTGAACTTTTATTACAGCAATGCTATTAGTGAATGGATAGTGAGACAGGGTCAGAAGCAGGAATCTGAAAACTTGCGTATATTTATGAGTTGCCTGCAATTATAAAATGACAAACTCAAATTAACATGAAAAACCACTCAAAAAATATCTTTACTTTTTTATTCCTTGTTGTGTTGGCTTTTGGTTGTGGTAAAAAAGATGACAATCCAGTAACCCCAATTTCAAATATTATATATTCAAACTCACCATTTGATTTGCTAGGTGTCAATGCAAAATTTGCAAAAGACATTGCTTATGACAACAAGTCAAGAACTCAATTTGATATTTGGCTTCCAAATTCTAATACGCCAACAGGTTTAGTAATATATGTACACGGAGGTGGATTTACAAGTGGTGATAAGGATTTTGTATATTCTGTTCAGTCAGGTGGTGCTTGGGACTTTCCAACTGATATTAGATATTTACTTCAAAATAATATTGCTTTTGCGACCATTCGTTATACACTATTAAGTACAACAGGAGAAACAGAAGGAATTAAAAAACCTATGTCAGACGCAAGAAGGGCTTTACAATATATTAGAAATAGAGCAACTGATTTCAATATTGACAAGAATAAAATAATTTTAGCAGGAAATTCAGCAGGGGCAGGAACTTCCCTTTGGATAGGATTTAATAATGACTTTGCAAATGCGGCAGGTAGTGATCCAGTTTTAAGAGAATCAAGCAGAGTAAAAGGCATTGTTGCAAGAGAGACTCAAGCAAGTTACAATATCGAAGACCGTTGGGTAAATGATGTTTTTGTTGATTATGGTATAACCTGGTCACAAATATTGGCTAACGAAACAGGTAACATTCAAAAAATATATGGCGTTTCGTCAACTGCCCAATACCAATCACCTGCTATTGTTACTTACAGAGCAGAGGTTGATATGTTGGCTTTAATGTCTGTTGATGACCCTGAAATATGGGTTAATAATACACTTAGAGATGTTATAAATCCATATAACCCTTTTAATGCAGACATTCCCTCTCATCACGCCTTTCACGCCAGAGAGTTAAGAGAAAGAGCAAATACAATAGGACTTAGAAATGTTACTTATTATGGTAAAAATCCAGCAATATATTCTCACCCAAGTAACGAAAGTTGGACACAGTTCTGCAAAAGGAAAATTAACGAATAACTGCCCACAACATGATCTGTTCGCCCTTGTTGGTGTTAGCATTATGCTGCCGCTGGTATGCAGGGTTGGGCAATGTGTGTAAGCGTACCAACAACAGCGTTGAGTTTAAATAGGCTGCACAAAACTGTCTTGTCCTGATTGGTACCTACTCAATAATAAATTTGTACCCCCTGCCATGTACGTTAATAAATTTAATGGAGTTATCGTCACTTAATTTCTTACGTAATTTACTCACCAATACATCTACATTTCTACTGATCACCACTATACCTTCATCTTCCCAGATTTCTTTCATCAGTTTTTCCCTTTCCACAATCCCGTTTATATTTTCTGCAAATATTCGTAGTGCTTTTGTTTCTTTTTCCGAAAGTGTAATAGTTGTATCCTTAATTTTAAGCACATTATCAGCTGCATAAAATCTAAAGTTCCCTAATGGTATATAATCAGTATTAGCGATTATTGATGCTGCGGCTGCTTTTTTCCGAAACTTACCTTTCACATAAAAAACAACCAAACTCAAAGGAATAATTAACAACAACAACAAATAATTAAACGTATTTTTCTTCAAAAGTTCAATTTCAATAACATAACAACTAACCTCCAGCTTACGACCTCTGCAAGCTGTTAAATCGCCTGTTTGGCTATTTATTTCAAATGCAAATACAGTTTCATTTTGTTTACAATTTCTCAAATTCACTATATAATTGTTTGCCAGGCCATTTTTTTCAAATGTTCGTTGCACTAAATTGATGAGTGTATCTGAAATAAAACTAAAGTCATTTTGAAAGGAAATCTGGTAGGTGTTTGCGTTTATTTTCTTAACCGGCAGCACCCGTGATGAAGAATCTTTGGCTGTAAGCAATAACTGATGTCCTAAATTACGTAATACAACTTCTACATGCTTCTCAGGAATTTCATCTTTTTTATTGATAAATGCACCTGCAGCAATCAAAATAATAATTATCATTATTGAAGATCCGAACAGAATAAATGGCTTCATGTGTGCAAAATAATTGATTAAACCCCGGTTTTCGGTAGTTTTACAAACCTTTTACATATCGTTTACAATTTTTTACTTTTAAAAAGCTTCCCGATAGTTGGCGCACAATACCTTTATTGTATTATTTCATCTAATAAAGTATAGCCATGAAAATTTATAAACTTGCTTTTTTACCCCTTTTGCTATTGCCCTTTGCCAGTTATGTGGCATTAGAATTTTCTGCATCATCTCCAGGCACAGATAGTCTTCAAATACAAAAAAGTAATACGGCAGGCGTTACAAACATCGTTTTTAAATCTACAGATGGCGGACAAACCTGGCAGGACATCAGCAAAGGGCTGCCGGAAAATTTGCTGAAAGATAGTATCCGGGGAAATAGTTTCTTTACAAATGATAAAGGGCTGTTTTTAAAGGTTGGAAGCGAACTCTATCACAGTACAGCAAATGCCACAGCTCCTTTTTGGACCAAAGAGATTTTATCTAACGAAAATAGCAGCATCGCCCCCGGTAAGTCGGGGATATTGGCCACCAATTACTGGGGTGTAAATTTGAAAACAACAAACGGAACGAGTGTATGGTCGCCGATGTTCGACATTGCTCAGGAGCCAAGAATACGCAGCCTTTTTGAGACTGCCAGCGGAGCCATTTTCATCGGCACCAACGAAGGCTTTTTTAAAACTGCTAACAGTGGAAAAACCTGGAAACATGTCCATGACGGAGGCTTGGTAGGGAATTTGGCAGAGGCGGATGGCGTACTGCTGGCGACCAATATGAGAAGGATAATAAGATCGACCGATAATGGCGAAAACTGGGCGCTGGCGATCAGTGAGGACAGTGTGGTTTTCGATGTAAAACAGATCCAAGGCGGATTCGC
>JAYVJU010000286.1:0-3903 GCA_043769035.1 Ferruginibacter sp.
ATGTCACGGGTAAGTCGGGTGACAGGATTGATTATGGCGGCGGAACTGAAGACTCTACTTTTTATTTGTGGAATGGCGGCTTTAAAAAAACTACCACAAAGTTTGGAGACATGTATAACAGAACGGCAAACAATTCAAAACCCGTTATTGACTTTTATAAAAACGCAGATAGTTTAATTGAAGCTGTAAAAGAAAGGGAACAAATATTAAACGCCATTGCATCTGGTAAAATAGATACCACCGGAAGCTCAAATGGAGTGTTTTATAAAATTTTAAAGGAAGGAGACGGCCCTGCAGTTACCGTAAATGATACTCTTGTAATTAATTATAAAGGGCAATTGCTGAATGGTTTTGTTTTTGACCAAACAAAAAACAACCCGGCAACCTTTCCTTTAAAAAGATTAATAAAAGGCTGGCAGATAGGTTTGCCCTTTTGTAAACAAGGTGGAAAAATCAGGATCATAATTCCCTCAGCCTTAGCATATAGCATTAGAAATATAGCTGTAATACCGCCAAACAATGTTTTAATTTTTGATATAGAGGTACTTGCTATTAAGCCGGGCAAATAATGGCATTATAAAAAATATTCACATTTAGGCATAAAAAGCTATATTTGCACCTTATTAAATAATACAATACAATTTAAAATGGACAAACAACAAGGTACCGTAAAGTTTTTCAACACTGAAAAAGGATTCGGTTTCATCAAACACAACGACTCTAACAAAGAAACTTTTGTACACGTAAGTGGATTAAAAAGTCAAAATATTAAAGAAGGCGACAGCGTTGAGTTTGATTTGCAAGAAGGCAAAAAAGGAATGAACGCAGTTAATGTGGAAGTGGTAGGATAATTACCTCATCATTTTAAAAACCTTTCAGGGCTGCATCAAAAATGCAGCCCTTATTTTTTACACCACTTCTCCTTCAATATCGTAATCGTAGGCTTTTGTAATTTTTACGTTTACAAATTCGCCTGGTGTTAATTTCTTTTTGCTCTCAATAATCACTTCATTATCCACTTCCACACTATCAAATTCTGTACGGCCTAAATATCTGCCGGCCTCTTTTTTATCAATAAGCACTTTTAATGTCTTGCCCACTTTTTCCATATTCTTCTCCAGGCTAATCTCCTGCTGCACTTCCATTATTTCCTGCGCTCTTTCTTCTTTTTCTTCGGCAGGTATATCATCAACAAGATCATGGGCACTGGTGTCTTCTTCGTGGCTGTAAGTAAAAATGCCTACACGGTCAAAACGCATTTTCTGTAAAAAGATTTTTAGTTCTTCTACATCATCCCTTGTTTCGCCGGGAAAGCCTGCAATTAAAGTAGTACGTAAACAAATATCCGGAATACGGTTTCGTATTTCCCCAACAAGTTCTTCCATCTCTTCCCTGGTAATCTGCCGTTTCATTGCTTTCAGCATATTATTGGCAGCATGTTGCAAAGGCATATCAATATAATTGCAGATATTTTCCCTTTCTTTAATCGCATCAATAATTTCTATCGGAAATTTTGAAGGATAAGCATAATGCAAACGAATCCACTCCAGCCCTTTTACATCAGCAAGGGCATGCAATAACTTGGGCAATTCTCTTTTTTTGTAGATATCTAATCCGTAATAAGTAAGTTCTTGTGCAATCAGCATCACTTCCTTTACACCACGGTCAACCAAACGTTTTGCTTCATCCACCAGCGATTCAATTGGCCTGCTCACATGTTGTCCCCTCATTAAAGGAATTGCACAAAATGAACAGGTACGGTTACAGCCTTCGCTTATCTTCATATAAGCATAATGTTGTGGCGTATACAAAAGCCGTTCTCCAATTAAATCAGCCTTATAATCTGCATTAAATTGTTTTAACATACCCTGCAATTCCATCGTACCAAAAAAAGCATCTACTTCAGGTATCTCTTCCTCTAAATTATTTTTATAGCGTTCGCTTAAACATCCTGTTACATATACTTTATCCAGCTTACCTCTCTTCTTCAGCTCTACCTGGTCTAAAATGGTATTGATACTTTCTTCTTTTGCTTTTTCTATAAAACCGCAGGTATTTACAATTACAATATTGTGGTCTTTTTTAGCATTCTCATGCACTACATTAATATCGTTGGCAATCAGTTGCCCACTGAGTACTTCACTATCCACCATATTTTTACTGCAACCCAGGGTGATGATATTTACTTTGTCTTTTTTTAATGATTTTGTCTTCATAATAATAAGCGGCAAAGTTAAGCCTTTGCCACTGCAGTTGTAAGCGTCGTTTTTAAAATAATTACCGCCAAACTGTGATTTTTTTGATACTGCTGCGAATAATGAAGAAAATATTGTTATTTAGGATTGATGGTTATGCAAAACAATAAGGAAGCGTTTATAAAACTGGTAGAGCAGCACAAACTTATTATCTATAAGATTTGTAACTCGTATTGCAAAAACCAGTACGACCGTGCCGACCTTGCACAGGAAATTACTTATCAGCTTTGGAAATCATACAATCATTTTAACAGCAGCGTTAAATTTTCAACATGGATGTACCGTTTAGCACTGAATGTTGCCATAACATTTTACCGCAAAACAAAAACAGGAGAAGCAATCATTAAACTATCTGAACCAGATACAGAAATTGAAGACAAAAAAGAAGACACCACAGAACTTGAAAAAAATATTGACACACTACAGCAGTTTATAAGCGAACTAAAAGAACTGGATAAAGCACTGATGATACTTTACCTGGAAGAAAGAACTTATAACGAGATAGCAGAAATTTTAGGCATAACAGAAACAAATGTTGCTACACGTATAAGCCGTATAAAAGATAAACTCAAACAAAAATTTTCAACACTAAATAATTAAGGCCATGGAAGAAATCACTTTAAAAAATCTCTGGAAGGCACAGGATGAAAAGTTGGACAGGACGATGAAACTGAACCTTTTCATAATGGAATCGATGCAGAAACAAAAAGCACAATCAAAGCTTAATGATTTGGCAAGATTAAAGCTGGTGGCTGTAATTCTCGGGATTTTATGGGTATTGTTTTTAGGTCTTCTTATTTACGGCAACCAGTTACGCAATATGTATTTTACAATTTCGGTGGGCATGATCATGCTCATTACCATTGCAGCAATTATTGCTTATATAAGGCATATTGTGCTTATTAAAGAACTGGATTACAGCCAAAGCATTACCGACACACAAAAAAAACTTGCCCGGTTGCAGGCATCTACCTTTAACAACCGGTTCATACTGTTGCAAACACCATTTTATACAACCTGGTTCTGGAGCACCAAAATGATTCAGGCTTCGGTTATTAAATTCTGTCTTATTTCAATACCTATCACCCTGCTTTTTACATTATTAACTATCTGGCTTTACAGAAACCTTACACCCCTTAAAATGCATAAAAAATGGGTAAGCTACCTTGTAAAAAACGATCCCGAACATATGCCGGTAATACAGGCTCAAAAATTCCTTGAGGAGATAGAAGAATTTAAAAAAGCCTCTTAAGAATATCCACGCTACAAAACCTGCAGATTTTCAGACATTTACCGCTAATTGAAGAATATTTTCCTAAAAAAAGCAAATATTTATTGTTTATCAATAAATATTTACTTACATTTGCTTTTCAATTTTAAAAAAAGCAACATGAGTACTAAAACAAAAACAGAAACTATCCTGATGGTGATGAATGTACTGGCCTGGATCACTTTTATCGGTCTGATGATTGAAGCAGGCGCTATACTTGTTACCTACGGAGTAGGCTTGGCAAATCCAAAGATGGTAACAAAGCTGTATAAAGGGATAGATTGGGATAACCTGAGGCAATATGATGTTTGGTATTATACAGGAATCATTACATTAAAAGCTGCAATACTGATCTTAGAGGCTTACACCGCATACATG
>JAYVJU010000287.1:0-11035 GCA_043769035.1 Ferruginibacter sp.
TGTAAATATTGTAGAGTCACGCAATGCATAAGTTTCGTAAGCTCTGCTATATGTCATATCGGGCATATAAATCTTACCTGGCTGACGCTTACTGTCGCAGCTTATTAAAACAACCGCCGTTGTTATAATAAGTGTTGATATAATTGCAATTTTTTTCATTTCGTTCTTATAAAATCTTTAAATCGGTTTTCTGATTTTGCTTAGTAACCTTTCTCTTCTTTATATAATTTTTGCTCTCTGTCGTACCTGCCTATCCACCAACCTGTTTCAGCAATTTGCACATTTACTTCTTTCGCTCCTGCATTCTGCAAAAAAGCCTGTACTTCTGCATCGTTGGTTTTGTCGGTACATTCAATGGCCATCACAAAAAGATCATCTGTAGCCCTTGCATGAAAATGATGTTTTTTTACAAAAGGAGCCAGGTTACATAAATAACAAAACGTAAGCACCATACCCACTGCAGCAAATAAAACGGTAAGCTCAAATGTAATGGGTATCCAGGCCGGCAAGGCAAAATTTGGTTTACCACCAATATTTAATGGCCAGTCTTTTGTAAAAACCCAGCTCATAAATGTAAGCGCTGTTGTGGTTCCGGTAATTGCATAAATGAAACCGGCAGTATGAAGGCTTGTTTCCCTGATACCCATTGCATGATCTAAACCATGTATAGGAAAAGGTGTAAACACATCATGTATTTTATATCCTGCACGGCGAACATTTTTCACCGCAGGAAACAATACCGCTTCGTCGTCAAAACTGCCTACAACAAATTTTTTAATTCCTCCAGCCATATTATATAATTCAAAAGTTAAAAGTCAAAAATCAAAATCTTAATGATGCGAATGTGCTACCTCTTCTATATAAAACTTCTCAGCATCTGCTTTTTCAATATCGGTCATCTTCACTTTATAATTTTCTCCGCTGGTTTTTAATACCGATTTTATCTCGGCAATAGCGATAACCGGGAAGTATTTTGCAAACAGGAAGAAACAAGTAAAGAATAACCCGAATGTACCCAGGTAAAAACCTATTTCCCAGATACTGGGGCTGTAATAAGTACTCCAGCTGCTTGGTAAGTAATCTCTGTAAACAGAGGTAACAATAATTACAAAACGCTCAAACCACATACCTATGTTTACAATAATACTCATGAAAAAAGTTACCGTGATATTCCTTCTTAATTTACGGCTCCAGAATAATTGTGGCGATACCACATTACAGAACATCATTAAATAATAACTCCAGCCATAAGGACTAAACAGGTTTCCCCTGTTTTCGAAAAAGGCCCATTGCTCATATTGATTTTGTCCGTACCAGGCAATAAATAATTCGGTTAAATAGGCACAGCCTACAATACTACCCGTTAATACAATTACCTTATTCATGGCTTCAATATGGCCAAGTGTAATATAATCCTGCAGGTTAAGCACTTTACGTACTACAATCATTAATGTTTGCACCATAGCAAAACCACTGAATACCGCACCCGCCACAAAGTAAGGAGGGAAGATGGTGGTATGCCAGCCCGGAACAATTGAAGTGGCAAAGTCGAAAGATACAATGGTGTGTACAGAAAGTACAAGTGGTGTACTTAAACCAGCAAGCACCAATGATAATGATTCGTGACGTTGCCAGTGTTTGGTGCTACCGCTCCATCCAAATGATGCCACACCATAAAACATTTTGCGGAATTTGGTTTTAGCCCTGTCACGTACAGTTGCCAGATCGGGTAATAAACCGGAGTACCAGAATAATAAGGAAACTGTGAAATAAGTTGATATTGCAAATACGTCCCACAACAATGGAGAATTGAAGTTAACCCATAATGGCCCACGGCTGTTAGGATAAGGTAATACAAAGAATGCCATCCACACACGGCCCATATGCCAGATAGGAAACTGGCCAGCACACATTACCGCAAAAATTGTCATCGCTTCAGCAGCACGGTTTACACCTGTTCTCCATCCCTGGCGGAATAATAACAGGATTGCAGAGATCAATGTTCCGGCATGACCAATACCTACCCACCACACAAAGTTGGTGATATCCCAACCCCAGCCGATAGTTTTATTTACATTCCACTGGCCAATACCATAGGTAACCTCACGATAAACACTATATACACCAAACAACAGTAAACATACACTGATGAAAAAACCAATATACCATAAGCGGCTTGGCTTCATCTCAATGGGACGAATAATATCTTCCGATACCTGGTGGTAATCTTTATCACCATCTACCAGCGGTTCCCTTAGTTGCGATTCGTATTTTAGTAATGACATATTGTTTTAAGCGGCCTCACCCTCATTCCCTCTCCACCCTTCGACAAGCTCAGGAGAGAGGGAGGCCAAGCCTTATTTTTTATTTCAACATTAGTAATTAAGCATTTCAGCTTAGGTACTTTTTTCAACTTTTATTTAAGCGAACTTATTTTCTAATTTTCGCTCCCATCTTACAATAATCTTCTCCATTTCCCTCTCCGCCAACTGGCGGAAGGATAGGAGGGGCTTCTTAAGCATGTTCTTTTTCTGCCTTCTTTGTTTCTTCTTTCTTCTCTCCATGATGTTCTTCCTCCATTCCTATATGCCTGTCTGTATTTCTTACTTTAACCATATAGTTTACATTAGGTAAAACGTGTAATTGCTCCATTACATAAAAGGCACGGTGCTTATCTGCTCTTGCTTTGCTTACCTCACTTGCAGGATCGTTTACATTACCGAAAGTGATACAATCAGATGGGCAGGCTTGTGAACAGGCTACTTTTACATTGCGAACCAGAGTTGGGTCGCCTGCTTTTTTAGCGTTTAATTTATTTTCCTGTAAGCGCTGTACACAGAAAGAACATTTTTCAATTACACCTCTTGAACGAACCGTAACATCCGGATTCAACACCATACGGGTTAAATCATCGTTCATCTGCATAACAGATTCGTCCATATATGTACCAACCATTGGTTTTTGGTTATCCTGGAAACTATCTGCTCCTGTATAATCAAGCCAGTTAAAACGGCGCACTTTATAAGGACAGTTGTTGGCGCAATATCTTGTACCGATACAACGGTTATAAGTCATTTGATTTAAGCCTTCGGTGCTGTGGTTGGTTGCTGCAACCGGGCAAACGTTTTCGCAAGGCGCATTATCGCAATGCTGGCAAAGCATGGGCTGAAACACCACATCCGGATTTTCTACATCCCCGGTAAAATAACGGTCAATACGTAACCAGTGCATTTCATGTGCTCTTTGTACCTGCATTTTACCAACTACACTCACATTATTTTCTGCAGTACAGGCAACAACACAAGCGCTGCAACCGGTACAGGTGCTAAGGTCAATGCTCATTCCCCATTTAATGCCAGGCTTAGCAAAATCGGGATACATAGTGGCGTCTTTTACAAAATCTGTACTATTGTTTGCAGTAGTCAGTAATTTTTCTTTTGTAATTTCTTCTAAAACAGCTTCGGGATTTGCAACAAAACTGGTAAGGTTGGTTTCATAAATCACAGGGCGGCTTTCGGTAAAGCCGTGTACCTGGGTTTGTGCAACAGGATATGTTGTACCTGTTTTTTCTACAGTTGCGGCGGCACTGTATGCATTAGTGCCGTCGAAACGCACTAATGGATAAACATTCTTTCCTGCACCAACTGCTGACCTTCCTATATTTTCAGAAATTTTTTCGCTTGTGGCGCCTTCAGTTCCTCTTCCGTATCCAACTGCAATTGCAATTACATCTTTATGCATGCCCGGAATAATTAATACCGGCAATTCAACAGATTTACCATTAGCAGTAACTTTTACAACAGGCTTTTCAGGATTAATTTCATAAGCATCTGCCTGTCTTTTGCTATCCTTATTTAAAATGTCGATACCAAGTTTAGCTGCAGCCATTGCAGGGCTCATCATCACATAATTGTCCCAGGTTACTTTAGAAATGGGATCAGGTAATTCCTGCAACCATGGGTTATTAGCCTGGCCACCATCACCAATGGATATTTTTTGATACAACACCACTTCAATTTCTCCACCCTTTGTGCTGGAAGCAGCCGCAGTTGCTTCTGCTACTTTAGCACTATTGAAGGCAGCGCCACCAACAGTTGGTGCAGCCGGTTCAATCACGCCATCCTGTAAGGCTTTATTAAAATTATCTGCGCTGGCTAATTTTGTGGTCCAGTAATTTTTAAAATAAGTTTCGTAATCAGGGGTAACACTTCCGCTCCATTTTAATAAAGAAGTCTGGAAGGCCCTTGTTTTAAACATCGGGTTGATGGTAGGCTGAATTAAACTGATGTATCCGGTTTTAGGTTCAGCATCGCCCCAGCTTTCTAACCAATGATTGGCTGGAAGAATATATTTACACTGCTCAGCGGTTTCATCCATTGTTGCATTAAATGAAACACTAATTACTTTATTTAATCCGGCAACAAATTTTTTGCTGTCGTTGTAAGAGTATGCAGGATTTACACCATGGATTAAAACTGCGCCAACCGCTCCGCTATTCATGTCTTCAACCAGTTTAACCATATCTGCATCTATACCCTTACGATAATTAGATGTTACTGCCCAGTTGATGGTTTTTCCGTTTGCGCCAATGGCTTCGTTAATTGCATTTACAATTACCTGCACATTCACGTCATTGCTTCCACTAACAACCAAGGCATTACCTGCAGCAGCTTTTAATTTATCTGCAGCCAGTTTTACCCCGTCGTTTAATCTTTTATCTGCAAAAGATGCAGCTGTACCATTCAATGCATTTAAAATAGCAACCGCTACTTTACCTGTTTCAGAAGGTTTGTGTGTGTAGCGGTCATCTGCATTACTTCCTGTCATGCTCATCATACTTTCAAAATGAATATGACGGCTTATTTCAGGTTTTTCACCTGTAATTTTTCTGTTGGCAGCGTATTGTTTGCTGAATTCAACCGGGCTTAACCAGGTACCTAAAAAGTCGGCACCAAGACTCACAATTACTTTAGCATTATCAAAATGGTAAGAAGGAATTGCTTTTTTGCCATAAGTAGCTTCGTTGGCCAGTAACATACCGCTATAACTTACTGCATCATATTCTACATGACGGCTGCCTGGATATTTTGCTAAAAATTCGCTTATAATTTGAAGTGTGGAAGGCGAGTTAACTGTTGATGTTAATAATACAACCGCTTTACCGGCTATTGCTGCACCTACTGCTTTATCAAAAGCTTCGAATGTGGGAGACTCTTTAAAGTCTTTACCAGATTTTTCCATCGGGTAACGAAGACGTGTGTTATCATACAGGTCTAAAACAGAAGCCTGCGCTTGTGCACTGGTTCCGCCTTTGGTAATGCTTGATAGTTCATTGCCTTCTATTTTAATCGGGCGGCCATCTCTTTGTTTTACAACAACCGAAATAGCATCGCCACCATTAACATAAGTAGAAGCATAATAATTGGCAACACCTGGAATAACATCATCGGGCCTTTGTAAAAAAGGTACTGATTTACGTACCGGCATTTCGCAACTGGCAGCCAGTGTAGCGGCAGCTGTACTAAAACCCAGGTATTTAAGAAAATCTCTTCGTGGAGATTTTGCATCTAGAATACCCTTATCATCAAGATCTGACAATGGCAGTAACTCTTCTTTAAATTCATTTTTGGCCGATTGCTGAAAGCTTTCAGTTTGATTTAATTCTCCAAAACTTTGCCAGTATTTCTTCATAAGTTTGATAATGTGCTAATTTGATAATGTGTTGATCTGTTAATCAACTAATCTTTAATAGTGACATTTTTGACACTCTGTTCCACCAATTTTCTCTACGGTAACACTGTCCATTTTACCGCTCTTTAAATCTTTATGGAATTTCTCGTAAATGCTGTAAAATTTATTTCCTGTACTGTCTGCTTTATTATAAAAGTCAACTTTACTTTCCCTGTGGCAATTTACACACCAGCCCATGCTTAAATCTGCAAACTGGTACACTTCAGGCATTTCCTGTACATTACCATGGCAGGTTTGGCATTGTTGCTTACCTACTTTTACGTGCTGGCTATGGTTAAAATAAACATGATCGGGCAGGTTGTGGATCTTTACCCATTCAATTGGCCTGGCGCCATCAGGTATTCCATCACCGTTTTTATCAGGGTTGTATGTTTTGGTTGCAGCGTTAAATCCTGCGTAAGCATATAATTTCTGGATTTCGGCAGTACCATCAACAGCGGTGCCGTCTTCTTTTACCAATTTATCCGGTCCTTCATATTTACTTATTCCCTTGTGGCAGTTCATACAAACATTTACCGAAGGAATATTGGCATGTTTACTATCCTGTGCACCGCCATGGCAGTATAAACAACTGATCTGGTTGGTGCCGGCGTGTACCTGGTGAGAATAATAAATGGGTTGCTCCGGCTGGTAATCCTTCATACGACCCAGGCCAATTGCACCATTAATAGTATAAAAACCACCCACAGCAAACAGCACCAGTATGCCTGCCATTAAATAAGTTTTGTTTTTGTAAACCGGAACAGGCTCTGAACGTAAAACACCTTCTTTTTCGTCGGTTAATTTACGCAGGTTGCTGTTAACCTGTAATAATATAAAAGCTATAAGTGCTAAAACTAAAGTAAGAACGCCGAAAAGAAGTGAGTTATCATCACCTGATTGTTGACCGGGAGGCGGTGTTGTTACAACAGGTGGTGCGTCTGCATAATCTAAAATCGCCTTTATTTCTTCCTTTTTAAGATTAAACTGGGTCATTTGTGATCCCCACTTAGCTTTTAAAGCTTTTGCGTAAGGGTCAGACTCTACCATGGTGTTGGTATTATTTACCCATTTATATGCCCATTCTGGATCCGGTTCCCTTTCTCTTGCCCCTTTTAACATAGGGCCTGTAAAATCCTTATCTGTTTTATGGCAACTGGCACAATTGGCCTTAAAAAGCGCTTCGCCGTTCTGAGCAAGAACATCATTGGAAAATGAAACTATTGCAAAAAGAAAAAGGCCTGCGAATAATTTATTAAAACTTTTTCGATAGCGACTCATACAGTTAATCGGGGCTAATGTGGAAAAATATCCTGTTTTGGCTGCAAAAATAAGTCAGGATGTTGACATAATATCAACATTCAGTATTTTTTTTTTTGCCCGTCTGGCGTGGATTTCAGCGTTTTGTGTCAGTTTTTATAGTGTTATTGTCACATTTTTGTAAACAGTATTTAGTTCATTAATATTTTTTGTTTTGTTCTGCCGATTCACAAATTTTTGCTTCACATTTGCCAAATGTTTGAAAAACTTAAACAGCACTGGAAGGTAAATGGAATTAACCTTGTACTTATTATTACAACTTTTGCATTGGGAGGGAGCTTATGCGGCTATGCCGGACGGAAACTGCTGGCGCTAACAAATATGGACAAGGGTGTGCTGTGGGTGATACTGTATATTTTATTAGTTACCCTGCTGTGGCCACTGGCAGTTTTACTGGTAAGTATTCCCCTGGGGCAGTTTTCTTTTTTTAAAAAATATATTTCAAAGGTAGTAGGAAGGTTTAAAGGCAATACCGCAAAAAAGCCGGTAACCAATATTGCCATTTTTGCAAGTGGTGCAGGCAGCAATGCACAACAGATCATTAATCATTTTGCCAGTTCCACTTCGGTAAAAATTGGACTGATAGTTTGCAATAAACCCGGTGCAGGCGTTTTAAATATTGCTGCCCACCATGGCATCCCTGCTTTATTAATTGAAAAAGAGCAGTTTTTTAAAGGCGATAATTATTTACCCGATCTGCAAAACCAGCATATTGATTTTATTGTACTGGCCGGGTTTTTATGGAAAATACCCGGAGCCTTAATTAAAGCTTTTCCAAAAAGAATGATCAATATTCACCCGGCATTATTACCTGCCTATGGCGGCAAGGGTATGTTTGGGCATTTTGTACATGAAGCAGTGATTGCGAATAAAGAAACCGAAAGCGGCATAACCATACATTATGTAGATGAGTTATACGACCATGGTGAAATTATTTTCCAGGGTAAATGTGTAGTTGAAGCAAATGATACTGCTGATAGCCTGGCCCAAAAAATACATATACTTGAACATAAACATTACCCCGGTGTAATTGAAAGTTTACTGCAAAAGCAAAATCGCAGTTAAAAACTTCAGTAATTTTATCTGTATTAATTTGTTGATGTAATATTACGCTTCTAAATTTTGGGTATTTGCAATCATTTTTAAAAATAATTTTACCGGTATTGTGCTTTCAGTTTATGGCAAATACTGCTGCCGCACAATTAATTCTCAGCGGAACAGTTTTCGATTCTTCTAAAATAAATTTTGTGCCCGGCGTACGGGTGGTAAGTACCGGTGGTTTATTTGGCATAACAGATTCGTTGGGCAACTACCATGTAACTGTTTCGGAAAAAGATTCTGTTACTTTTATCTTTCGTAATAAACCCACGCAGAAGTTTGCCGTAAAAACAATACCTGATCCTTCGCATTTTGATATTGCGCTTTTAATACCTTACAAAGGAAAGTACAGCACTTTAAAAGAAGTGGTGGTGTATGCAAAATCTTATAAAGAAGATTCGATAGAAAACCGGCAGACCTATGCCAAAATATACAATTACGAAAAGCCAACCATATCAACTTCTATTACACCGTCTGGCGGTGTTGGTGCCGATGCTAATGAGATTATAAATATTTTCCGTTTTAAAAGAAACAAAAGGCTGAAAGCTTTTCAGACAAGGCTGGAACTGGAGGAGCAGGAAAAATATGTGAATTACCGCTTTAATAAAACGCTGATAAAAAGAATAACACAGCTGAATGGCGAACAGTTAAATGTGTTTATGATAAAATACCGGCCCGATTATGAATTTACCAGCGAAGCAGACGAGCTTACCTTTAACCAGTATATATTAAACTGCTCCTATAAATTTAAAATTGAATTATTAAAAGCCGGGGCCACAAAACAAAAAATGTAAAACAACTGCTGCTTAACCAAATTTATATACCACTTTAAAAAACATAGTGATGGAACTAGATCAATTAGTACTAGGCGTTGGCACAAGATTACAACACACACAGTTTGGGCCAGGCGTAATAGTTGGGGTACGTTATGCCACCTATTTAATTTCTTTTATTCACCATGGTATAAAAGAGATTGATAAAACAGACGATAAGCTGGAAGAGATTATTGCAGAAAATGTAACTGCCGAAGTAGAGACTGTTTCCCAGGTAGAAAAATCTTTATTAAAAATATTACGGCAGTGGAGCGATGTTACAGAAATTGTTCCGATAGGTGATAAGTGGATTGGCGGTACCATGCTTTTGCAGGCTGCCGATAAAACACTAAAGCCAAAAGAAATTCCCATTGATGATTTCTTTCATAAAATTGTTATGCTGCGTGACAGGCTGAGGGTACTGGAACAAAACATTAACAGTAATAAAAAATTAAGTGATGAGGAAAAGGTGGGCATACAGCAATACATAACAAGGTGCTATGGCTCTCTAACTACATTTAATGTATTGTTTAAAAATAAAGAGCAATGGTTTGTGGGTGATAAGGGTGGAAAGGATGAATAATTATTTATGACATGTATTTGCAAAAGAGGAAAATTATTTAACCCCTTTTTCCGTCAGTGTTCCTCTTAAATCTCTGCATCATGATATCTGGAATACCGATATGCCTGCACCGGCTCCGGCTAAATAATGCTATTCGCATTCTATTATAAAAAAGTCGGTACTTTACAGTGTCGGCTTTTTTTCGTCGTTACCCCTCTCTAATAAGCAGCGAATAATATTTAATAAGAAATGAAAATATTGATTGTCTTATATTGTCTTTTCTTTTTTTCCGGGTTATTAAATGCCCAGGAAAGTGAACTTATTGTCCGCTATGATTTTTCTGAAAAATCATCACCGCCTACGAAGATGTTTTACCTGCGGGTGTATGTCGATGGCATTTTAATGGATTCAACCAAACCCCATCGTCAGAACCATAATTTAGCCAACGCTGTCCAGATGAATATATCGCAAGGCAACCATGAAATAAAAATTGAAGGAATTGTTGTGGAGGAAAATACTGATGTCGCTGTTTTAAGAATAGTTATAGACTGGAAACAAACTGTTAAAGCAGGAAAATCGAAAACAAGGGTAAAGCTAAAACTTAACGGCAAGTATAAGGTTGAGTCGGCCACTTATAATTCTCCATAGTTTTAGCTGCTGTTGATTTTAAAAAAAACGTAACGACGCCGAAAATTATTTATTCCCTTGTCATAAAAAAACTTAATTTCCCTAACCGAAACTAAGCAGCATGAAAAAGACAACCCCTTCGCAAAATTCACGTAGAAGTTTTATCAATAAACTTACAAAAGCAAGCGTGGCAGCCGCACTTGCCCCCGACATACTTAACGCTGCCGGTACAGCAAATAAAATTCAGTTATTACGGCAGCCCATTTACAGCCCCAATGATAATATACAAATTGCAGTAATCGGCGCCGGTGGTATGGGCATGGCAGATGCCAACACCGCCATTACCATACCGGGTGTAAAATTAATTGCCGCCTGCGACCTGTACGACGGCCGCTTAACGGCTGCAAAAAAATTATATGGTAACGATATTTTTACCACCCGTAATTATAAAGAGCTGCTGCAGCGTAAAGATATTGATGCGGTAATTGTGGCCACACCCGACCATTGGCATAAAGATATTTCGGTAGAAGCGATGAACAGCGGCAAAGCTGTGTACTGCGAAAAACCGATGGTGCATGATATTACCGAAGGCAATGCGGTGCTTGATGCACAGACCAGAAATAAAACTGTTTTCCAGGTGGGCAGCCAGGGCATGAGTTCGCTGGGTAATGAAAAAGCAAAAGAATTACTGGCTGCCGGCGCCATAGGTAAATTAAATTATGCCGAAGGCTTTTGGGCCCGTAACTCTCCCGGTGGTGCATGGCAATACGATATTCCTGCAGATGCATCTGATAAAACCGTGGACTGGAAAATGTTTTTAAATAAAAATGCCGACCGGCCATTTGATGCCAAACGTTTTTTCCGCTGGCGCTGTTATAAAGATTAT
>JAYVJU010000288.1:0-14168 GCA_043769035.1 Ferruginibacter sp.
CTTTAATAAAGATTTTGGAAGCCAGGGCGATGGCAACGGTTTTAAAAGCGGCGGCTATGGACTAAAAAAAGTGGGTGCTGAAATACCAAATCCTGTTCCCCGTAACACGATTCAATTTTGTTTAGCGGTACGTAATAAAGCCAATGGTTTTTATTCTAATCATCATACCGGCGGCAGCGATTGGTATAATAATTCGGCCTACCGTAACAATAGCAGCAATTACAATATGCTTAACCGCCTTAGGGATACAGCACAGGATGTGCCGGGCTTCGATCATATTTTATACAACAACCTTGGCTATAAAGGCGGAAAAGAAATAGTACAAATGGATGCGGCCAAATGTACATTGGCCAATAATTATTTTGATTTAAACCTGCAGGTCACTGATGCAGATTTTGTAAGCCTTGATGAAAACCTTTTAACTGCCCCACGCAAAGCTGATGGCAGCCTGCCCGATATTGATTTTATGAAACTGAAAGATGCAAGCCAGTTTATTGATAAAGGAAAAGTAATCGGCTTTTCTTTTAAGGGTAAGGCACCGGATTTAGGTGCGTTTGAGTTGAATAAATAATATAGCTGCCTTTTCATCAGCCAATACATCATATACATTTGCAAAACCAATACTTTTGTATAGTGAAACATGTATTGCACAATCCCGTTTTTAATGCTTTATGCTCAGGCGATAAACAACTTAGTTTGGGTACTGATGCAGTAAAGTTTTTTGATGAAGCTGTTTCACCTTTTGCTGGTTTTGAAGAAAGCTATACCAAGGGCTTTGCCGACCTGCATGAATTACTACCACCGGGTAGAAAAATTCTGTATGCTATTCCAACTCCTATCACTTCACCCACGGGCTGGCAGGTACAGCATGACATAAAAGGATTACAATTTGTTTATGAAGGCGACCTTGCCATCAAAAATGAATTTGAGAATGTGGTACCATTAACTGATATGCATATTGAAGAAATGGTTGCGCTGGCAACATTAACCAAACCCGGCCCATTTACAACAGGCACTATTAAATTTGGTTACTATCATGGCATATTTGATAAAGACAAACTGGTTGCCATGACAGGGCAACGATTGCATGTAGAAAATTATACCGAGATAAGCGCTGTATGCACACACCCGGAGCATACAGGCAAAGGCTATGCAAATACTTTAATGCAACACCAGTTACAACTCATCCTGCAACAGGGGCAACAGCCTTTTTTACATGTAAGGGAAGATAACCAACGGGCTATTGCACTCTATCAAAGGCTTGGTTTTACCATAAGCCGCCCTATGAATTTTTATTTTATGAAGCGATTGTAATTAGTTACCACTACAGTTGCTACAGTTGCTACTCCTGCAACAAATTATTATCCAGGTAATTTGCAAAAATGCTTTTGAATTTGCTGCTTAAGTATTATTTTAGTTGCATTCCCCTACAATCATTATACTAAAAAAATAAAAATTTAAACACTGCATCAATGAATAAGTATACCACCCTTTACAAATGGATGATCATACCGATGATTTTTATGCAACTGGGTATTTTCAGGGATTATTGGGGCGACTTTACTGATAATGCATGGTCGGTGCATGTACATTACTGGACAGGTACAGTTTGGTATCTCTATCTTATTATACAACCTTATTTTGCTACGCATGGCCAAATGGCAAGGCATAGAACTAATGGTATCGTTGGTATGTTCCTGGCTGGTGCTGTCTGCTTAACTGCATTTAGTATGATGAACAGGGACATTGTTACAACCCAGAAAGCACTGGAAATGCCGGACAGATTTGGGCCATTTCAACCCTGGTTCTTTTTTGGTGTTGCAGCAGTAGAAATTGTAATGATGACGGCTTTTGGATATGCCGTAATAAAAAGTATCATTCACAGGAAACAACTCGAAGATCATGCATGGTGGTTGATTACAACAGTATTTATTATTATGATGCCGGCACTTGGTCGTGGTGTGCAAGGTGTTTATATTGGTTTCAATAGTGCAGCATGGCCAAACATCAGTATCATGATTCCTCTTTACATTACACAGGTGTTGATTATTGCAATGCTGCTGCTGGGTGCATGGAAATACCAAAAGCTAAAACATCCTGCTACGTACCTGGCCCTTGGTATTAACCTTTTTATATTTTTATTAGAACCTATTGGAAGATCAGTCACTGTGCAGGAGTTCTTAAAAGCTGTGATTAAAGGATAATTTTTTAATTGATACACCTGAAAAATAAAATGTATGGCCACAACAAAAGCAAAAACTGTTGTAACAACAATAACTGTTGCCAGCTTTTTAAAAACTGTTGAAGACAAATTAAGGCAGGCTGACTGCCTGGGCATAATAGAAATAATGAAACAAGCAACGGGCTTTGAACCAAAAATGTGGGGCCCGGCAATAATAGGTTTTGGCACCTATCATTACAAATACGAAAGCGGGCACGAAGGTGATGCCCCGCTGGTTGGCTTTTCGCCACGTAAATCGGAAGTTGCGCTTTACATTGCCAACTTTGATGGTAAAGCGGCTTTACTGGAGAAATTTGGAAAACATAAAACTGCCAAGTCTTGTGTTTACATTAAAAAAGTAGCAGACATAAATATTGAGGTGTTAAAAAAACTGGTAACCGGTTCTGTTAAACATTACCAGGCAAAATATAAGTAAACTGTTTTGCTACCCGCCTTTGGTTTTAATCTTCACTCCTGCCTTTTATTGTGCATTGTGTTAGCAGTTGGTAAATGATTTCTAATACTCTTATATTTCTCCCGGGAATATTGAAAATAAAAAACTTATTTTTAATAAAAAATCCATCATGAAATTGCTCAAACTTGTCTTGCTGCTTTTACTTACTCAATCCCTGTCTGCTCAAAAATTACTGGTAAGCGATCTTAGCTGCGAACATAAAATAAACCCGATGGGTATTGATGTGGCGCAACCCAGGCTTAGCTGGAAAATAAATGGTACGGGCAGGGATATTCTGCAAACATCTTACAGCATCCGGGTGGCAACCAATAAAAATTTTACTGCTAAAAGTATAGTATGGCAAAGTGAAAAAATAAATTCTGCTGAATCTGTTTTACAATCTTATGCAGGTACAGCTTTGCAAAGTGGTCAGCGATATTACTGGCAGGTAAAAGTATGGGATGCCAATAAAAATGAATCGGCATGGAGTACTGCAGCATTTTGGGATATGGGTTTATTACAACCCGAAGATTGGAAAGCAAACTGGATACAACCTGTACAGGATACCATCAGGAATATTCCCGGGTTATTGGTGAGAAAAGATTTTGTGGTAAAAAAGAAAATAGCCACTGCAAAAGTTTATGTTACCAGCCATGGTTTTTACGAGTTATACTTTAATGGAAAAAAAGTTGGCGATGAAGTATTAACACCCGGTTGGACAGCTTACCAGAAAAGATTACAATACCAGGTGTATGATGTAAGTGACATGTTACAGCAGGGCAATAACGCTGTTGGTGCAATGCTGGCTGATGGCTGGTACCGGGGTTCGCTGGCATGGGAAAATAACTGGGGCATTTGGGGAAAACAACTGGCTTTGTTATGCCAGTTGCAAATACAATATGTAGATGGTACAACAGAAACTGTTATAACCGATAATACATGGAAAGGAACACAAGACGGTCCTATTACATTAAATGGTATTTACGATGGTGAAGATTATGATGCCCGTAAAGAAATGAATGGCTGGAGCAATAATGCTTTTGATGACCGCAAATGGAAAAATGTAACGACAGTTAATTTTTCAAAAAATGATTTGATAGCTACGCAAACTGTACCCGTAAAAAAAATACAGGAGCTGCAGGCTGTAAAAATATTCAGAACACCGAAGGGAGAACTGGTGGTTGATTTTGGGCAGAACATGGTGGGCTGGATAAAACTGAAAGTAAAAGGTAACGCAGGTACAACAGTCAGCATTCGTCATGCAGAAGTACTGGATAAGTATGGTAATTTTTATATTGATAATTTACGTGCTGCAAGGGCTACAGCAAAATATACATTAAAAGGTGGCGACACCGAAACTTATGAACCCAGGTTTACTTTTTTTGGTTTCCGGTATATCGCTGTAAGCGGCTATCCCGGCGAGTTAAAACCTGGAGATGTTACAGGAGTTGTTGTTCATTCGGATATGAAACCTACGGGCACATTTGAATGTTCCAATGCTTTAATCAATCAACTGCAACATAATATTGAGTGGGGGCAAAAAGGAAATTTTGTTGACGTGCCAACTGATTGTCCGCAACGGGATGAAAGATTAGGATGGACAGGAGATGCACAGGCATTCTGCCGTACAGCAGCATTTAATATGGATGTGGCAGCATTCTTTACAAAATGGTTAAAAGATCTTTCTGCCGATCAATACCCCGATGGTAAGGTACCGTTTGTAATTCCCAATGCTTTAAAAAACTCAAATGCCACTTCTGCAGGCTGGGGCGATGTGGCAACAATTGCACCATGGACAATATATAAAGTGTATGGCGATAAACAGATACTGGAAACACAATACCAAAGTATGAAAGCCTATGTTGAGTACATTCGTAAAACAGCAGGCGAAAGTTATTTGTGGAAAGGCGGCAGCATTTTTGGCGACTGGTTATTTTATAAATCAATGCGGCAAACAGAGAATGATGGTTACACCAGCCCTGATATGATTGCTACAATGTTTTATGCCTACTCTTCAAAATTATTGGCGCAAACAGCAGCCGTATTAGGTAAAGCAGCCGATGAAAAAATGTACAATGATGTTTTTGAAAAAGTAAAAACCGCCTTTAATAAAAACTATGTTACTGCTGCAGGACGTATTGCATCAGAATCGCAAACCGCTTATGTGCTGGCTTTAAATTTTAACCTGCTGCCAAATGAAATGCGGCCCATTGCTACGCAATATTTAGTTGATGATATAAAAGGAAGAGGCAATCATTTATCAACAGGGTTTTTAGGTACGCCATATTTGTGCCATGTATTAACCGAAAACGGGAGAAGCGATGTTGCTTATGACCTGCTATTGCAGGAAAGTTTTCCATCATGGTTGTACCCTGTTAAAATGGGTGCAACTACTATCTGGGAAAGATGGGACGGACAAAAAACAGACAGCACTTTCCAGGATGTAGGCATGAATTCATTTAATCATTATGCCTATGGCGCTATAGGCGACTGGATGTACCGTGTGGCCGCAGGCATAGAAATTGGAGCTCCCGGTTATAAGCATATTCTTATACAACCACAAACAGATAAAAGATTAAGTTTTGCAAAAGCCGCATTTGAAAGCATCTATGGTAAAATTGCTTCGGGCTGGCAAACGAAAGATGGAAAAATAATTATTACGGTCAGTATTCCGCCTAATACAACAGCAACCATTAAATTACCTGCTGCAGCTATTGAAACAATAACAGAGAGCGGTACAGCTGTTGCAACAGTATTTAAAAATATAAAACAGGATGGGAAGAATGTTTTAATTGAAACCGGGTCGGGAAATTATGTTTTTGAATACCCGGTAAAGTAAATCAGTGTTCGTATAAAGCATTTTAACTTTAAACTATGGCAACTATCAAATTACCTCACTTCGGCATACTGGATGCAGCAGTTTTAGATGAATATTATGATGCAGATATTGATTTTAATAACAGCACTATCCAGGTAGATTTAAACTTTGATGCTAAAACTATTGATATTAAAAGACTGGAAGTGGTAAAACATTTTATTGAGAATATAAGGATACATGATATCAGTAACCGTAAACATATACTGCAAGACTTTGATGATGAAGATGGAGATACAGTCCGGTTTTATATCGAACATCATTTAGAAGAATTAGCTACAGATGATTTAAATCAATTAATCGGGACAAATAATAAAAGCGCAGACCGGCCTGCACTTTTATTACAGCAGTTGCATTTGGTAAGGGTTGGTTTATATCCCGACAGTGCAGATCAGTTTGCCATTTTTGATTATTCTATCGGGCAGGAACTTACCAATTACTTAGTGGTAATTAATACGGATGAGAACGGCAACCTTGATTATATGACCATGGAAAGCTAAAACGATGAAAATATTTAACAGTACATTTCTGCTACGCTTAGCCACCGCTATAATTTTAATAGTACACAGTGTGCCGGGAATGTTTAACAACGGTATAAATGATTTTGGAAACCTGTACTTAAACCAAATTGGTTTTGCACCAATGGGTGTAGCAATTGCATGGGCTATAAAATTATCACACGTGGTTTGTGCATTTTGCCTGTTATTTCAAAAATTTATAAAGCCGGCATGCTTGCTCACTATTTCTATTCTTGTTGCAGGCATTGTTTTAGTTCACTTTAAAGAAGGCTGGTTTGTGGTAGGTGGCGGAAGAAATGGAGTAGAATTTAATTTTTTATTGATTGCAGTGTTGTTAACAATTATGTTTCCCGGTGGTATTAGAAAAACTGCTTTGGAAAAATAACTTATCGTATGCGGCAATACAATGTAGTTACGAGGCTCTTGAAATTGATATCATTACATAAGACTCTTCTTCTTTTGTTACGAGAATAAGTGCCACATCGCATTTGTTTTTTGTAAAGATCATCAGCTTATCTATTCCTTCGGCTACTAATGTTTCTCCATTAATTCCGGTGCAGTCGGCTATCTGTTTTTCAGTATCAGCAAATAGTTGAGTGGCTTTATCTGTCGTAGTTAATTCACTTTTGATATCAATACTTGCACCTCCGGCATCAGTAGTGCCGTACCTGTTACTGGGCCAGCCAGCAAAACTCACTTTGGATGTATAATTTTTCGTGCCGTCAGTATTCTCACTGATATATGCGCCCTTTAAAGTTTTAAATGCATTTGGTTCTGCTTTTATTACAGCCTCTAATGCAGCACAAAAAGGCAAAGGAGCAGTTGCATTTAAAGGGGCTTTTCTAAAAGAAGTAAAAGCAATAACACAAATAAGCAGGCTTATAAATATTTTTTTCATAGGGCTGGTTTAATTTATAACGTTTAAAAGTGCAAAAACTTATACAACGCAGCATTTTTTTGCAAATTGTGCTCTCTCTTTCCATCTTTTGTTGAATATTTTGTAATACTAAACCAGTTTAACTATAACACTAAAAAAACATAGCAGCATTTATTAATAAGTGAGAAAAATTGGTTTATTTTACTTTCTTTTATAACTGCATACGCTATCAAACCTTAATTCCGTTTTAAGAACACACTCAAAAAAAAATTATGAAACAACTGCTGCTTTTTTTATTGGTAATTACTATTGGTTTAAATACTGCTGCCCAGCAAAATGTTTGGGAAATTATGGAAAGGAATGACCTCTCAATACGTGAAGCAGAAGATAAGGCAAATGATATTTTTAAAATAAGCGGTATCGGCCGTGGTACAGGATACAAACAATTTCAACGCTGGCTTTATGAGCGTAAATTTCATGTTGATGAAAATGGCTACTTAATTCAGCCGGTAACGGAATGGAATAATTTTTTACAAAGCCGCAACAGTATGGATCCACTATCGGCTACTGCAGCAAACTGGACAGAGCTAGGTCCCTTAACCTGGAATCGTACCTCAAGCTGGAATCCCGGAACAGGACGGTTAACAGCCGTGGCTATTCATCCTTCTAATGCAAATGTAATTTATGTGGGTTCTCCCGGCGGCGGACTTTGGAAATCTACAAATGCCGGTGCTAACTGGGCTCCACTTACCGATAACAATGCTACATGGATGTCAGTTTTTGCCATTACCATTGACCCTGTCGATCAGAATACGGTTTATGTTGGTACAAGTACAGGCTTATTATTAAAATCAACCAATGCAGGTGCCAGTTTTGCACCAACCGGTTCTGGCCCGTCGGGTACTATAAGAAAAGTGCTTATTAATCCTGCCAATACCAATATTGTTTTTGCATGTGCTACCAATGGTATTTTCCGCTCTGTTAATGCCGGCACTAACTGGACACAGGTACATACAGGCAGTAAAGAAGATATTGAATTTAAACCCAACGATGTAAACATTATGTATGCCACAGGTAACGATGTTTACCGCTCGGTTGATAATGGAGTTACCTGGACTGTTGTTGGAGCTGCACAGGGTATTACCAACAGTGGCCGCACTTTGGTAGCGGTAACACCTGCCGACCCAAATTATGTTTATATAGTACAGGCCAGTGGCAGTTTATTTGGCAGAATGTATCAGTCAACAGATGCAGGTATTGGCTTTACAACAACTGTAATTGGCAGCCCTTCAAGCGGCACTAATTATTTTGGTTATGAAACAAATGGTACAGGCACTTCGGGCCAGGCAACATATGATATGGCATTGGATGTATCTCCTACCAATGCATCAGAAGTTTATATTGCAGGCATCATTTGCTGGAAATCTGTAAACGCCGGTGTTTCTTTTACTGCCATCACTGCATGGTTTCTTCCCAATAGCGTTGGATATAATCATGCCGATGTACATGGTTTATTCTGGATAAACAGTACCCTGTATTCTATTTCGGATGGCGGGCTTTTTAAAAGTACTGATGCAGGAGATAACTGGACAGATATGTCTGCAGGATTAGGCATACGGCAATTTTACAGAATTGCAAATTCGCCAACCAATGCCAATGTTATTACAGGTGGTGCACAGGATAATGGCAGTGTTGCAAGGCAGGCATCAGGTACCTGGGTAGATTGGCTGGGTGCCGATGGAATGGAAGGCCTGGTAAGCCCAACGAATCATTTAAATTTATGGGGTACCAGCCAGAACGGGGCCATTTACAGATCTGTAAACGGAGGTAATTCATATAGTAATTTATCACAACCATCTTCCGGTCAATGGGTAACGCCATTAGCCATTCATCCAACTAACGAAACAATTTTATATGGTGGCTGGACGGGTGTTTATAAATCTGTAAACAGTGGTACAAGCTGGACGAATATTTCGGGGGCAACAATAACAACTACATTAGCCGACCTGGCTGTTGCACCTTCAAACCCAAATTTTATTTATGCTTCTAATGGGTCACTTTTATATGTAACTACTGACGATGGAGCTACCTGGGCAACAAGAACAGCTCCATCATCTATTACTGATATTGCTGTTGACCCAACCAATCCTTCAAAAATCTGGATTACCTGTAACAGTACATCAAACAGGGTACTGGTTTCAACAGATGCAGGAGCAACATTTACCAATATATCTGCAAACCTGCCAGGAATTGTTGCCCGTACCATTGTTACCGATGATAATACACCAAGAGGAATTTATGTAGGGATGAATATTGGTGTTTATTACCAGCAGGAAGGTGTCGGCTCATGGTCAAATTTTTCTGATAACCTGCCATTAGTTGCAATTAACGAACTGGATATTCAAAAAGCATCGGGTAAAATACGGGTGGCAACTTATGGACGTGGTGTTTGGGAAAGCCCCTTAGAAAGTTCCGCAGCAGGATTTACATTTACCAACCCGGCACCTGCTACAGCAACCTGCCCGGCACCTGCTACAATGTCTGTTACACTGGGTACAAGTGCAACAGGTGGTTTTGCAAATCCTATTACGCTTAGTGCAACATCAGGCGTACCTGCAGGTACCACTATCAGTTTTGCAACAAACCCTGTAACACCAGGCGGCACAAGTGTAATTACTTTGAATAATGCCAATACTTTGGCAGCGGGATCATATGTAGTAACTATAACAGGAACAAGCCCGGGAGCTGTTACTCAAACAAGAAATATAACCTATACTATTACGGCTGGTACCGGACCAACTGTAACAGCACAACCGGCAAACCAAACATTATGTGCAGGTGCTAATACAACTTTCTCTATTAGTTCTACAACAGCCTTATCGTTTCAGTGGCAGGTAAGTACAGACGGAGGCGTTAGCTACAATAATATTTCAAATGGAGGTGTTTATTCGGGTGTTACCTCAGCAACACTAACAATAACCGGTGCAATTGCTGGCATGAATAATTATAACTATCGCTGTGTTGCATCAACCCAGTGCGGCAGTACTAATTCCGGTGCCGGTATATTACTTGTAAATGCAGCACCTGCTGTCAACAATCAGCCACAGGATGTTACCTTATGTACGGGCAGCAGCAATACCTTTTCTGTATCTGCTACAGGCACTGGTTTAACCTACCAGTGGCAATTAAGTACAACAGGTTGTGCAGGGCCATGGAATAATATTCCAACTGCAAACGCATCTAGCTATATATTAAATGGTATTACAGCAGGACAGAATAATACTGCCTACCGCTGTGTTGTAACCGGAACCTGTACTCCTGCTGCAACATCTAATTGTGCCTTATTAACAGTTGTAACAAGTGTTACCGTAACCACTCAGCCTGCCAGCCAAACTATTTGTGAAGGCAGCGGTGTTAGTTTTAATGCAGCAGGTAGCGGAACAGGCATTATATACCAATGGCAATTAAGTACAGATGGTGGTGCTACGTATAATAATATCAGCGGAGCAAACGCAGCCACTTACACTGTTGCAGCTGTTACAACTGCAATGAATAATTACAGGTACCGTTGTCAATTATCTAATGCAACCTGTACAACACCGGGTACAACTAATCCGGCAATACTTGCTGTAAATACATTAACTGCAATAACTGCACAGCCGCTCAATTCAACAGTGTGTATTGGTGGCAGTACATCATTTTGTGTAACAGCAGCAGGAACTAATCTTACTTATCAATGGGAATCTGCTGCAACATGCGGCGGCACTTACTCCAATGTTGTTGGTGCCACTTCATCCTGTTTAAATATTGGTGTAGTAACCGGCAGCACAAATTACCGTTGCAAAGTAACCGGTACCTGTGGCACAACAATTACTTCTTCCTGCGTTGCATTAAATGCAATAGCGCCTGTAACAATCACCACACAACCTGCCAGCCCTGAAATTTGTTCTGGCAGCAATGTAAACTTTACCGTTGCAGGCAGCAGTACAGAAACAATAATCTATCAATGGCAGCTAAGTACAAACGGCGGCACAACCTGGAATAATATTGCAGGAGCAAATGCAACAACATTATCGCTTAACTCGGTAACAACAGCATCAAATAATTATCGCTACCGTTGCCTGTTATCAAATGCCAGTTGCCCAACACAGGTAAGCACCAATGCCGGTACACTAACTGTTCGCCAGTTACCTACTGTTGGTTTAGCTGCTGCTCCGTTAACCAGTTTATTACCCGGTAAAACAACAACGCTTACAGCTACACCAAGTGCATCAACAGGTGGTATATTAACTTACAACTGGTTTAAAAATACTGCTGGCTTAACAAATGCCGGTAACACTTATGTTGTAAATGTTGAAAATATCGGCAGTTACCAGGTAAGAATGCAGGAAGCCTTTGCAAGTGGTCTTGCCTGTTCATCACAATCGCCAGTTGTGGTGATTGATGCTTCTGCAAGTAAGAACCTCTTTATCTTCCCAAGTCCGAACGACGGACAGTTTACAGTATCGTATTATAATGAAACCGGAGCCAACACATCAAGAACAATTACTGTATTTGATTCAAAAGGAGCAAAAGTGTATAATTCAAAATTTCCTGTATCAGGTGCTTATACATTGCTTAGTGTAAATATAAAACCTGCACAAAGAGGAGTTTACTATGTAGTGATTGGTGATGCCACCGGCAAAAAACTGGCAGAAGGAAAAATATTGATACATTAATGTTTAAAATGGTGAATGATACTAATCCCCGGATCAATTGATACCGGGGATTTTTTTGTTCAACACAAAAAAATAAGTTATTTATCCCTGTTGTTCTCAATAAAATCTTATCTTTTATATCTATAAATATTTGCTAACAGAAATAATTATTTAAAAATGAAATCATCAAGACGTTCTTTTGTAAAAAATACTGCGCTTACTTTTGCAGCAACTTCATTACTGCCGGAATTTGTTTTGGCAGGAAATAAAAGAAAAGAAATTACTGGTATCCAGTTATACTCTGTTCGTGACGACATGACGAAAGACTCTTTGGATACATTGAAACAACTTTCGGTAATGGGCTATAAACATGTAGAGCATGCTAACTATGTAAACCGGAAATTTTATGGTTTTACAGTTTTAGAATTCCGGAATATACTTGAAGGGATGGGTTTAAAAATGCCCAGCGGCCATACAGTTATGGGACCACAACATTGGGACGAAAGCAAAAAAGATTTTACTGATGCCTGGAAATATACTGTTGAAGATGCTGCAACAATGGGGCAACAGTTTGTTATCAGCCCATCGATGGACAGCAGGTACAAAACTAATTATGATGAATTGAAACGCTTTATGGAGGTGTTTAATAAATGCGGTGAACTATGTAAAAAATCAGGTATGAAATTCGGTTATCATAACCACGACTTTGAATTTAGCCAGAAGCTAAATGGCGAAACAATGTATGATATCATTTTAAAAAGTACCGACCCTGATTTGGTGATGCAGCAGCTAGACACCGGTAATTTGTATAATGGCGGTGCCAAAGCAATTGATATAGTGAACCAATACCCCGGGAGGTTTATGTCGATACATGTTAAAGACGAAATAAAAGCAACTGAAGGTGTAGAGAAATTTGAAAGTACAATTTTAGGAGCCGGCATTGTAAACCTGAAAGCTGTTATTGATGCCATTAAAAAGAAATCGAAACATGTACATTATATAATTGAACAGGAAGCCTACCAGGGTAAAACACCATTGGAGTGTGCAAAGGAAAATCTTAAAATAATGAAGGAATGGGGCTATGCTTAAAAAATATTTACTGTTTTACAGGCAGGTTTTAGATTAAATTTGCACTACAATTTTCATCTGATCTAAAATGACAAAGCTTTCGGTAAACATTAATAAACTGGCTACACTGCGTAACAGCCGTGGTGGTAATAATCCCGACCTGGTTAAATCTGCAAAAGATATAGAGCGCTTTGGCGCCGATGGTATTACAGTGCATCCAAGACCGGATGAACGGCATATACGTTATGCAGATGTGTACGACCTTAAAAAAATTGTAAGCACCGAATTTAATATTGAAGGTAATTGTACAGAGCAAAGTTTTGTTGACCTTGTACTGACTAATAAACCTACACAGGTAACGCTGGTACCTGACAGTAAAAATCAATTAACCAGCAACCATGGCTGGAACACCATTGAACATAAAGATTACCTCAGCGATATCATCACTACTTTTCAACTGGCAGGCATAAGGGTGTCAATTTTTGTTGACCCTGTTATTGAAATGGTGGAAGGTGCAAAAGCTACGGGCACTAATCGTATTGAATTATATACCGAAGGCTTTGCCAGTCAGTATGCAGCTGGTGATAAGGAAAAAGCTATAGCACCTTATATTGCTGCGGCACAAAAAGCCAATGAACTGGGCCTTGGTATTAATGCCGGGCACGACCTGGATTTAAATAACCTTAAATATTTTGCTGCACATATTCCGGGTTTACTGGAGGTATCTATCGGGCATGCATTAATATGCGATGCTATTTATTTGGGATTGGAAAATACGGTACAGCTGTATAAAAGACAGTTGAGTTGATTAAATATTTGTGATTAGGATTTCTACTTCAACAACGAAGCCAGTTTCATTTCCAATGCAGGGCCACGCAGATCCCTGCCTACAACTTTCCCTTCCGGATCGATTAAATAATTGGCCGGTATACTTTGTATTTGAAATTGCTGTGCTACAGCATTATTCCAAAACTGCAGATCGCTTACATGTGTCCATGTTAAACCGTCGGCATTAATTGCTTCAATCCAGGCTGGTTTCGATCTGTCGAGAGACACACCCAGCACAGTAAAATTTTTATCTTTAAATTTTTGGAACACATTTACCACGTTAGGGTTTTCCATGCGGCATGGCCTGCACCAGCTGGCCCAAAAATCTATCAGCACAAATTTTCCTCTTAATGAAGATAGTGTAATTGGGGTGCCTGAAGTATCCGCTTGTGTAAAATCGGGCAACACATAACCCAGCGCATTCTTTTTTGCAGTAGTAATTACCTGAGCCACCGCCATTCCCATTTGCGAATATTTTACCTGTGGTGCTAAGCCGTTGAATAGTGCGTCTGTTTTAGTTACATCGCCGGCAATTTGGTTAAAGCGGTAAATAGCAAACGGTGCAATGTAAGAGTCAGCATGCTCTGTTGCAAATTTACTGGTGGTTAACATGGCCTGGCTTATGGCAGC
>JAYVJU010000289.1:0-15833 GCA_043769035.1 Ferruginibacter sp.
TATTGAGATCGGCGCTTTTGCGGGTTATGATATGTATGCCGAACAGGGCGGTTGCCCTGCGGGTGGCACGGTGGCGGGTGTGGGTTATGTAAGCGGCCGTCAGTGTGTGATACTCGCCAACGATCAAACGGTGAAGGCAGGTGCATGGTTTCCCATCACAGGCAAAAAGAATTTGCGCATGCAGGAAATATCGATGGAAAATAAATTACCCATTATTTATTTAGTAGATAGTGCCGGTGTATTTCTTCCTATGCAGGATGAAATTTTTCCCGATAAAGAACATTTTGGAAGAGTGTTTAGAAATAATGCTAAGATGAGTGCAATGGGCATTACACAAATTGCTGCCGTAATGGGTGCCTGTGTAGCAGGCGGTGCTTACTTACCCATTATGAGCGACGAAACATTAATGGTGGAAGGCAATGGCTCTATATTTTTAGCAGGACCCTATTTAGTTAAAGCAGCCATTGGTGAAGATATTGATGCAGAAACTTTAGGCGGTGCCGAAACGCACAATGCATTAAGCGGTATTGCCGATTATAAATTTAAAACGGAGGAAGAATGCCTGGATCATGTAAAAAAGATCATGAGCAAATTGGGCAAGCCGCAAAGTGCCGGCTTCGACAGGATTAAACCTGTTGCCCCTAAAAACCCCGGCGATATTTATGGCATTATGAGCGAAGGCAATACCAAGCCTTACGATATGGTAAACATTATTAACTGCATTTGCGATGCTGATAGTTTCGACCAGTTTAAAGAAGACTATGGTAAAACAATAGTATGCGGTTATGGCCGTGTTGATGGCTGGGCCGTAGGTATTGTTGCCAACCAGCGCCTGATTGTAAAAAGCAGGAAAGGCGAAATGCAGTTAGGCGGTGTAATTTATAACGACAGCGCCGATAAAGCCGCCCGTTTTATTATGAACTGCAACCAGAAAAAAATTCCTTTAGTTTTTTTGCAGGATGTTACCGGCTTTATGGTAGGCAGCCGCAGCGAACACAGCGGCATTATAAAAGACGGTGCCAAATTAGTGAATGCAGTAGCAAATTCTGTTGTACCAAAAATTACCATTATAGTTGGTAACAGTTATGGCGCCGGCAATTATGCCATGTGCGGCAAAGCCTACGACCCCCGTTTTATTTACGCCTGGCCCACTGCAAAAATTGCCGTAATGGGTGGCGAGCAGGCTGCCAAAACTTTATTACAGATAGAAGTGGCATCTTTAAAAGCAAAAGGAAAAGAAATTACTACAGAAGACGAACAAAAAATGCTGAACCATATTATTGACCGCTACAATACGCAAACATCGCCCTACTATGCTGCCGCAAGATTATGGGTAGATGAAATTATTGACCCCGCCGCAACACGTTTGGTAATTGCCGAAGGTATTGCTGCAGCAAATAATAATAGTGATATAGCGGAGTTTAAAACAGGCGTGTTCCAGGTGTAGGAAAAGAGAAAAGTCAAAAGTCAAAATTAAAAAAGGCCCTTTAATTTGCGGCTGCATTTTTCCCTTTTGACTTTTGATTTTTGTCTTTTTATTTTTTACTTCTTCACCCTTTCATATATCTCTACCGATTTACTACCATCTGCATCTGTAATAGTTTGTGTAAACCCGTCGGTGCCATTTAATGCAATTTCAATATCAAAGCTTTTTCCCCGTATCTGGTAATAGGTAGATGCCTGTACATTTTCTTTTACCCTGGTGGGGCTGCTCATTTCAAAACTGCCAAAGCCCATACCGGTATGCAATTTTTTGGTAGAGTCGGTATAGGTATGGCCAAACATAAAATGCCCGCCACTATACGCTTTATACTGCACTGCTGTGTTGGCCGAGGTATCTTTTCCTTTTATGTTATATCCTTTTACCTGTTTCCATACACCATCTAAAGCTGTTTTGGCTGCGGTACCTACGCTCTCATAAGCTTCTGTAAGTTTAAATTTCTGGCCATCCCTTCCGGTAATTTCAGGTATTACCTGTTGGTAGCCTTTGGCTGTTTTTTCAATTACCAGTTTAAAAGTTCCACCCCCCATAGAGTTTACGCTGGTGTCCGAGGCGTTGTAAATAATCGTTTCCATTATATTACCGCTGTCTGCAGTATAAGTGCCCACGCCAAAACTGGAAACAGAATCGGCAGGATTTACATTGGCATACATCATGTGATCACCTGTAAATATCTTTAACTGTTTAATGTTGGTATAGGTGGTATCTTTTTTACCATCATTTACCGATTGAGAGAGCATACTGTATGCACCGGGCATACTCATGGTTTCGGTTTCGGTTTTGGCTGCTTCGTTACAGCCCATTACAGCCAATACGGCAATTGCAAGAATTACTTTCATGTTTTTGTTGTTTAAGGTTAAAACTAATAAGGAGATATAGAATCCGGAGAAAAGCAATCTTCAAAGCGGTAGAAACTACCGGTAAGATAATAATAATAAAATAAGAAAGGGGCTTTTAATTGCAGGCTGTATTTTGATTTTATTGCAGCAGAGATGATTTGGTAGTAAGCTGAGTTGTATTTGCGCTACTACTAAAAGCAGCGTTTTTTAAGATAAATAATTAAAAAAGAAGGGGGGGGGAAAAAAATTGTTTCGGGCATTTTAGTAGTGTATATTAGTGCAAATACACAGTTCGTGTTGTGTGCAAGCAATCAGGCAGCCTCTAAATACTTAAATATTTTATTGTAGGATAGTAAAGTATTTTACTTTAACGGGACAAAATACATTTTCACATAAGACATTTGTAAATTGACTAAAACTAACAATACTCCAAAACCGCTTACAAGTAGGTTTGACATTATTTTCTACTTTTCTAC
Source organism: Ferruginibacter sp. (assembly GCA_043769035.1). Classification (GTDB taxonomy): domain Bacteria; phylum Bacteroidota; class Bacteroidia; order Chitinophagales; family Chitinophagaceae; genus Ferruginibacter. The sequence goes on from JAYVJU010000289.1 coordinate 2,817, forward strand.
CCAAGCTCTTTTTTTACTTGGACTAATTTTTCAAATATTCACACAACTTTGGACAGAAAATACAATTTTCGGAATGCGGTTGTTTTGGATTTCAATGGCATTTGGTATTTTGACATCTTTTATTTTGATATTCTTAGTGAGATGGATAAGTCCTTCAATTTATTCTCAAAAAAATAAGCGACTTTCTGTAAACCTTGGGTTATTTCTTGGGCTTGCAATTTTTACACCAGCTTTGACGACATTTATAAATCGTAAATTTTCAGACAGTAGTGAGATTTGCCGAAAGTATCAAGTGGAAAATAAAAGTAAAGGAAGCAAAGGAAATCGTACACACTATTTGGAGATAAATATAGAAAATAAAAAAGAACAATTCATTATAGATAGAGATGTTTATGACAATATCGAAACTAAAGGACAAATTGAATTGTGTACAAAGAAAGGGAAACTCGGCTATGAATTTGTAACTGAATTTAAAGCCGTTAACTAACCGAAAATTTGCCTGCATACAACACGAACTGTGTATTGCTGCAAGTGGGGCTGGACGTTGAAACTTCGACTGTATGCTTTGTACATATTAAATCGGGAGAGCAAAAAATAAAAGCAACGAACCGCTAACATTGGCATTGCCAATAGCGGGGCTGCCGGAAAAACAATGGGCTTTTGGAATTCTATTAAGCAGTGGCTCGGGCTGAAGAACAAAGCCAAACATTAGTTCTTTTTTTAAAACTTTATCAAAAAGCCAGGCAGCGGTTCGGGGCTGGACGAATACAAATACCGGCACAGCAGCATGCCCTGCACAAAAGCTAATGTGTGAATAATGTAACAATTGATGGTAATTGTGTAATACCGAAACGCTGTACAGATGATAGTTTTGCAGCTGTAACAAACAAACATGCAATTATCCCATAACTAATTTAAAATACCTGCAGGCATCATGGCATGGATGCTGCTTACCGGTTAAATAAAAATATTAAAATGACAAAGACAAAATTATTAATTGCAGCTGCCATCGTATCTGTTGGATTTACAGCCTGTAATAATGCACCAAAGCAAGCCGAGGTATTAAATGTTTATGTTGACTCGGTTGAAAAGCTGACACCGGTTTATACTACTGAAAACTGGACCATGATAGACAATGGCTACCAGGAAAGAGCAAAGAAGGCTGAAGCAGAATATGCAGCAATGGATGCAGAAGGAAAAGCAAAGGCCGATGCCAGCAAAGCAAAATACGAAGCCTTAAAAGCAAAATATGAACTTGCTATTAAAGAGCAGGATGCTAAAGCAGCAGCTCTGGCTCCAAACTTCCGTAAAGTTTTAAGAGACCGTTTATTTGGCGAAGGAAAAATTGGTGATGATATGCAGTTTGCATTTGTTACTGCAGACAATTTACTGGCTACTTACAAAAACTTTGTAAATGTAGTTGCTGATAACAAAAGTACTTACTCAAGAGAAGATTGGGATGAGATAAATGTACTTTACGAAGCATTGGATACCCGTAAAAATGAAGTTGAAAAAGATTTGAAATCGGGAGATAATATGAAGATAGCCGGTTTAAAAGTAAGATTTGCTTCCATTGCCTCAACACACAGAGGCGGTACCAAGGTTAAAGAGAATGCCGAAGCAAAGCAATAAGTTTGGGAATTATAATTTTAAAAAGAACGTTTCAGGCAACTGAAGCGTTTTTTTTATGCGAAAATTTTACAACACAGCAATTTCTTCCAGCTGGCGAATGGAATGATTTTAATAACCGGAATTTTCTTCGGGCCGGGCCAGGTCGGTACTCAACGACATATCCCAATAACAAATGAAGCCCAGCTATAAAATATATTCTCACCATTATTATTATATTGTTTTTGTTAAGGGCTATGCAAAATTGCCAGGCTTTTTGTTGTTCCCTTTTACTTTTTTATCTTTACTACTGTAGCATTTGCACTTACAAAGTGCTGTTATTAAATATTCAGGCATGCGCAGCATAAAAATTAAAAAAAACATAACCTCAACTACTAAAACCTATTTTCAATAATAAAACTCAGTGCAGTTGCGTTATTAATAGTATTCAAACATGAAAAAATACGTACTACCTATTTTAATTTCCGGGATTACTTTAGGTGCTAATGCCCAATATCCAATAAAGGACGCAAAAAGACAAATGCTCAATAACCATTTTGATTCCGCTCATCATACAATGCAGGCATATTCTCTGGTATTTAAAGATCCGCTATTTTCTTACGTCAAAATAATGTATTATGTCGGCATGTCAAGGGCTATATTAAGTAAGGAGTATGTTGACAAAATAACAAACTTAAGTGCAGCCGAATCTTTGGAAAAAGCAGTATCCCTTTTGAAGGAATCTGCTGCTCAAACAAGGATCGATCATAAACTTATTTTGTCTGATTTATCAGTAACCTATATTATGCTGTATAATTATTTTGTTAATAACAATGAATATGAGCAGGCAAAACAAACTATAAGTAATGGTAAAAGGTTGTATGATTATAAAATAGACCCCAAAATTTATAATAAAGAACTGGATTCCAATTATTTAAAATTTGGTCGGGAAATAAAGCTGCTTGAAAAGCAATTTGAAGTAAATAAAAGTGCATCTTCAAAGCACACAATATCAACAGGAGAAAAGGAGTATACAGAACAAATAATTAAATTTAAAGACGCAAAAAATAATCCCGGATTGTATAATGTTATTTTAAAAGCACGGACCGAATTCCCTAAAAATTATACTTTTATTAATGAAGAGTACCATTACCTGCTAACTACAAATGCAAATTATAATGCCAGGGTAAGATGCATGAAAAAAGCTGCTGCCGATTGCCCGGATTCGCTTATTTTGGTTACAGAACTATCCAATCTTCTTTATACCAATGCAACCGAAGAGAATAGCATAAGTTTTGCACCTGATTATTTTAAAGAGATAATAACACTTTTGAATAATACACTGCTTAAAAATCCAAATCACCTTATTATTAAAACCATGTGTTTAGAGGTACAAATAAAACTACTGGACACTTACATTAAAGAAAACGAGAACAGTTACCGGACTGAGATAAAAACAACAGCAACCAATACTTTAAAATTAGCTAACGAGTTAATTTCAGCAAAAAATATACAATCAGAAATAACTGTAGATAAACTAACCGCAGTAAGAAATAACAAAACAGCTCTTGAAGAATTATTAAAAAAACTACAATAACAATTGCTGTTTTGTATTCTCCGCAACTGTTTTGTATTTGACAAACGGCGTATTCAGTGCCAGCTGGATTCTCTACAATTTCCCACATCTCTTTAAAACCGTAGCTGCAAAACCCCAGCTGAGACAAAAAACAGAACCAGCCTCAGGCAACGTTTGTATAACAAAAGATGTCAGTAAAACAAAAAAATATATGCGTTTACTATTCCGCCTGCTTTGTATATACTTAGTTTTAACCTTCGTTTTTGCGTCCTGCACCAAGTCTGACCTGGGCGGGGCATCATCAGAAGCAAAAATTGCTGACGGCAGCCCGGCTACAGGCAATGGCGGCGGTAGTCAAACTGCAGGCGTATTAACAGCCGGAGAATGGAATGATTTTAATAACTGGGATTTTTGGAAAAACCTGATGACTAATGATACTTTTAAAATCTTTCAATCCCGCTGGGGCTTTTATGCCAACGAAAAATGGGCATTTACTGTTAAAGACGCTAATGATCAACCTGTCCCCGACGCAACAGTTACCATACAATTGAACGGTGCTGTTTTATGGCAGGGTAAAACCAACCGCTTTGGCATTTTGCAAATATTGCCCGGTATCTTAACATCAACAGTTCCGGCAGGCATGCAATATACAATAGCCTGCAATAACCAGGTATATGCTTCGGGTACTTTAAATACTGCTAACCGAAATATTGATGTGGCACTACCCATAAATATAAATGCCGCCACAAATGTTGATTTAATGTTTGTGGTAGATGCCACCGGCAGTATGATGGATGAAATAAATTATTTAAAAACAGAATTGCTGGATGTACTGAACCGTGCCGATAACCAGGTGCCGGGCACTATGCGTTATGCTTCGGTATTTTACAGGGATTTTGGTGATGACTATGTAACCCGTGCAACTGATTTTACAAGCACCAAAAGTACAGTTGTAGATTTTGTAAAAAATCAGAATGCAAATGGCGGGGGCGATTTTCCCGAAGCGGTGGAAGAAGCTTTAAAAACAGCCATGCAGCAAAACTGGAGTGCAAATGCCAGGGCACGCATTTTATTTTTAATTTTAGATGCACCGGTGCATGAAGACCAACGAAAAATAACTTTGTTGAAAGAGCAGATAAAACTGGCGGCTGCAAAAGGCATAATGATTATTCCTGTATCTGCCAGCGGTATTGATAAAGCCTCCGAATTTTTATTTCGTTTTATGGCGCAGGCCACCAACGGAACTTATACTTTTCTTACCAACCACAGCGGTATTGGCGGTACCCATATTACCCCAACCATTGGCAATTACCAGGTAGAGTTTTTAAATAACCTGATGGTAAGATTAATTACAAAATACGGAGGCAACTAGATAGTTAAAAAATTCAACCCTTATTGGTTGCTTAACTGTTACAACAAAATTGTTTTTATTAAGCTGCAGGTTTTATAAAAAATATACATTCGCTGCTGGTTATACAGCAGTTGTTTACTATTTTGTTGTGCAATGGTAAAATTCTCCACCACCATATTAAAATTTGACAGCCAGGGCGAAAAAACCGGCTGGACCTATATTATTATTCCTGCAAAAATTGCAAAGCAGTTAAACCCCGGTATAAAAAAATCCTTCAGGGTAAAAGGCAAACTGGATGAATTTGTAATTGAAAAAGTGGCGTTGATGCCAATGGGCGAAGGCGATTTTATTATGGCTGTAAATGCTGCCATGCGTAAAGGCATACGAAAACAAAAAGGTGCCACATTAAAAATTGAACTCGGGGTTGACAAATCCCCTATACTTCCGCCATCGGAATTGATTGAGTGTATGGCTGATGAACCAGAAGCACTGAAATATTATAACTCCCTGCCGCAAGGCCACAGAAATTATTTTACCAAATGGATCGACAGTGCTAAAACAGATACCACTAAAGCTAAACGCATTGCATTGGTTATAAAAACTATGTTGCGTAAAATGGATTTTGGCGCCATGCTACGGCAAGAAAGAGATGAACGCAGAAAACTGACCGGGTAAACAATTTCTATTTTTAAACCTAAATAATAATACTATGGCAAACGTAACAAAGTATGAAGTTTCTGTGTATGGAGATCCTAATGGTTACAAGGGATTACGTGCACAGATATCCCTTTTTGATGGGTTAACACACCTTGGATTTATTCGGTTTGTGGATACCGGCACTGCTATACCTTCCGACAATTTGACCAACGGCCTCATTTATATGCATGAGCCTATAACTCTGTTTGAAAATGTTCTCAGCATTTTAAGAAATGAAACTTCACGGGTATTTTACTTCATCAATTCGCATGCATTTTTTAGTGCGGAGGGAAGTTAATGCCTGGTTGCAGAACAAATAATATAATAAACCTTACCCGTTGGCGGAATTAATTTTTAATGCACCGTAGGGGCAAAAGGTTGGTAGAAAAAATAAGATAAAGGGTAAAAGTGCCGTAGGCACGGTAGATTCGTTGCTCTTTTCTATCATGCCTACGGCATTTAGTTATGGTGTTACTATTTTTCTACCAACATATCGTCCCTGCCGGGACTGATTAAAGTAATTCCGCCAACGGGTTAAACCTGATAAAATTTCATCCCCGTTCGGGTTTACTATATTATTTATCATCAGGTAACTAAGTGTTATCCGTGTTCTATAATTCTTATCGTATCAAAATAGTTGTACCCTTTTGCTCCACTCGTTTACCTGTATCTGTATGAGTGTATTGCAGTATCCATACATAAGTTGCTGGGTCGGCACCCTGGCCTTTAAAAGTTCCATCCCATTTGTTGGTCCAGTTGGTGGTTGAAAACAATAACTGCCCAAAACGATTATACACTTTAAAAATAAGGTCTTTGGCCTTATAGGCATTTAACGGGTACAGGTAATCATTTAAGCCATCATTGTTTGGGGTAAATGCATTGGGCACTGCTATATAACAGTTGCCCACCACTGTAATTTTTTGTACTGCTGTATCGCTGCAACCAATATTATTGGTAACAATCAACTGCACCGGTACAGTATGTATAACATTTGTATAAGGATAAGTTTGCTGTGGCGGTTGTTTCAGTAAACTGGTATTGCCATTACCAAAATCCCAACGCCATTGTAAAATATTTCCAATGCTGGTATCTTTAAATGTAGCCAGGTCGCCAGGACAAACTATTGAAGTCGCTTCAAAAGATGCTTTTAAATAATTATCTAAAAATATATTTGCTATTGCAGAAGTATCCCTGCACACACCATTGGAAACAATTAACTGTGCTGTTTTTTGTCCGAAAACAACATAACCTACAGAAGGGTTTTGCAGATTGCTGCTGCGTACATTATCAAAATTCCATTTCCATAAATTCACTTCGTTCCTGCCGTCGTGGGTATAATTTATAAAATCGGTTTTACAACCCAGCACAACATTATAAGTAAAGTCAGCATTCACAGTATCTTTTGTAGAAAAGACAAGGGTTGCGCCGGCAGGCGTTTCCTGTCCGCATTCATTAATGATCGTATTGTTATCTGTGGTGCTTCTTTGTAATATTATTTGATAAGTGCCTTTGGTTTGAATAGGTGCAGATAATTTTACTTTAATTACCGGTGTTAATCCATCTGCCGAACAAACTCCCGAAGCAGCGATAACAGTAACCGGCGAAGTGCCAGCAATTATATTCACCCTGAAATCGCTTCCATCTGCAGCAATACTGTTGCAGCGAATGTACCGGAGTTGGTGACCAAAATTTAACAGCAATTCATCCGGGGCACAACCTGGCTTAGTAATGCTATCCATTGGTGTTGGAAATACAGGGTACACTACCATCGGAATATTTTCTCCCACAGGAATTAACCTGTCACAGTTATCTCTTAAAGTATTTCCATCGGCAGTGCCATTTTTTATAGAGATGGTGTAATTACCCGGTGGCAATGGTGTATCCAGCGTAAGAATTACAGAGTCCATATCGAATCCGTTACTGCAACCGAAACCAGACGCAGCAATAATATTTGACACAGCAGGCGAAATAATAAACTCAGATCCATTGGCAGAAAGCGATCCACACTTCATGCGCTTATTGGTTTTAATTACAGCCTGTGTACCATCGCAGATTGCTCTTGAGCTTTGTAAATGTGGTTCTTTAGGATCGGTAATGCTTGCAGAACCACCGGTAAAATTTAAATCATAACCTGCATTGCTACCGCCCTGGCTATTCGTCCAGTTAGTAACCATCAATAAATAATCGTGGCCAACTATAATATTGGGCATTGCATTAAAAGGGGTGTTACCACTTGCATCGCCGGCGCAATGCACATTTCCTGTAGCACCAGCCTTACAGCCGGTTGGTGAATTGGGAAATGGAGGTGGAGTACGGGTTGCCCCATAAAGGTTAACAGATATTTCCAGTGAGGCGTCTGTAAAAACATCCAGCGGATTGCGCCCTGTTACATCATACAAACCCCAGTCGTAATCATCATCGGCATTAATACCACTTATTAAAAAACCCAGTGTACCACTTTGGTAGCAGGTAAATTTATACCATATAGAACTGCTTGATGTAACCCCTACACTATTGCATCCGGTTGTTGCAACAAAGCCACCGGTGCAACTTGAAATAACAGTTTCCCGAAAAACCGAAGTGCCACAAACGGGATATGCTTTGTCTGGCGTTTGGCCAGGCAGGCTACAGGTTTGTGCATTTATTTTTGTAATAAAAAATAATACGGCTATAGAATAAATTAGTTTTTGGCGCATACTGTTACAAAAGTATTTAAAAGATGCCTGCAACGGCACTTTTGCTGCGTGTGTTAATAAGCTTTTAACAGTAAAAGATGCCTGTTGGCTTATTAATTACATAAACGGCAACAACTATTTTACTTTACTTTTTATCTCCTGTAATTTAAGCAATGCCTCTACAGGTGTTAAGCGGTTAATATCAACAGCTTCCAGCAATGTTCTTATTTCATCAAAGGTGGCGGAGTGGGCATCAAAAATACTGAGTTGCATTTTCGGCGTATTCAATTGCTTAATGGTGTCTTCTGTTTTATTGCCTTCCCTGCTTTCTTCCAGTTGTACTAATATTTCGTTGGCACGGTTAATTAACGATGGTGGCATGCCGGCCATACGTGCCACATGAATACCAAAACTATGTGTACTGCCACCGGGTGCCAGCTTGCGTAAAAAAATTATTTTATTACCTACTTCTTTATTGGTAACATGGTAATTTTTTACCCGTGGTAATTTATTTTCAAGTTCATTCAGCTCATGGTAATGAGTGGCAAATAATGTTTTGGGTGCATGCGGACTGTTGTATAAAAACTCAACAATGCTCCATGCAATGGAAATACCATCGTAGGTAGATGTGCCCCTTCCTATTTCATCCAGTAAGATTAAACTGCGGCTGGTAATATTATTAATGATGCTTGCCGTTTCATTCATCTCCACCATAAATGTACTTTCGCCGCCACTTAAATTATCGCTGGCTCCCACCCTTGTAAAAATCTTATCCGTTAATGGAATTTTTGCATCACCAGCTGGTACAAAACTGCCCATGTGTGCCATTAAAGTAATTAAAGCAGTTTGGCGGAGTATGGCGCTCTTACCACTCATGTTAGGCCCGGTTAAAATAATAATTTGCTGTGCAGTGGGGTCGAGTAAAATATCGTTGGCAATATAGGGTTCGCCAACAGGTAAATTTCTTTCTATAACAGGATGGCGGCTTTCTTTAATATCCAGTACCGTACCAGTATGCAGCAATGGTTTTTTATAATTAAAGTGCAGGGCATTATTGGCAAAGCAGGCCAGACAATCCAGCACTGCCATCACATGCCCGTTAACCTGCATAGGTGCAATATAATCCTGCAACTCATTCAGTAATTTTTCGAAGAGCTGCATTTCAATGGCGAGAATTTTATCTTCGGCCCCAACAATTTTTTCTTCGTATTCCTTTAATTCAGGAGTAATGTAACGCTCTGCATTTACCAGGGTTTGTTTACGAATCCATGTTTCGGGCACTTTGGTTTTATGTGCATGTGTTACTTCAAGATAATAACCAAATACATTGTTGAAACTTATTTTTAAAGAAGATATGCCTGTGGCTATTGCTTCTTTTTGCTGCAATTCTATTAAGTAATCTTTACCGCCGCTGGCTATTTTTCGTAAGCTGTCCAGCTCCTCATTAATACCATTTGCAATTACGCCGCCTTTTGCTGCAGCTGCCGGAGGGTTTTCATTCAGCTCTTTTATGATCTTATCTAAAATATATTTACAGGGATTAAGAGAATCGCCTAATCTTTTTAAATAATCATTCGAAGCATTTTCGCAAATGGTTTTTATCGCTTCTGTTTGTTGCAGCCCCTTTGCAATTTGCAATACTTCCCTTGGGTTAACTTTTTTAAGCGGCACTTTGCTTACCAGTCGCTCTACATCACCAGCCTGTTTAATATGCTGGCTTATCTTATTTCTTACATCAACTTCTTTAATAAAAAATTCTACTGTATCCAGGCGCTCATTAATTTTAGCCATGTCATTCAATGGCATTATCAGCCATCGTTTTAATAACCTTGCTCCCATTGCGCTAACGGTGTTATCCATTACCTGCAACAAAGTATTGCTGCCATCGCCACCCAGCAATTCTAAATTGCGTATGGTAAAACGGTCCATCCACAAATGCTCATCCCTGTCTATTCTTTGTATTGAGGTGATGTGCCCCAGGTTAGGATGTTCGGTATCTTTTAAATAATGCAGTATTGCACCTGCAGCAATAATACCGTTATGCAAATTTTCAATACCAAAACCTTTTAAACTATGCGTACCAAAATGTTTTAATAAACTTTCATTGGCATAGGCTTCGGCAAAAATCCATTCATCTAATGTGTAGGTAAAAAATTTTGCGCCAAATAATTCTTTGAACTGCTTTTGCCTGTTGCGTTGAAAAATTACTTCAGCAGGTTTTAAACTCTGTAATAATTTATCAGCATAAGCTGCATCGCCTTCGGCTAAAAAAAATTCACCTGTGCTGATGTCTAAAAATGCAATACCAATTTTATCTTCTTCAAAATGCAGGGCAGCTAAAAAGTTATTGCTGTTATGTTCTAATAATTTATCATTGGTGGCCACACCGGGAGTTACCAGCTCTGTTACACCACGTTTTACAATACCTTTTGCTTGCTTGGGATCTTCCAGCTGATCGCAAATGGCAACACGATAACCTGCTTTTACCAGTTTGTGTAAGTAAGTATCTAAAGCATGATGAGGAAACCCTGCCAGTTGAGATGAATTGGCATCGCCGTTATTTCTTTTGGTTAAATTAATACCCAATACTGTTGATGCCTTAACGGCATCCTGCCCGAATGTTTCATAAAAATCTCCCACCCTGAATAATAAAATAGCATCAGGATACCTTGCCTTGATGGCATTGTGTTGTTGCATTAAGGGAGTTTCGGCCGTAGCTTTTGCCATAGTTGGCAAATATAGCCCCAAACCCCTAAAGGGGCTTTTGACACTTTAACTTTTTATCAACCATATTGTTTTGGCATGTGTAAAAAACAAATCAGTATGCTGCAACAAAAAAGCCGACCATTACGGCCGGCATCTCAGGGGGTTACATCATGGCTTAATTTTCCTGCTTGGTTAAAATTTCTTTTTTCATTTTTTCCCAAAGCCCGTCAAAAGTTTGATGGTTCTCTTCTTTCCATTTTTTACTGAAGGCTTTCATCTTTTCATTCCTGTCATCTTTGGTAAGCCTGAAAAATGCAGTAATGGCTTCCCCGTCATATTCATGTGCCATTTGGTTATACATTTCTTTTAACTGCTGCTCTTTGCGGATATTGCTGTGTGCAATTTCAATTTCCATTTCTTCCCTTAGCATTACTTTTTCGTCGTAACTGCCACTGGGCAATAAAGTTTTTGCTATTACAGGCATCAGTTCTATCAGCATCAGTAAAAAAACAATAAGGTAATACCGGTATTGTAAGGCGCTGTTGTTTTTTAACAGGTTGCTTAATGCCTCCACCCTTGTTAAAAAGCCATTATTGAGGTATTGCGTAAAAGCGGTTTCTTCAGCTTTTATCTTTCCTTCCATTTCAGTTAATTCCTTTTCTGCAGCATCCAGTTTAACCTGCTCGGCTTTTAATAAGGCCTGGTATTCTCCATCCAGTTTTTGATATTCGTTCCGCTTGGCCAGCGCAATATCTTTAATACCAATTTTCCCTGTACCTCCGCTACCATCAGTTTCGGCCAAAAAATTTTCTCTTGCCTTACCAACATCAGCATATTTACCTGCCAATGCTGTTTTTATTTTTTCCTGCTGACTGAGCAATTCATTTTTCCTGTTGCTGAATAAACTATCCAGTTCATGCCGCTTTACCATTTTTCGTTTTTCATTGTCCAGCGATGTCTGCATTTTTATTTCCTTATCAAACATATACAACACCGCAGGTTGTGCCATGAAAGTACCGATGGTAATGGCCAGTAATGCACGGAAGAGTAATGGCGTAAATTTTTTCTTATTGAATTTGGTGATGCCTTTTATTAAGGCCCTGTCGATGGTAAGAATTATAAAACCCATGAACAGTCCCAGGGCTATGGCAATTAAAAGTGAATCAACAATGGTGCTGAAAAAATACGTCCAGGTAAAAGTAGCAAAGGCCCAGGTGCCCAATACCGTCATCCCGATAATGCGGTATCGGTTCCTGTCAACCACCGAATCTATCAAAATTTCTTTTTCGGCTGTAGATAACCACCACAAAAATTCGCTGAATTGCGAGGGTACATAACTCTCCCTTTGAGAAAGGGCAACATTTCTTTCTGTCATTTTAAATGATTAAATGAGTAATAAAACGAATCGAAAGTTGAGTTAAACCGAAATGTTGAGTTGAGTGATTGCAAAATAAATATTCCTGATGGATTAACGGGCTGTTATTGCATTTATTTTGGCATTGGCAACACATTAACAGTTCCTTAAACAGTATATATTAAACCATGGTTGCATAAAAGCATCTATTCACTTATCTTTGCAACGCTTTGAAAAAGAGCTATTAGTTTAAAATAACATTTGTAAAAATGAAGAAATTATACGGTTTTATTATACTGATATTTAGTGTGATCACCATTAATGCCCAAGCTCCAAAAGGCATGGGACAAAGCGACCCTGCCGCTAAAAAAATATTGGACGCTGTAAGTGCCAAGTTTAAAACTTTTAAAAGTGTTACCGCCAAATTTATTTTAAAAATGGAAACCGGTGCCGGAAAAAGTATGGGCAAGCCTAAAAGCGGTACTGTTTACATGAAAAGCACCAAGTACAGAATAAGTGTTGCCGGCGATAACGCCCAGGAAATTTTTTGCGATGGCAGTAACGTATGGACCTATGATAAAGGCAGCAACGAAGTTACCATCAGTAAATTAGACCCTACCAATAATACCATTACACCACAAAAATTATTCACCAATTTTTACGATAAAGATTTTTTATATAAACTTAACAGCGAAGTTAAAGGTGTGCAGGAAGTGGAGCTTACCCCAATTGATAAAACAAAAGCTTTTCATAAAGTATTGGTATCAGTAAATAAAGCTAAAAATACCATCAGTTCTACAAAAGTATTTGAAAAAACAGGCAACCGTTTTACTTATACTGTAAGCAGTATGAATACAACCGGAGTAGTTGCAGATGCACAATTTATTTTTGATGCAAAAAAATACCCGGGAGTTGAAGTGGTGGACTTAAGATAAGAACTAAAAAATATTTTAAAAGAGGCCGTTTCATTAATAAATGAGACGGTTTTTTATTACCTGTTATTTTGCGATGTTTATTTTGGAGATTGTATTTTTTAGCTGGTCAGATATTG
>JAYVJU010000290.1:0-2515 GCA_043769035.1 Ferruginibacter sp.
CGTTGGTTAGGTGGAATGTTGACCAACTTTAACACCGTTCGTAAAAGCGTTAAAAAAATGCAGAGCATAGAAAAAATGCTTAACGACGGAAGTGCTGAAAGCCTTACTAAAAAAGAACGTTTAACACTTACACGTGATAAAGATAAACTGGAAAAAGTATTGGGTGGTATTGCACAAATAAGCCGTGTACCAGCAGCTTTATTTTTAGTGGATATCGGGCACGAACATATTGCAATGGCTGAAGCAAAAAAATTAGGTATCAGCACTTTTGGTATGGTAGATACCAATTGCGATCCTAATAAAGTTGACTTTGCAATTCCTGCAAATGATGATGCTACAAAATCAATTTCTATAATAGTTAATTACTTAACTGCTGCAATTACCGAAGGTTTGCAGGAGCGCCAGGCAGATAAAGACAGTGATGATGATCATCATGATGGTGATGAAACACCAGAAGCAAAAGCTGCAAGGTTTGAGCAAAAAGCTGATGGTGGTGATGACAGAAATAAACGTGGTGGTGGTCGTGGTCCGGGTGGACCAGGCGGCCAACCAAAACGCAGAGTAGCTGGCCCTGGCCAGGGTGGTAGAAGACCAGCTGGTGGACCAGGTGGAGCAAGATAAAAAGCTCTTGCCCCTCCGCCCCTAAAGGGGAACCATGAAGGAGATGAAAGCGAAGATGGTGGTTTGAATTTTATAAAGTTTGTTTTAACTAATGCACTTTTTAATCCAAAACATTATTCATTATTAATTTTTAATTATCAATTACAATGAGTGTTACTATAACAGCAGCAGACATTAATAAATTACGTCAAACTACCGGAGCAGGTATGTTAGACTGCCGTAAAGCATTAACAGAAAGCAACGGCGATTTTGAAGCAGCTATTGATTGGTTGCGTAAACAAGGACAAAAAGTTGCCGCAAAACGCAGCGACCGTGAAGCAAAAGAAGGTGTGATAATTGCACAAACCACTGCCGATAATAAAAGTGGGATTGTATTATGTGTTAGCGCAGAAACAGATTTTGTAAGTAACAATGCAGAGTTTGTTGCTTTTGTAAAAAGCATTGCTGATGCAGCAATAGCTAATAACGTAAACAGTGCAGAAGAATTAAACGAAGTGGTTATCAATGGCGCAAAAGTAGCCGATATGATCAATGATAAACTGGCTGCAATTGGCGAAAAAATCGGCATCACCCGTTTTGAAAGAGTGAATGCAGAATATGTAGCTTCTTATATTCATGGAGCAAACCGTATGGGTGTATTGGTAGGTTTAACAAAAGCAGCAGCTGAAGCTGGCAAAGATGTAGCAATGCAAATTGCTGCAATGAATCCTTTGGCAGTTGATGAATCATCTATTGCACCCGAAACTATTGCAAGGGAAAAAGAAATTGCTATTGAGCAAATTAAAGCTGAAGGCAAACCTGCTGAAATGGCTGAAAAAATTGCAATAGGTAAAGTAAATAAATTTTTAAAAGATAATACTTTAGTACACCAGCCTTTTGTAAAAGACAATGGTAAATCTGTTGCCGATTACTTAAAGAGCGTTGATGCTGATTTAAAAGTTACTGAATTTAAAAGAGTTGCTTTAGGATAAGGCATCTAAAAAAAGTAAAAGAAAAGCGTCCCGATACATCGGGGCGCTTTTTTATTATTGCGGGATAAGGGTTTGATCTTCTTCATCGGCAGGATAAATATTATCTGCCATCTTCCATTTGCCTTTTTCTTTTACAAAGGGAACAATACTCCAGCTGCGGTCTTTATCTGCTGTGCCTTCACCAAGTTCGCTGCCAATTTTTAAAAGGGCAGTATTACCGGTAATGGTAACGATATATTTATTTTTTACAGCAGTGTACCATTTATAAGTGTATTCAATAGATTCCTGCCCCCCTGCCCAGCGGTCATAATCAAAACCTGCAGCAATTTCTTCCGTAGGGTCAGCTTTAAAACAACTATCGGAGTATTTAAAATGTGCTCTTTCGGCTTTTATATATGCTTCGCCAACATAAGGTACACTCTTACGCAGGTAAGCAAAATATTTTTCTGCTTCAGCCCATTGTACTTTAAAAGGCGGGTTATTATCTTTTCCTTTATACAACTGAAAAGCGTTAATTTTTTTTTCGTTGTTTTTATAAAATTTCAAAAAGTTGAAAAAGGTTTTTTGAATTACCTGCTGCTCTTTTGTAAGCTGTGCACTGCCTGTAACAGCAGTCATCATCAAACAAAAAAGTATAAATATCTTTTTCATACATTAAAAAGGGAAACAATTTAACTGATTTTGTTTGCTGGTTTTACCTTGCATATACACCATTCGGACTTACCACACTTGCAGGCCCGCCTGTAATACCAACTGGTGGTACAATAATATTAATAACCTCTCCATTTACTTTTAAAGAAACTTTACGGGCATGTATCTCTACCCCCTGCTGGTAAAATGGAGGCATGGCCGAAGGTTCCCGGTTAATAAGATACGGCGCTGTAAAATCACTCATCTCTACTTCAAAAGTATAGCCCGCCACT
>JAYVJU010000291.1:0-4492 GCA_043769035.1 Ferruginibacter sp.
ATAAAAGTTACTATTTCATCACGTTCATCGGTGGCCGGAAATTCTTCTTCAATATAGTTTAATGCCTGGGAGGTGTTCATTCCTTTATTGTAAATGATGCGGTAAATATCCAGTATCTGGTTAATACGGTCTAAAGAAAAACCACGGCGTTTTAAGCCTACCGAATTTACACCTGCATAACTTAACGGTGTACGGCCTGCTTTAATATAAGGTGGTACATCTTTACTTACCAAACTGCCGCCTGCAATAAATGCATGCTGGCCAATTTGTACAAACTGGTGTACGGCACACATACCTGCAAGTATTGCATTATCACCCATAGTTACATGGCCGGCCATTTGGGTGTTATTACTCATAATACAATTGTTGCCTACAATACAATCGTGTGCTATATGGCTGTACGCCATTATTAAACAGTTGTTGCCTACTTTGGTTGTCCACCGGTCTTTACTGCCACGGTTAACAGTTACAAACTCCCTGATGGTAGTGTTGTCGCCAATTTCCACGGTAGTTTGTTCGCCTTCATATTTCAGATCTTGTGGTATTGCTGCTATAACTGCACCTGGAAAGATGCGGCAGTTTTTCCCGATTCTTGCACCATCCATAATGGTAACATTGCTGCCAATCCACGTGCCTTCACCAATTTCTACGTTTTGATGCAGTACACTAAAGGGATCTATCTTAACATTAGTGGCCAGCTTTGCGTTGGGGTGTATGTAAGTGTGTGGATGAATCATTGGTGCCCTCCATCTCCCTAAAGGGAGAGTTATAATTTAAGGTGTAAAATATTTAATAACTATTCAAATATATGGAAACCCTGGTTCCCCTTTAGGGGTTAGGGGCATTTCTTTTCACTAATTGTGCGGTTAAATCTGCTTCGGTACACAGTTTATTACCTACATACACACTGCCCCTCATAATACAAATACCACGGCGTATAGGTTCTATCAGTTCCATTTTTAAAAGCATAGTATCACCCGGCACTACTTTTTGTTTGAATTTACAATTCTCTATTTTTAAAAAATAAGTATCATATTGTCCTTCGGGCATGGCATTTATACAAAGTATGCCACCGGTTTGTGCCAGCGCTTCAATTTGTAAAACACCCGGCATTACAGGGTTGCCGGGAAAATGACCCTGGAAGAAAAACTCGTTAAAAGTTACATTTTTTATACCTACAATTTGTTTATCGGTCAGCTCTATAATCTTATCAACAAATAAAAAAGGAAAACGGTGAGGTAATGTTTTTTCAATTTGCTGTTGTGTGTAAACAGGTTGTTGATTAGGATTGTAAATAGGAATATCCCTGGTGTGCTTATTTTTTTTGATGTACTGTTTTATCTTTTTTGCAAACTCAACATTACTGCTGTGTCCCGGCCTGTTGGCAATAATATGTGCTTTAATTGGATAGCCTACTAAAGCAAGGTCACCAATAACATCCAGTAATTTATGACGGGCCGGCTCGTTAGGAAAACGCAGTTCAAGATTATTTAAATAACCTTCGCTTTTTACTTCTACCTTTTCTCTTTTAAATGCTTTGGCCAGCCGGTTCATTTCTGCTTCGGTAACAGGCCTGTCAACCACTACAATTGCATTGTTGATGTCGCCGCCTTTTACCAGGTTATTATCCAGCAGCATTTCCAGCTCGTGCAAAAAACAAAATGTGCGGCAGGGGGCAATTTCGGTTTTAAATTCTTTTATTGATTTTATACTTGCATGCTGTGTGCCTAAAACCGGGCTGTTAAAATCTATTAAAGTGGTAATATGGTATTGTGTTGCCGGCAACGCAGTCATCTCCACCCTTTTTACATCATCATAATGAGAAATATTGGTATCGATGGTGTACCATACTTTGGCAGCATCCTGTTCCGTTACACCGGTTTCTTCAATTATTTCTACAAAAGGTTCGCTGCTGCCGTCAATAATGGGTATTTCGGGGCCGTTAATTTCAATCAAACAATTGTCAACGCCCATGCCTACCAATGCTGCTAATATATGTTCAACAGTGCTTACTTTAACTTCGCCCTGCTCTAAAGTTGTACCTCTTGATGTGTCGGTTACCAGGTCGCAATCGGCTTTAATTACAGGCATCCCCGGTAAATCAATACGCTGAAACTGGAAACCAAAACCCGGGTTGGCAGGCTTAAGCGTCATATCTACATTAATGCCGGTATGCAAACCGGTGCCCGAAATGCTTACCGCTGCGGAAAGGGTATGCTGTTTATCCGGGTTAAAGTTATTGTCCATCAGTACTGAAAATTTTGGCTTCAAAGATATTTGATTTTTGGTTAGCCCGCTGATTACAGACAGGTATTGCTACAGGTGGGATATCTTATAGCGTCCAGCTCTACTTGCAGCAATACCAATATTGTATGTAGCCCTTGTCTTCACATAGGAAGTTGCTAAAAATGTTATAAAATAAATTTTGCATTTTCGGTCTTTTATTGTCATATTTGCAAATAATATGTCAAATATTATGAATGATACAGAAATTGACTGGAACGAAAAAGCAAAAAGATTACTCAAGTCAGAACTTGTCCGCCGTGGTATTTCGTCAGAAGATTTAGTAAGTCTGCTGGAAAATATTGGCGTAGAAGAAACAAAAGCAAGTATAGATAGCAAAATAAGTCGTGGCACTTTTAGTGCTGCATTTTTAATTCAATGTCTGAATGCTATGGGCATACGAAATTTCATCCCCGAAATTGAAACTGACTTGGTTTTGCAAGAACCTATTGTAGTTTACCAAACAAAAAATAGTAAAACTAAAATCAAATAAACAATGGCTGCAGTTAGATTTATTGATTTGTTCGCAGGTATTGGTGGTCTTAGGCTTGGGTTTGAAGAAGCGTTTAAAAATGCTGGCTTTGAAACCAAATGTGTAATGACTTCCGAAATAAAACCTTATGCACTTAAAGCATTGGAACAAAATTTTCAACACGACTATTTTGTTGGTGATATTTCAAAAGTCAAGAATAGTGAAATTCCCGATTTTGATTTTTTATTAGGTGGCTTTCCTTGTCAACCTTTTAGTGCAAGTGGTAAAAGGCACGGATTTGTTGATACAAGGGGAACTTTGTTTTTTGAAATTGAAAGAATAATCGCTGAAAAAATGCCTTACGGTTTCATTCTTGAAAATGTTGAAGGTTTGGTAAAACACGATGTCGTAAATAGAACAGATAAAGTTGGTCAAACCTTACAAACAATAATTGATAAACTTTCTGCATTGGGTTATTGTGTTTCTTGGAAAGTGCTAAACGCTGCCGAATTTGGTTTGCCACAAGCAAGAAAAAGAGTTTTTATTGTTGGCACTTTAGATACTGAAATTAACTTGAACGACTTTGAAGTAAAGAAGAAAAAAATTAAAAGTATTCTTGAAAAAGGACAGCCGTCAATGAAATCAAAATTTGCTGATTTGTTACTGCAACATTTTTCTATTGAAGAATTATATGGTAAATCAATAAAAGATAAACGTGGTGGCGAAGACAACATACATAGTTGGGATGTTGAATTAAAAGGTGCTGTGTCTAAAGAACAAAATATATTACTCAACAAGCTTTTTAAAGCAAGGCGTAGTAAAAAATGGGCAGAAGAAATTGGCATTGATTGGATGGACGGAATGCCTTTGACTTTGAAGCAAATTTCTACTTTTTACGAATCGCCAAAGCTAAAAGAAATGTTAGACGATTTAGTTACAAAAGGATATTTGAAATTTGAACACCCTAAAAGTTTGGTTACAGAATATACGTTACTTGGTAATAAAACTTTTAGACAAGAAAATAAATCATTGCCTCCTGGTTATAATATTGTGTCAGGTAAATTAAGTTTCGAAATAAATAAGGTGCTTAACCCTAATGGCATTGCCCCAACTTTAGTCGCAACAGATATGGCTCGTTTGGTAGTTCCTGACGGCAAGGGATTACGAAGAATGACACTTCGTGAAGGGCTGCGATTATTTGGTTATCCTGAATGGTTTGAATTGCCTGTAACAACAAATGAAGGTTTTGATTTGTTGGGAAATACAGTTGCTGTAACGGTTGTAAAAGCTGTCGCAGAAAGATTAGCAGCAGTTTATGAGCCTGTACTTATTTGACAATTAATTTTGTTCCTGTATGTTCTGCGTAGTTTTTTAGAACATTCTTCAACCAATGAGAATTGTCGTGGTGTGTTTTTGAATATTGATAACGGGTTTCGTTCAATGCTATCAAAAATTCCTCTTTGTTGTTAAATGCTTTAAAAGTAGAACGTTCCGAATACCAATTTATAGGACGAAGATTGTAAATAACCTGTTTTTTCTCTTGCACTTTTATTGGATAAGTGCCACTGCCACCTGCAATTTCCCAAATCTTTTTAAGCCAAATGTTTTCAATAGTGATTTGTGAGCCATTCATTTTATAGCCAATAATTAAATAGTCGGAATCAAGTCTGTAAGCATTTGTCAATAAAGAGCCACAATAAGATTCAAAATTTGCAAGGTCAAAACCTGCACCACGGT
>JAYVJU010000292.1:0-55083 GCA_043769035.1 Ferruginibacter sp.
CATGTAACAATTTAACTACCCCTGCAATAAGCCGATTTTTTTATTAACTGATGCAGCATTTAAAAAACAAATCAACACCGTAACCAGGCACACATTAACTGCCATGCCAATGCCGCCGTACCAATATGATAAAATTACCGCAGTTACCAGATTTATAATAACAGCAGTAACAATGTTTTTAATAGCTGCTTTTTGCTGGCCCTGTATTATCATTTGCTGAAAAAAGAAAGAAACAAAAGGGGAAAATAACAGCGCAAAGCTAATGATACGTAAAATGGTAACGGCATAAGAAATATCTTCGCCGGTATTATTACCCACCAGTATTTGTATAATAAGAGCAGCACCAAAAAATTGCACCAGGGCAAGTATAAAAAATGCCGACCCTATCAGTACTAAAAGTTTTTGTACGCTTTTTTTATAGTCTGCTACCGACGCAGCGTACTGTTGTGACAGGTGCGGAAAAAACGAATTGTTTATCACACCTGTTAACATCGTTACAGCATTATATATTTTTTGTGCAATAGAATAGGAGCCTACAATTAAAGGGCTGGCAAAAAACTGTAAAATAAAAATATTGACTGAAGAATAGAAAGGCGCCAAAATAATACTGGCAAAAATATAACTGCTCTCTTCAAACAATGTAGTAATAAAAGTTTTTTCGGGCAGCTTAAAGCTGAGCTTTACTTTGTGCTGCAATAAAAAAAATCCGGTAATACCAGCCAGTACATTACCTGCGGCCAGGGCAAAAAAAGCATTGGTAATATCGGTTGGCTGCCGCACTAAAACTATTATAAGCACAAAAGAAATTAATTTAGATATCAGCGTTACCAATGTGCAGTTCTTCATTTGCTGTATGCCCCTGAAATACCAGTCGGGAAAAAGCAGGTTACCCAGCAGGTATAAGGCAGCCAGCAATAACAACATGATATTTTGCTGCAGGTAAGGTATAAAAAGCGAACAAACCAATATTGCAATAAGGCTGGTAATAAATAAAAGCAGCTGGATAAAATAAACGCCTGCAATAATTTTTTTCTGCATAGCAATATCGTCTTTGGCGGTGGCAATGCGTTTTGTGGCAGTTAAACCAAATCCAAAAGCAATCAACAGGTCAAAATACATAATACCCGTTTGTATTAAGGTAAATACACCAAAGCCGCTAATGCCCAGTATGCGTAGCAGGTAAGGAAAAATAAGTAAAGGAAAAAGTATGGTAATGCTCTGCTGAAAACCCAGCGACATAAAATTTGCTGCCAATCTTTTCCTGTTTTCAGCCATTACTGTAATTTATCTTTATGCACTGCAATAAAATCATCTAACCCTGCTTTTGATTTATTTAGATAGCCAGTATGTTGTAACACATAGCCCATATCCACAAGATAGCTGATGCATTTATCTTTAATGCCTGGCACTTTACAATCGTGTGTGGCCAGTAAAATATTGGGAGTATGTTTTTTTAAAGTAGCTGCAGCACCAACCAATGCATCATATTCTGCGCCTTCAATATCAATTTTAATAATATCAGGCACTGCATATCCCTGCTGTACCAACCCGTCAATAGAAAAACATTTTACTTTAATTACTGCTTTGGAAAAATCGGCTGCCGAAGTAACATAACTGTTGCCCTCTGCAAATACTTCGTCATTCGAAAAATCAACTTCCTTTTCTGTATCTGCTATTGCAAATTCTAAAATTTCAATATTATTATTTACTACCTGCTCTTTATTTAAGTGTAATAATTCTTTAAATAAACGGTTATTAAACGGTGTGGGCTCAATGGCATAAATTTTACCCGATATAATATAGCGGTTAGCAACAAAGGAATAAAACCCGATATTACTTCCTACATCATAAAAAACGCTGCCGGGTTTAAACCAGCTGCAGAACTGCTGCATTACTTCGCCGGGTTCATTATTGCCGGTAATATATTCGTAACTACGGGAGGTTGGCCATTGATAACCCTTTAACGGGCCGGCCATAACAGTAAGGTATTTTTTTTTTAACAGGTACCTGCTTAATTTAATATACCAGTGTTTAAAAAATAAATCTGCCTGCATATAGTTTATGGAGTTAATATTTTATTATCAGGCAGCATTTTAGCAAAAATAACTGATAGCAGTTAAAATCAATAATCTGTTCTGCATAATCCTATAGTACCTTTGCGCCTATGCATTATGCTTCAGTAGAAAATTTAAGTAAGTCGTTTGGGATAAGAAAATTGTTCAGCAACATCAGCTTTTATGTAGAAGAAGGTGATAAAATTGCCTTTGTGGCCCGTAATGGCAGTGGCAAATCAACCTTATTAAAAATAATTGCCGGCCTTGATACTGCCGACAGCGGCACCACATGGGTACACAAAGACATTAAAGTAATTATGTTGCAGCAGGATACCCCGTTTGCCGAAGAAAAAAGCATTTGGGATAATGTACTGCGGATGAATAACCCTGTGGTAAAAGTGGTAAAGGAATATGAAATGTGCCTGGAAGAAGATGCGGAGAATATTGAAAAGCTTACCGGCCTGATGGCACAGGTAGATGAATTGAATGCCTGGAATTTTGAAAGCGAATTAAAACAGATACTGGGCAAATTAAACCTGCACCATTTAAATGAGCCGGTTAAAAACCTCAGTGGCGGGCAAAGAAAAAGAGTAGCCCTGGCACAGGCATTAATTGAGGCCCAGCTGCATGAAGGTAAATGTTTGCTGATACTGGATGAACCTACTAACCACCTGGACGTGGAAATGATTGAGTGGCTGGAAGATTATTTAAGTGCACAAAAAATTACCCTGCTTTTAGTAACGCATGATCGTTATTTTTTAGATGCAGTGTGCAACGAGATTTTAGAAATGGATGAAGAAAAGATTTACACCTACAAAGGCGATTACGATTATTTTTTAGAGCAAAAAAGTCTGCGGCACGAAGTACAGGCCAGCGAATTACAAAAAGATAAAAATATTTTCAGGAAAGAACTGGAGTGGATGCGCAAGCAACCCAAGGCACGTACCACAAAATCAAAATCGAGGCAGGATGCTTTTGCTGTAGTGGAAGAAAGGGTAAGCCTGAAAAAAGAAGAGGCTGAAGTAAGCCTGCAGGTAAAAATGACAAGGCTGGGTGGTAAGATATTAGAAATGAAAAAGATCAACAAAAGCTATGGCGATAAGGTATTGATAAAAGGCTTTGACTATACTTTTAAAAGAGGCGAACGTGTGGGCATTGTTGGAAAGAACGGCGTAGGTAAATCAACTTTTTTGAAAATTGCCTTGCATGAAGAGCAGCCCGACAGCGGCAAAATAAACCATGGCGATACCGTGGTGTTTGGCAATTTTAACCAGGAAGGGTTACAATACAAAGAAGATAAGCGGGCAATTGAATACGTAAAAGATTTTGCCGAATTTTTTCCACTGGCCGATGGCAGCAGGATAAGTGCAAGCCAGTTTATGGAAAAATTTGGTTTTAATGCAGAGCAGCAATATACCCCGTTAAGCAAACTGAGTGGCGGAGAAAAAAGAAGGCTGCATTTATTAAGTGTGTTATTTCTTAATCCCAACTTTTTAATTTTAGATGAGCCTACCAACGACCTGGACCTGCAAACCCTGCGTACGCTGGAAGAATTTTTACTGGAATATCCCGGTTGTATTTTAATTGTAAGCCACGACAGGTATTTTATGGATCGTATGGTAGATCATTTATTTGCGTTTGAGGGTAATGGTGTAATAAAAGATTTTCCGGGTAATTACACACAGTACCGTGAAGCATTGGCCAATGCAAAATTTACCGGCTATGAAGTGGTGGCAGAAAAAGCACCTGTTACAGAAGAACCTGTTGCAAAACAAAAAACTTCGGGCAACGAGCAAAAGAAATTTTCTTTTAAAGAAAAACACGAGTTTGAAAATATAGAAAAAGAAATGCCGCAGCTGCAAAAAGAAAAATCACTGCTTGAAGAAAAGATGAATACCGGCAAGCTGCCCTACGATGAATTACAAAAAGCTGCCGCAAGGGTAAGTGAAATAATTAATTTACTGGATGAAAAAGAAATGCGCTGGCTGGAGTTGAGTGAAAGAATGTGAGTGGTGAATGAAAACAGTACTATACTATTAGAAAAACAGAAAGAAGCCAGGTGTAAAAACCCGGCTTCTTTGTTTACCGCCTTTGTTGTAAATTTGGTAAAATGCTTTTATATGAGCAAAGAAGAATTAAAAAAAGAACTCCATCAATTGATCGACAATACTGATGATGAAGCATTACTGAGTATGGTTAAAGAAGATATTGTTGCTTATCAAACTAAAACGAAAGAAAATTTTGACGATCTTTCTGATCTGTCTCCTGAAGACAGGGTCGAACTGGAAGAGCTTGCTGCGGAAGACCCTGATAAAGACACGATTTCATTCGATGAATTTAAACAACATTTAGATGAATGGCATTCCAAATTATTACAAAGAAAAGATTTGAAAAAAAAGTAATCAAATTGTTGCTTTACCTGGAAACAGAATGGAGCGATACAGTTGCTATAAATTTCAAAATAACTTTGTTAGAAAATTAGAACTTTTAGCAATTCAACCGCAAATCGGAGTTGAAGTAAATTCATTAAAAAATATCCGGAGCATATTGATCACAAAGCATAATCGTGTTTATTACAGAATTGAAGAAGACAAAATTTTTGTCCTTAATATGATTGATACCAGAAAAAATCCTAAAAAGAACCCCTTCAATAAAAATTTATGAATCAACGCTTTTACTCCCTCGATGTTTTTCGTGGTGCCACTGTGGCGCTGATGATACTGGTAAATAACCCCGGCAGCTGGGGGCATATTTTTCCCCCGCTTGAGCATGCAAGCTGGCATGGCTGCACACCAACCGATTTGGTGTTCCCGTTTTTTTTATTTGCAGTAGGTAATGCCATGGCTTTTGTAATGCCTAAGTTAGAAGCTGCAGGTGAAGGCGCTTTCTGGAAAAAAACAATCAAAAGAACTTTGCTCATTTTTTTGATCGGTTTATTTTTAAACTGGTTTCCTTTTATAAAATATAACGATGCCGGCAATATTGTGGGCAAGCCTTTTGAAACCCTCCGCATATTGGGTGTACTGCAACGCATCGCACTCAGTTATTTTTTCGCCTCTGTAATTGTTCATTTTTTAAAAGTACGTGGCGCTTTTGTTGCCAGTGCTGCTATTTTATTGGTGTATTGGTTTTTATGTGTAGCCGCCAACCCGTCCGACCCATACAGTATCAGTGGCTGGTTTGGTACCGCCATTGATAAAAGTATTTTAGGCGAAAAACATATGTACCATGGTGAAGGCATAGCTTTTGACCCCGAAGGATTGCTGAGCACTTTTGCTGCCATTGTTCAGGTAGTGCTGGGTTATTTAGTGGGTAATTATATTTTACAAAAAGGAAAAACGCAGGAAATGCTGAACGGTTTATTTGTTGCCGGCTGCGTATTGGTGTTTACCGGTTTTTGCTGGGATATGGTTTTCCCTATCAATAAAAAAATATGGACCAGCAGTTATACCATTTACACCACCGGCCTGGCATTATTAATTTTATCAGTAATGATTTATTTAATTGAATTTAAAAACCGCAAAGGTGCCTGGAGCAGTTTTTTTGATGTGTTTGGTAAAAATGCCCTGTTCATTTTTGCCCTGAGTGCTTTATTACCCAAGGGCCTGGCATTATTAAGAATACCAACCGGTTTTACCGTTGAGGGCAAAGCAAAATTCATCACACCATTTGGCTGGTTTTACGAGCATTTGTGCAAACCCATCTTTCCATCGCTGCCCAATATTGGCTCACTTATTTATGCACTGTGCTTTATTGCCATGATGTGTTTTTTTGCATGGCTGCTGCACAGGAAGAAGATTTATATAAAAGTGTAGGTGATGTAAGGCTGGACGTTCAATGAATCCGAAGGTTGATGTATATTTAAATAAAGAAAAAACATGAGCAAGATCAACAGCAATAAAAAAAAGTTGTCGGCAGAACAACGCTCTGCTTTACTCAACACATTAAAAGCCCGTTTTGAAAAAAACATGAGCCGCCATAAAGGTATTAACTGGGCTGCCATACAGGCAAAGCTGCAGGCCAATTCGGATAAACTGTGGTCGCTGAATGAAATGGAACAAACTGGCGGCGAACCGGATGTTGTTGGTTTTGATAAAAATACAGGCGAATATATTTTTTATGATTGCTCGGCCGAAAGCCCCAAAGACCGCAGGAGTATTTGTTACGACCATGAAGCACTGGAGAAAAGAAAAGAACATAAGCCGGCAGACAGTGCTATTAACATGGCGGCCGATATGGGCATTGAAATTTTAACCGAAGCACAATACCGGGAGTTACAGCAATTGGGAAAGTTTGATACCAAAACATCAAGCTGGGTAAAAACCCCGGCCGAGATAAGGAAACTTGGCGGCGCCATTTTTTGCGACTGCCGGTACAACACTGTATTTGTTTATCACAATGGTGCAGAATCTTACTATGCCGGCAGGGCCTTTCGTGGTTGGTTAAGAGTTTAAAGTTCGTATTAGTTAGATATCGTTAAAACAGCAGGCTATACATTTATTCTTGCAGTGCCTTCACTTATTTCCATAACATAGGCCTCGGGTGCAATATTAAACTGTTGCTGGTAGGCTGCAGCCGCCTCTTCAATAAAATCATCTACCGCATTATTTTTTACAATATTAATGGTGCAACCACCAAATCCGCCACCGAGTAACCTGGCGCCAATAACACCGGCATTGGCTTTTGCCTGGTGCACTAAAAAATCAAGCTCGGCACAACTTACCTGGTATAATTTACTCAGCCCTTCATGTGTAGCAAACATCAGTTTACCAAATTCAATTAAATTATCCTGTTGCAATAATTCGCCTGCCTGTTTGGTACGTATAATTTCTTCTACCACATACTTACAGCAATGGTACACTTCTGGTGTCATTTTATCTTTATGCAGTTCCACATCTTCCACCCTTTTTATATCCCTGAAAGATTTTACCTGTAGCTCTCTTTTTAAAATAGCTAAGCCTTCTTCGCATCTTTTACGCCGTACATTATATTCGCCGCTGGCTAAAGAGTGATGCACTTTGGTATTTATTAAAACAATTTTGTAGTCTTTTAAAACAAAAGGGAAATACTGGTGAGTTATATTTTTACAATCCAGTAAAATAACATTGTCTTTTTTTCCATTAAGGTTGGCATACATATCCATTATGCCGCATTTAACGTTGGGGAAATTATGTTCGGCCCTTTGGCAAAGCAATGCCAGCTCTACCCTGCTAAACCCTATATTAAAAATATCATTCAGTGCAAATGCCAGGCCTCCTTCAACAGCTGCAGAGGAGCTCATACCCGAACCACGGGGAATATCACCACCAAAAACACAATCAAATCCTTTTGCCGGTTTGCCTGCCAGTAAAAATTCGTTCACCACACTTAATACATAATTCTTCCAGTTATCAATACTTTTTATTTGGTCAATTGCAATAGATAATGATTCATCAAAATCCAAAGCATAAAAATTTATAGTATCGGTTTTGTTCGGCGCTATTGCATAATACACGCCTTTGTTTATTGCGGCCGGCATTACGTAGCCATCGTTATAATCAATATGCTCGCCAATTAAATTAATACGGCCTGGTGAAAAATACAGGCTGGGTTGAGTGGCAAATTTTTCGTTGAAACTTTTTAATACAGCAGTGGCAATACTATTCATGTACAATCATTTTATGGTAGCGAAGTTATCTTATATGTTGTTGTAAATTGTGCTGAGCTTTCGGGTGCCAGTGTAATAAGCCCCATGCCATTATTAAAAGCATCCGGTGCTGCACTCAGGTTTTCTATCGCAATGCTTTTACGGTGCGGTGGCGTATAAATCTGCAAATAAGGATAGCTTTTATCAGGATAAATTTCTAACTGAATTTTTTGTGCTTTATCTCTTAGCACACACAAGGGTTGGCACTCAAAAAAATTTACTGTAAAACAATTATCAAATTCTGCAGCACCTAATTTTTCCAGCGATCCAAATTCCTGGTAAGGCAATAATTTTCCTGTTGGTATCAGTGCGTCGTTAAACTCCAGCATTTCTTTACTTTGAAATTCCAGTTGCAACTCATCAATGGCGCCACCAAAAGTAAAATACGGGTGCCAGCCATCCTGCACAGGAATTTCATGTTCCTCTTTATTAATTATAGTTGTGGTAATGGTTAATGTACTGGCAGCTTTTAATTCATACTGCACTTCGCAATCGTATGTAAAAGGATAGCCCTTATCTGTGCCGGTATATTGATGCGATAAACTAAGCCCGGCACTATTTTCGCCGGCCCATGTTTTTAATACGGTAAACGGCAAATCATATAATAATCCGTGCAGGGCACTGCCGTTCAATAAAAATTTTTGGATGGTGTAATCTTTTTTGTTGAAGCTGTAAGTGGCATTATTTATCCTGCAGGCAAAAGGAGAAAGTTTACAACTTTTAAAACCCTTAGCTGCCACATTGGTTTTAAAATCGGCCTCGTTATCATAACCATCAATTACGTTGAGCAAATTACCATTATGCAAAACAGTAAAGGCGTGTAAAACTGCGCCGCAGAAAGGAATGATCGCTACTGTTGTTCCAGTTGCATCGTCCTGTAATATTATTTTTTTAAAGCCGCTATCTGTATTGGTGTTTACCGAGAACATATATTAAAGGTAGCAAACAAAGTTTATCAGTTTTAAATCAGTCCCGTATTAAATCCACCAGTACAGCCGTCCACCCGGTTTGATGGCTTGCACCCAGGCCGCTGCCGGTATCGCCATGAAAATATTCGTAAAATAACAGCAGGTCTTTATTTTCGGGCAGCTGGTAAAACCAATTGTATTTACCATGCGTATGGCGGTTATCTTTTTCGTCCTTCTCAAAAATAGAAGCAATACGTTTGGTCAGTTCGGCAGCCACATCTTTCAGGTTCATTTTATTACCGCTGCCTTTGGGGCATTCTACTTTTAAACTGTCGCCATAAAATTCGCCATATTTTTTTATGGCTTTAATGATGAGGTAATTGATGGGCATCCATACCGGGCCTCTCCAGTTGCTGTTGCCGCCATAAAAATCTGATGTGGAATCTCCGGGATCGTATTGAATAGAATAATCTGTACTTTTTAAATGTATGGAATAAGGATTGAGCAGGTGAAATTTAGACAGTGCCCTTATACCGCCGGGAGATAAAAATTCTTTTTCGTCCAGCAGTTTATCCAGTATCTCTACCAGCCTTTCTTTAAGTACCAGCGACAGCAACTGGTCGTTACCATCACTGGTTTCTTCATTGGGTAAAAATAAATTGTTGTTGATGCGGTAACTATCAAACCAGTTTGTTCTTTTCCTGAAATCATTTAAAGTGGCTAACGATTTTTTATCGATAATAGAAACCGCAAATAATGGTGCTGCCCCAACTATGGAGCGTACTTTTAAAGGCACTGGAGTTTGATTCCGTAACGATAATACATCATAAAAGAAATTGTCTTCCTTATTCCACAGGCCCAGCTCATTCAGTGCTTCGCCAATAATTACAAAATGCTCGTAAAACTTTGTTGCAGCATCTTCAAAAGAATTATCCGTCATGGCAATTTCCAGTGCAATATCCATCATGTTCAATGCATACATGCCCATCCAGCTGGTACCATCTGCCTGTTCAATCGAAATATCATCATGGTGCTCATTTATACTACGGTTAAAAACACCAATATTATCAAGGCCCAAAAATCCGCCACCAAAAATATTATTCCCATTTTCATCTTTACGGTTTATCCACCAGGTAAAATTGATAATGAGTTTTTGAAATATTCTTTTTAAAAACTGGATATCACCCACGCCTTTCATTTCTTTTTCTCTGTGATACACCTGCAATGCAGCAAACGCATGTACCGGCGGATTTACATCACTAAAGTTCCATTCATAGGCAGGTATTTGTCCGCTTGGGTTCATATACCATTCCCTGGTTAATAATATCAATTGGTTTTTTGCAAAACAGGGATCAATAATGCTCATGGCAATGCAATGAAAAGCAGAGTCCCATGCCGCATACCAGGGATACTCCCATTTATCGGGCATAATAATGATATCCTGGTTCTTTAAATATTTCCAGTTGTGGTTGCGGCCTTTTAACCTTTGTTCTGATACAGGCGTAATGCCATCACTGGTACTTACCCAGCGCTCCACATCGTAATGATAAAATTGTTTGCTCCACAATAAACCGGCAAATGCCTGCCGTTGAATATTTATTAAATCGGTTGAACTGTTTTTGGGTAAAATATCCTGGTAAAATTCGTCGGCTTCTTTTTTACGTTGTTCAAAAAAATTTTCAAACCCATCTTCAAAAGGTGTTTCACTTAAATGGTTGCTTAACCGCAGGTACATTGTTTCGGTACTATTGCCATTTACAGTAAGGTTGTAAACCGGTGCACATTTGGTGCCCTGCTTTTTATCTCTTAATGCTTTTATATTTTTTCCTTTGATGACAGCTTCATGAAAAGCATTTTTTACAAATGGGGTTTT
Source organism: Ferruginibacter sp. (assembly GCA_043769035.1). Taxonomy (GTDB): domain Bacteria; phylum Bacteroidota; class Bacteroidia; order Chitinophagales; family Chitinophagaceae; genus Ferruginibacter. Next base: position 10,522 of record JAYVJU010000292.1, read on the forward strand.
ATTGGGCACACCTAAAACTTTTTCTGTATCCGTTTCATTTTCTGTAAAAAAAAGATCGTCTGCATTTTGAAAATATAAATAGTAGCAGCCTAATTTTTCGTGGGTAGCTTTTACAGCTCCTTTATTTATCCATTCTATACCCGGCTTTTGCCTTGCCTTACTGCTGTATTGCCAGCGGTTATAAAACCACAATGTTGGCAGCACTGTAATGGGCGCCGCTGTTGTACTGCGGTTTACTATTTCTATTTTAATAAAAATATCTTCGCTGTTATTTTTGGCGTACTCAACAAAAACATCAAAATATTTATTGTCTTTAAAAACATCGGTGTCTAATATTTCAAATTCTACCTCCTGTTTGCTGCGGCTTTTATTGGTATTTTTTAATTGCTCGTACGGAAAAGCTGCCTGCGGATATTTATACAGGTACTTCATATAATAATGAGAGGGTACATTATCAAGGTAGTAATACAGCTCCTTTACATCTTCGCCATGGTTGCCCTCACCATTGGTAAGGCCATATAAACGTTCTTTTAAAATTGGGTCTTTTCCATTCCATAATGCAATTGCAAAACATAAATTCTGAAAGTAGTCTGATATGCCGGCCAGCCCATCTTCTCCCCAACGGTAAGCCCTGCAGTGTGCATGATCGTGTGGAAAATAATTCCAGGCATCGCCGCCTGCGCTGTAATCTTCCCGTACCGTACCCCATTGCCTTTCGCTAAGGTAGGGGCCCCATTTTTCAAGTGGAATTTGTTTTACTGCATTGTCATTAAGGCGCTGCTGCTCTGCCGATATATTTATTGCTCTCATAAATTAGCTGTTTAAAATTACCAGGTAGCAGGCGATCGTTATGATACAGGCAGATATTGCCTAATCTTTATTAAAGTTGCATTCGGTATAAAAGAAAGCGTATTTAATATTGTGGCCTCGCCAGGAATCGAACCTGGATCTGGAGCTTCGGAAACTCTTATACTATCCATTGTACTACGAGGCCGGGTTATTTATTAGTTAATTGGTTTACTGGTTTATTAGTAGTGGTTATTAACTAAAACACTTTTGTATTTATACGAATAAACTAATAAACCAGTTAACAGTTTTATCGTCCGAACTTTACAATATTACTACCAAAAATTTTAACAGCAATAGCCAATAAGATCACGCCAAAAAATTTTCTTATTATCATCATTCCGTTTGGCCCCAGAAATTTTTCTATCCACTTTAATGATTTTAATACCAGGTAAATAACAATGCAGTTTATTAATATGCCTATAAAAATATTCACATCTTCAAAATTAGCCTTCAGGCTCATAATAGTGGTTAATGTACCACTGCCTGCAATTATAGGAAATGCAATGGGTACCACGCTGCCACTTTTAGCACCTTTTTCAGGTTTAAAAAATTCCATACCCAATACCATCTCTAACCCTAAAATAAAAATTACAATGCTACCGGCTACTGCAAAACTAAATACATCAAGCCCCAGTAAATTTAAAAAGCCTTTGCCTGCAAATAAAAACAATATCATCAAGCCACCAGACACCAATGTTGCCTGCGTGGATTTTATAGTGCCGTCCATTTTCTGGCGCAGCGATGCCAGCACAGGGATAGAGCCCAGAATATCAATTACGGCAAATAATGTAAAGGATACTGATATGATCTCTTTTATTGCTATTGAAGAAAAATCCATGAATTGCAATTTTTACAAAGATACATTTTAGCTGCTGGCACAGCATACAATACAAAATAAAAAAACAGGCCGCTTTAGCGGCCTGTAAAAAATACTTTAAGCTGTAATTCCCTTTGCAGCATATTATATTCACTTTTCATTGCTATCATACAATCTGCACAAAGGCAATCATTAAATCTTTTGTTTATAAAATCTCTTTCATAATCCGATAATTTTACAGCAAAGCACTGGCAGTGGGTAATATTACCCACCTTGCACTCAAACGATTGGTTGCAACGTGGGCAATATTTAACTTCGTGAACACACATAGTTTTATACTTACCAGTTAAAAGTTACACCGCCATTAAGTAAAAAAGGAATGGCATTATACCCTCTTATATCGAAAAACTTTTTATTAGTTAGATTTTGGGCATCTGCAAAAAATTTAACGTGTTTGCCATATTTATATTCTGCATATGCACTTAGTAAAAAATAACTGTTTAACAGCAGATCGTCTTTTCTGTAGCCGCCAACATCATATCTTTTACTTACCGATTTACCGGTGATGCTTACAAAAAAATCTTTAGTAAACTGATAGCCGGTTGTAATGTTAAAATTGTTTTTAGGGCGACGCAGCAAATAACTATAGGTGGTATCTTTTACACTTTTTCTGCTTTGTGTTTGTTCATCACCGGCAAGTGCGGTGTAGTTAGCGGTGATGGTAAAATTTTTAACCGGTTGTGCTGTTAGCTCCAGTTCCACACCATCCACAATTTGTTTTACAAAATTGAAATATTTAAAATTCACATAATCGTAATCAATACCATTTTTTATATCCCTGTGAAAATATACAGCACGGCTGCTTATTTTTTCGCTGCTTTGCTGCACACCCAGTTCGTAGTTAGTAGATTTTTCGGGTTGCAGGTTTACGTTGCCGCTAAAAGCATCAAACACCTGAAAAATAGAAGGTGCTTTAAACCCAGATGCAATACTTCCAAATACCCTGAAATTTTTATTGATGGTGTAAGACGGATTAAATGTAAAAGTACTGTTGCTGCCATAGCGGGAGTGCTTGTTAGTTCTTCCACCAACTTCTATATTTAATTTTTTATTTAACGCATTAAAAAGTAGTGATGCGTAAAAAGAAGTTTGATGCAGCGAAGTGTCTTTAAAATTGCTGCTGTATGGCCCAAAGCTGCTTAAAGAAAAATATTGCTGCTTCATGTTGCTCCACCTGTAATCGGCACCGGCAATAATACTAAGCCATTTTGTGGCTGTTACCGTACCAAACAGTTCTGCATATTGTGTGCGGCCACCGTATTTATTGCTTTCGTATTTTGTACCAAAAGGCCGGACAAATAAACTGTCGTTAGTGTATCGGCGGGAAAGTTCTCCATACTGGTAATTGGCAGTAATGTTTACAATACCCTTTTTAAAATTCACCCCTGCGCCAGATGATAAATTGCTGTTGCGGATGCGGTAATCTTTTTCATCTGCAAAAACGCCGGCATCAATATCGGCTTTGTACTGGCTATGCATTACAAATGTTTTTACCAACAGCGAAGAGATTATTTGATATTGTACTGCAGCACTTACTATATTGCCATCGTAACCATCTTTATCAAAATCTTTTGCCCCGGTACTATCATACGCCGCAGAAAAACCATTGGTTTTTAATTTTGCAAAACGGGTACTGTAAGTCAATTTACCTTCTTTACCATACACCTGGATATTATTTCGGGTGGTATTTTTATTACCAAAGCCTGTGGTGGCTTTAATGTTAAACGGTTTGTTTACATCTTTTTTTACTGTAATAATATTTACCACACCAGCAACAGCATCGCTGCCATATAATGTTGATTGTGCGCCTTTGCATATTTCAATACGCTCAATATCGTTAATTGAAAAAAGATTAAGGTCAAACTCATTATTGATCATCGATGGGTCGTTTACCGGTATGCCATCTAATAAAATTAATGTGCGGCCCGATGATGCACCCCGTAAAAAAACAGTTTGCACACTGCCGGGTGCATTGTATGCGCCGTTTATGGTAATGCCTGCCTGCTCATTTAATAACTGTGCAACTGTTTTACCGCTGCTTTTTTCAATTTGTTCTTTTGTAATTACGTTAATTACTTTACCTGTTTGCGATTGCTTTACTGCAAATCTGGTGGCGGTTACCACCACTTCGTCTAATTGTTTTGCGGCTGTTGTGTCTTGTTGTGCCTGCGCAGCGGTGCTGATGATTACAGCAGCCGCAATAAAAATTTTCTTTTTCATTTTTGAAAAATTTTTTTTTGTGACTGCTTCCGAGAAAATAAAAAAGAAAGAAATATAAATGCCTTACAGCTTTTACACTCCATGCCTTTCACCCGAAAGCTTTGAATGATTGTTAATTGAACGTGGCAGGTCTTCTGGCTTAGCTTACTGTTGAACACCTTCCCATCCGCCAGTTGGCGGACAGTGGTATGAAGTTTCAACAGTGTGAGTGGTGAGTGGTGAATCGTGAGTTTACTCACGACTGACAATTCACGACTGACGAGCTTTACAGCTACGGGGATAGCTCCTGAATTAAACAGGATTCCCTTTTAATCCCGATTTGACATCGGAAACCAAACTCGGTGCAAATGTATTGTGAATGAATTTAAAATTCCAAATTAATTCTTCCACACTTTATAAAAATAAAAAAATAGCTTTTAAAGAGATGGCTTTAAGCAAAGCTTTGTACTACTTATTTTTTAAGGTGATTTAAGTTACATTCACCAACTGATTTTTGTATGGCCGGGTTTTACAGCTTATAAATTATCAGTATCTTCAAACCATGACAGCAAAAACCAACAAGCTTAATCTTTTTGATTTTACCATGATTGTGGTAAGCCTTGTAATTGGCATGGGTATTTTTCGTACGCCGGCCAATGTGGCCAAGGCTTCGCCGGATACTTTTTTATTTTTTGCAGCATGGATCGCTGGTGGTTTAGTGGCATTATGCGGCGCATTGACTTATGCCGAAATAGGAAGCCGCTTACCGGTAACCGGCGGCTACTACAAAGTTTTTTCTTATGCTTACCACCCCTCAATTGCTTTTGCTATTAACTGTGTAATACTGGTAAGCAATGCAGCATCGCTTGCTGCCGTGGCATTGGTTGGTGGAGAATACATCACCGGGATTTTTATTCCGCTGTCGAAAGATATTGAATGGATGAAGATTGCTGCAAACATCAGCTATATTCAAACCATACATATTATTATTGCCATTGTTGCTATTGTTATTTTTTATGGCGTTAACCTGGCTGGTTTAAAAATGAGTGCCAAAACACAAAATGTGTTAACCGTAATTAAGATCATTTTAATTCTTTTATTGATTGCACCATTATTTTTTGCCGACAATTCAGCTATTAACCAGATAACACACTCAGCTATAAATCCTACTTTTAAAGAATACATTAAAGCGTTTGGTATTGGCCTGGTGGCTGTAAGCTTTACCTATGGCGGCTATCAGCAAACAATAAATTTTGGTGCCGAGGTAGATAATGCCCCGAAAAATGTACCCCGTGGTATTTTCTTTGGCATTGCCATAATTGTAATCTTATACCTTACCATTAACTACGCCTATATTAAAGTAATTGGTTTTGATACGCTGCATCAACCTAAAACCAAAAATATTGCAGCTATAATGGCTTCTAAAATATTTGGTGTAAATGCCGAGAGGGTTTTATCCGGTTTTTTATTTTTAAGTGTACTGGCCTATGTAAATGTTTTACTGATGAGTAACCCCAGGGTAATGTATGCCATGAGTGAGGATAAAATTTTACCCGATGTTTTTAAAAAGCGAAATGCCAAAACAGATGTATTGACTGTTTCACTTTCTGTATTTGCCGCTATCTGTATCATTATTATTTTTTGGGCAAAGGAGTTTGACAGGATATTAAGCTTTACTATTTTTTTAGATTGTTTTGGTATGATATTGTCAGCAGCAACTATTTTTATTTTGAGAAAGAAAACAAAACACCTGGATGATACCGGCATTTATAAAATGAAATTGTTTCCTGTATTGCCGCTTATTTTTATAGCCGCATACATTTTTGTTGCCATTAGTATTGCACTTGATTATAAAGACAATAAGTATGCTGCTTTAACCGGCCTTGCTGTAATGGCAGTTTTTACCGGATTGTATTTTTTACTGGACAAACTGAAAAAAAACAGCAGATAACAAACAAGGTCTTTTTTTGATTTTTTACTTTTGACTTTTAACTTATCAAAATGGATATTTCTTACATAATTAACGAACTGGCCGAAGAACGGGAAAATTATTTCAACGCTGTTTCGCCGCCGATAATGCAAACCAGCAACTTTGTTTTTAAAACGGTGGATGACATGCGTAAAGCCTTTGCAGATGAATACAGCACTTATTTATACAGCCGTGGCCGAAACCCAACTGTTGATATACTAAGAAAAAAACTGGCCGCATTAGATGGCGCTGAAGATTGTTTGGTTTTTAACAATGGCGCTGCTGCTACTTTTGCTGCTGTGCTGGCCAATGTAAAAGCCGGCGATCATATTGTATGTGTTGATAAACCTTATACCTGGACACAAAAACTATGCAACGATATTTTACCCCGGTTTAATGTAACCACCACTTATATTGATGGCACTGCAATTGAGAATTTTGAACGGGCCATTTTACCAAACACTACTTTAATTTATTTAGAAAGCCCCAATAGCTGGGATTATAAACTGCAGGATTTAAAAGCTGTTGCAGATTTAGCCAAAGCAGAAAATATTATCACCATAATTGATAACAGTTACTGCACACCGCTCTATCAAAAGCCCATTGAATATGGTATTGACCTTGTAATGCAAACTGCCACTAAATATATTGGCGGCCACAGCGATACACTGGGCGGCGTACTAAGTGGCAATAAACAAATGATTGAAAAAATATTCAACAGTGAATATATGAATATCGGCAGCGGCATTCAACCCTTTAATGCATGGTTGCTTATAAGAGGACTAAGAACTTTGCCTGCCCGGTTAGATCGCATTACAGCTTCTACAAAAAAAGTAGTAGCCTATATTAAGCAGCACACAAAAGTAGAGAGCGTAATTTTTCCTTTTGATGAAAGCTTTCCGCAATACCAGTTAGCCAAACAACAAATGAGCGGTGCCTGCGGCCTATTTACTTTTGTAATTAAAGCAGATACTATTGCACAAATAGAAAATTTCTGCAACAGCCTGCAGCATTTTTTTATGGCAGTAAGCTGGGGTGGGCACGAAAGTTTGATAATACCCAAATGCAGCGGCATACAGCCTGCCGATTTTGATGCAAGCAACAGGGAACACCGCATGCTGCGCCTGTATGTTGGGCTTGAAGATGCGGAGTATTTAATAAAAGATCTGGGACAGGCTTTTGAAAAAATGTAATTACTCAATTATCTTTTCAATGTGGATGAGTTTGCCATCTTCATTCATCCCTTCTATAACTACTTTTAATTTTTTAGTAATATCGTTATTGTAAAAATTAATTATTGTCCTTTTATTTTCCTTATCAGTAATAACATAAGGCTGCCACAATAAGGTAGTACGTAAATCTGCATTGCTATGTTTAGCATCAGGCACACTATAATCTGGCGAGTAAAATTCTTTTACAGGAGAATAGCCGCCTATTTTCATTTTAGATAAATTGGATGGTAATTTTCTTGCATCCTGTTTTAAATCATCCGGTTTTTTTAAATAGATCAATAATGCTTTGCTTATGCCTGATTTAGTGGGATCAGGCTGCCGCATTTTTATATAGGCAATGTCTTCCATTTTAAGCGACGAAAGTGCAAAATATATTTCTTCTGTTGGAACTTCTGATTCGTTAATATAATAATTGGTGATTGATGTAAATGATTTCATGCCGTTGTTATAGGTTACGCTAACCATTGGTATTTTGCCCATTAAATAATTAAAAATATCCTGCTTGGCCAAAGCCATATCATCATTCATTACATCAATACCAAAACTAACTGCCCCACCCCTGAACATACTGGCATATTTATCATCCATCTTTTTAAGCGGATCGTTTTTCCAGTTGCGCCAGCCGCCGCTTTTTACCACCACCTCGTTTAATATTTTTGCGTTTTGCTCAAAGCCAGGGTTTTTATTTTTTAGTTCGGTTACAAAAGCCTGGGTGTAAGTATTTGCTTTTTCAGCTGCTGCTGTATTTTGTAAATACGCAGGTAAAGTGTTTACCACATAGTCGCTTATCAGCCCATTATAATTATTGGCTAAACCTATGCCTGTGGTTTTATCTTTACTGTTGTTTAATTTATAAAATACCGTTGCGGTATCGTAAAACAGTAAACCGCTTTGTGTAAATAGTCCGTCTTTACCGGTTACCGGCATATACCATTGTTTGGCACTGTCTGCTGTTTGCACTATCAGGCTTATCATTTCATTGGCTTTGGGTTGTTGTTTATCGTCGGTGGCTTTACCATAAATGCTTAAGTAATTATCCCTTGGATAAATTATACCGGGTGCCTGGCCTGCAATTACTTTGCTCCAGTTATACCTGCGCCAGCCATTGGTTTGCATTACAAGGTCTAAGTAGTTTTTTGCTTCGGCGGTATTGTTATCAAAATACCAGGCGGCATTATATACATCGCCTCTTAAATCTCCCTGTAATAACAGGTCGGTATAAATATTCCGGTTGCTTTGCTCCTCTTCTAAACCGGCATCATATACTGCAATAGACAAATTGCTGTTTAAAGTGTCGGGCACTTCTATTTCTATTTTGTTTTTGCCTCGCTTTTTAGTACTGCTTTCTGTAACATTTACATTGGCCGTAAAGCTGTAATTATTGTTATTGATAAACATAATGCGTTCGGCCAGCGGCTGGTTATTTTTATCAAAAACAGTAAGCTGTAAAATGCCTGTAGCAAAATCTTTGGTGTTTATTTTTTGGTTAATGGTTGTTTGTTTTGGTTTTAGTGCTGCAGTATATACCGGCTTTTGGTTAATGGTGGCCAGCACGGTAAGCTCCTGTAAATTATCTGTTATGGCAGCTGTATTTATTAAATAGTACAGTTCATTTTTTACCTGTTCGGTGTGTAATACAATGCCGGATGGCTGCGCCGTGGGCAAAGCCGTTCTCCTGTATTCGCCTTTATTATCTTTCCACTCGGCAATATAAATTTCACCGGCTTCGGGTGTAAATTTATATATGCCCATGCCGTTGTGCATGCTTTCTATACTGTCTTCCAGCTCGCCTTTGCTGTTTTTTATGGCTGCTTTTATATTGTAAGGCTGCCCATTATTTTGTGTGGCTTTAAACGCTACATAGTTATATAATCCACTTACCAGGTTGCCGCCTTCGGCGAAAAACTGCAGGCTTACTGTTGCTGCTGTACTGTTTGCCGTTGCTGCATTACTTATTACGCTTATTGTTTTGTGGTAAATAAATGCCGTATCAAAATTCAGCATCCAGGTGGTGTAAGCCCGTATGGTGTATGTGGCTTCGGCGGTATCTGGAATTTTAAAATAGCTGTCGGCTGTGCTCCCAATTACAGGCATGGCTTTATGCGCTATCAATTTTCCTTTGGCATCTAACAGGTCTGCATACAAATTGGTGCTTACATTGGTTGGTGCATCATCGGCTAAAATATAGGCTTTAAACCAGATGGTTTCTCCGGGTAAATAAGTTGTTTTATCGGTATGCAGGTGGAGTTTTTCAGAGGGGAAATTATCGCTGTAAAAAGCCAGTGCAGTATCTGCTATTTGCGATTGGGCGGTAAAACAACTAAGTACAACTATTAAAAAACAGGTACAATACTTTATCATAAAGGCAGATTTTTTAGTAAGGGTGGTTAAAGTTGCTGAAATATTCCGAGGCATTAAAATAATACATGGGCTATTTCCGTAATTTTTAAAACTTTAACGTTTACCGCCTTTTTTACCGTTTATAAAAATGGATTGCCTGCTTTTAGCAGGGATAGTTTATTTTTGTTGTATGCGTTATATCACTTTTACCATTGTTGCTGCTTTTTTATGCAGCACAACTGCTGCGCAGGAAAAATGGAGCCTGCAAAAATGTATTGTTTATGGTGTGCAGCATAATTTTAGTGTGCGCCAGGCAGCTGTGCAAACCGGCTATTCAGAATTACAATTGCAACAGGATAAATTGTCTCAATACCCATCGCTAAACCTTAATAATAATTATGGTGTAAGTTTTGGCCGCAGAGAAAACCCCACCACAGGTATATTTGAAGACCAGCGGTTTTTTAATACCGGCTTAAACATGCAAAGCAGTGTGAGTATTTTTAACTGGTTCAGCAAAAAAAATATTATTGCATCAGATAACCTGGAGGTAATGGCCAGCAGGGCTGCCGTGGAAAAAAATAAAAACGATGCAGCATTATTAATTGCTGTAAACTACCTGCAGGTATTATTAAATATTGAGCAGGCAAAAATTGTAAACGTACAATTACAGCAAACAAAAGCCCAGCTTGGCAACACCCGCAAATTAGTAAATGCCGGCACCCTGCCCGAATTAAATGCCGCAGAGCTGGAAGCACAGGTGGCAAGAGACAGTGCAAACTATATTACTGCCAAAGGCACTATTACGCAAAGTATTTTAAATTTAAAAGCCACTTTAAATTTAGATGCTGGCGAACCTTTTGAAATTGAAACACCATCGGTAGAAAAAATTCCGGTGGAAGATATTGCCGGACTGTTGCCTGAAGTAGTATATAAACTGGCAATGGCTAATCAGCCGCTGCAACAATTTAATAATTATAAATATAAGGCAGGCGAAAAAAGCCGTGCTGCGGCATGGGGTGCCATGAAGCCATCCATTAATGCATTTGGTGGCCTCAGCACCAACTATATTTATTTTCGTACCCCTGTTCCCGAAAGGGTGGCTACCGGTAATTTTGCCAATACCGGCCTTATTGTAAACAGCACTACCGGTCCGTTGAATGTGCTGCAGCCAGAGTTTACACTTACCGGCAACAAACTGGGTTATATAACCCCAAGCGGTTTTTTAAAACAGTTTGGCAGCAATTTTGGCCAAAACATTGGCATTGGTATTAGCGTACCAATTTTTAATGGCGGCTCTTTAAAAACCAATTACCAGCGCAGCCAGTTAAATTTAAAAAACCTGGAGTTGATAATGCAGCAGGATAATCTTAAACTAAAGCAGGATATTTACCAGGCATATAACAATGCTTTGGTGGCCATGGAAAAATATAATGCCAGTAAAAAAACAGTGGCAGCTACCGACCGCAGTTTTTCTTTTGCACAAAAACGTTATGCGGTGGGTATGTTATCTACCTACGATTTGCTTACGGCACAAAACAACCAGTTTAGGGCTAATTTAGAAAATGCTTTAAACCAGTTTGATTATGTTTTTAAAATGAAGGTGCTGGAGTTTTATAAAGGAATGGGGTTGAAGTTGTAGAGCGGCCCCCTCCGCCTCCTGAAGGGGGAACTTTGTGTAAGTTTATATGTTACCACTTTTACGAAATTTGAAAAGTGGTAACAAGTTAAAAAAGTTGAATAAAGAAATACTGTACAAGAGTGCGACGCCAATGAAGCTGAAAGGAAAACTTTGGCCGGGCTCACAAAAAAATAAATACAATGAGTAAGTCACTTAAATGGATTTTAATAAGCCTTGGTATATTGTTAGCGGTATTGGTTGCCTTAAGCAAGGCCGGTGTTTTTGGTAAAGATGAAGGCACAAAAGTTACCGCAGAAAAAGTGCAGCAAAAAACCATTACCGAAATTGTAAATGCCAGTGGTAAAATTTATCCCGAGGTGGAAGTAAAAGTAAGCCCCGACATAAGCGGTGAAATTACTGAGCTGAATGTACAGGAAGGCGATACGGTAAAAAAAGGCCAGGTGCTGGCACGTATTTATGCAGACATTTATGATATACAACGCAACCAGGCAGCAAGCGGCGTTGCACAAAGCCAGGCACAGGTAGATAATTCTCAGGCGGCATTGGATGCACTGAAAGCGCAACTGGAACAGGCAGAAAGAACTTACAACATGCAAAAAGAATTGTTTGATGATAAAGTAATAAGCCGTAACGAATTTAATGTGGCAGATGCCAGCTATAAAACTGCTAAAGCCAATTACAATGCAGCAACGCAGGGTATTAAAGGCGGGCAGGCCAATGTACAAACTGCAAGGGCAAGTTTACAAAAAGCACAAAAAGATTTAGGCCGTACAATAATTGTTGCACCAAGTGATGGTGTTATCTCTTTACTAAATGTAAAGAAAGGCGAAAAAGTTGCCGGTAACAGTTTTAATGTGGGTACCGAAATGATGCGTATTGCCGATATGAATAAAATTGAAGTACGGGTTGATGTTCCGGAAAATGATATTGTAAAAGTACAGCTGGGAGATACTGCATTGATAGAAGTAGAAGCTTACAGCAACAGGAAATTTAAAGGCATTGTTACAAAAATTGCCAGCAGCAATAATGGCGCTGCCACTTCGGGTTTAACAGCATCTAACGATGTAACACAGTATAAAGTAAATATTTTACTGATTGCTGAAAGTTATATGGATCTTATAGGTAAAGGCTCTTTTCCCTTCCGCCCCGGAATGAGTGCAAGCGCCGATATACAAACAGAAACACATGCCAATGTTTTAAGTGTACCTATTAATGCTGTTACCACCCGTGACAAAAACGACAGTACAAAAAACGAAAAGAAAAAAATTGATGCCACAGATGCAAAAGCAGTTGCCGCAGCTGAAGACGACCTGGAAGTGGTGGTATTTGTATTAAATAAAGACAATACCCTAAAAAAGGTAAAAGTAAAAACCGCCATCCAGGATATTAATAATATAGAAATTACTGAGGGCCTTAGTAAAGATGAAATGGTTATTACCGGTCCTTATGATGTAGTGAGCAAAACTTTAAAAGTAGGAGATAGAGTAAAGGTAGTGGACAAAAAAGAATTGTTTGATAAACAATAAACTCCTTGGCTACTAAAAGTGAGGCTTTAATTATTTGAATAATTTTTCCGCAACGGCCACACTTTCGGGTTTGCCTACATCTACTAAATTATCACCGCTGTGGTCATAACCCAGTATTACATGATCTGCAGCAAGATCAAGATAAGTATCCATGATAGAAAATTTCCCTTGCTGTTTTATTAAAGAAAAAATTTCAGGCTCATAAATTACCACACAACTGTACGCCATTTCTTTTAAGCCGGGTTTGTCTATCGAAATTTTTGTTTCGCCTGTACTAAGGTTTTTCCAGCCGCACAAACGGTTATCTTCATCAAACAATAAAACCCTCGACGATTTTCTGTTGGTTACCCCAAATGTAACTAATGGTTTATGCTGCTGATGAAAAGCCATCAGCTTATATAAATCAAGATTAGTGAGAATGTCAACATTCAATGAAATAAATGGTTTATCCCCATCTAATAATTTTCTTGCTTTTACCAGGCCGCCGCCGGTTTCTAAAACTTCATCACTTTCATCACTGATCATTACATTACTTCCCCAGCCCTTGTTTTCTTTTACTGCAGCAATAATCTGTTCTGGAAAATGATGAATGTTTACCACCACATCTTTTATACCATACTCTTGTAAGTATTCAATATTTCTTTGTAATAAAGATTTGCCGTTTACTACAGCTAAAGCTTTTGGGTGTTTATCGGTCCATGGTTTAAAACGAGTGCCTAAACCTGCGGAGAAAATTATGGCATGAAGCCTGTCATGCCCCCCCGCCCCTAAAGGGGAGCTTTGGTCTCTACTACTTTGTAATTCTTCTATTTTTTTGTTGATCTGTTCCAAAATTAGTTCGGGATTATTTTTTACTTGTGTATTAGTGAATCGGATTATAGCTATACCAAGTTCCTCAATTTCTCTTTGCCGAATCTCATCATTTATTTTTACATCCTCCTTATTGTGAATACCGCCATCAATTTCTATTACAAGTTTTAATCGATGGCAATAAAAGTCTGCTATATAAAATAATACTGGATGTTGTCTTCTGAATTTTACACCCAATTTATTTCCTGACAAATATCCCCAAATAATTTTTTCTTCCCAAGTACAATATTTTCTTAACTCCTCTGCCCTTTGAAATAATAATTTAGAAGCTCCGTAATGCATATTGCTATTTCCGCTCTTCATCTATAATTAGCTTTCTATTTTAATTCCTGTAACGAATTTAAGGCAAAGCTCCCCTTTAGGGGCGGGGAGCCTCCGTCTTCCAATTTTCCCTGTTAGTATGATTGAGTTCTATTTTCACCTTAAACTTATTTCTTAAATGCCTTGCTATTGCTTCGGCTGCATACACACTTCTGTGCTGGCCGCCGGTACAGCCAAAATTAATTGTCAGGCTTTCAAAACCACGTTTAATATAATCCTCTACCGAAATATCAATGATGCTGTACACACTGTTTAAAAAATCAGGCATTTTAGTTTGCTGTTCTAAAAAATCTTTTACCGGTTTATCCAGACCGGATAAATGTTTGTAGTCATCAAACCTGCCGGGATTTAAAATACCCCTCATATCAAAAACAAAACCTCCACCATTTTTTGTTTCATCTTTTGGATAACCTGTTTTAATAAAAGAAAAACTATTGATGGTAACCACCAGTGGTGTTTCGCTGGTTGCCTGTATTGGTGTAAATTCTTTTACCACTTCGTCACTTATACAAAGCTCCAGTACTTTTTTAAATTCAGGAACCGCAATACCAATACTTTGGTGAGTGATAAACGATTTTAAATTCTGTAATGCCAAAGGTATGCTGGTTAAAAAATGAGCTTTACGTTCAAACAAACCCCTGAAACCATAAGCGCCTAATACCTGCAGCAATCTTATTAATACATACCCGTTATACTGGCTGCGGAAAACATCCCTGTCCACAGTTTCTTCTACAATTTTTTCAAAGGAGTTGATATAATCTTCCAGCAGGTTATGTTTCCAGTCTTCGGGCAAATTGGCTTTTGCCTGCGACAGCAGCGAAGCCACATCATATTGCGGTGCTCCCTTCATGCCGCCCTGGTAATCAATAAAGCCAACAGTCTTGTCTTTTTTTATCATGATGTTCCTGCTTTGAAAATCACGGAACATAAAAAACTTATACTCGGTATGAGAAAGATAATTACTCAGCGCTTCAAAATCCTTTATCAGTTTTTGTTTATCATAAGGCCTGCGTAAAGCATCTAAAAAATAATATTTAAAATATAGCAGGTCGGCCATAATAGCTTCCTTGCCAAACGAACTGTTGGTAAGGCATTTTTTATAGTCCAGCCCCTCGTGGCCTTTTACCTGCAGCAATGCCAGCTGGTGCAGACTTTCCTTATATAAATTATAAACGCTTTCCACATAACCATGCTGTTCCAGTTCATTCAGCAGCGATACATCTCCAAAATCATCCTGTATATAAATATCTTTTTCGGCATTGATGCAAAGTATCTGCGGCGTGGCAAGGTCTTTCTTTTTAAACTGTGCCGAGAAATAAATAAAAGATTCATTCTCTTTTATGTTTGCACCGTAGGTGGCAATATAATTTTTATCTGCAGTATGAATACGAAAGTAATGCCGTTCGCTGCCGGCCTGGGGTAATTTATCAATACTTGTAATTTCAGCCTTCGAAAAACTTGTAAACAGCTCTTTTATTTTATCGGTCGTTGTAAGCATCAGGTTATTTTGTTGCGGTAAAAATAGTTTAAAATAAAACAGATGCCAAAAGGTTAGTTATAAAATCAATTGCCTGCTTTTAATTGCCCTTAGCTAATACAATTTTATTCTAAAAAATACTCCATTCGTTTTATAATATTATCAGGCTCTGTATCGAGATTATTTATTGCAAAAGTCTCTGAAATAAAAGTGTGATAGTTTTCAGAATAGTAATGGATAATCATTTCGCTTTCGGTGGCTACTTCCGTATCGCTTGATGTTGTTGTTTTAGTAAATACAACAAGCACATTTGACCATTTAATATAATCGTTCCATTTGAAATAGTAAATGCCAGTTTCATCAAGAGTAAGTAATTTTTTTCTTCTTAAATATAATATAGAAGTTATAATTATTCCTAAACAACCATAAAATATATTTGTCCCATTTTGCTCAGTGAGTTTTGTTCCTTTAGTAAAGCGTGGATATAAACCAAAAAACAAACACCCCAGGGAAAAAGCGAGAATTATAAAATATATTGCTTTATTTCTTTTAAAGAATATTTTCTTTTTCAAAGTATTGTAATCCACCACTCCTTTTGACAGTTTCCTTAACTCCCTAAAAGTAACGTTAGTTGTAACCCCCTTATGTCTTTCAGTAGAAGATGTATACTGTTCCCTTAATTTTTGTAGCAATACTTTCTTTTGCTCTTCGGTGTTCATCTGTAACAGGAAATGTTTTATAAAAATAACATAAAAAACTCCCATAGCAATTATGCTATGGGAGTTTTAATTTATTCTCCCGACACCTCATCTCTCCGCTTCCTGAATTTCTTCGGATCGCTGCCATCCATCTGCACAATGGCAGGATAAAATTTACCCAGTACATCTACCAATGTTGTTTGGCTTTGCATCACTTCGTTAATATCCTTGTAGGCAAAAGGCGCTTCATCCAATCCGCCGCCAATTAATTTTACACCATGATCTTTCAGTTCTTTTTTCAATGCTTCATGAGTAATGTTGGCTAATGCTTTGCTTCGGCTCATTTTCCTTCCTGCTCCGTGAGAAGCAGAATTAATAGAAGTAGTTTCGCCTTTACCTTTTACAATAAAGCCCGGTGCAGTCATGCTGCCGGGAATAATACCCAACACATCTTTACCTGCAGGTGTGGCACCTTTACGATGTACAATTACTTCTTTTCCATCCAGCATTTCTTTCCATGCAAAGTTGTGATGATTTTCCACCACGGCCAATGGCTTTTCTCCAATGGCTTTTGCAATTTTTGCATGTATGGTATGGTGACAGGCACTGGCATAATCACCAGCCAAATTCATGGCTAACCAATATTCCATACCTTCTTCCGTATCCAGATCCAACCAGGCTAAATGTTTGGCTTCTTTTGGCAACACTGTTTTTTGCATGGCAATTTGTGTGTAGTGGTTGGCAATGTTGGCGCCCAATCCACGGCTTCCGCTATGGCTTAATAAACCAACATAATTACCCACTGCTAAACCCATCGGATTTGCTGCATCCGTAATCTCTACTTTACCCAACTCTACAAAATGGTTACCGCTGCCGCTGGAACCTAATTGCTTTAAAGCTTTGCCTTGCAGATTATGTAAGAAAGGAATATCATTGAATTCATTTCTGTCCAACACTTCATGTTCTGTTCGTTCTGTAAATTCTCTTCCTGCTCCAAATAAAGTACTGGCTACTAATTCTCTTTGAAAATTCGATTCTTTCTTTTTCAATTCATCAGGATTGATGGCGAAAATGCTTAAACACATTCTGCAACCAATATCTACTCCAACGGCATACGGAATGATGGCGTTATTTGTTGCCAGCACTCCGCCGATTGGTAAACCATAACCCTGGTGTGCATCGGGCATTAATGCACCGGCAACTGCCACAGGTAATTTAGCCGCAATTTGCATTTGTGCTAAAGCGCCTTCTTCAATATGTTTTGCGCCGAAGATATTGTACTCAACCCCTGTTTCATTCAGCGATATTTCAGTTACTGTTTCTTCTTCAACTACAATTAATTTTTCGGCAATTTTACCCAACACTTCATCTGCCAAATAATTTTCTGGTGTTGCTAAAATATCTTTTAATATTGTTAACGCTTCTTCTTCAGTTGAATGTTTAAAGTGTGTACACATGGTATGCATGGCCACACTTACCACCGGTCCTTCTTCGTAGCCAATGGCACGGATCTGTTTTCCGGTTAATTTTAATTTGCTCATTTTGTTTTTTTTAACCACAAAGGGGCACTAAGGTTTTCACTAAGTACACAAGTAGTTTAGTGAACTTTGTGTTGCCTTCCTTTGTGTGCCTTGTGGTTTAATTTTTTATACTAGCTTAAGTTTTTCATAGCATCATCGTTGCGTCGCAATCCTTTCATCGATATACCAATTTGGAACATCAGAAAAGAGAAACTATAAAACTTAAGTGCTATCATTATCAAATTTTTCTTTTTCACTTTTTTCTATATTATGAATTAAAGGCAACAGTGATGTATATACATCTGCAAAATCATAAGCTATTGCCAATAAATTTTTAAGATGATACCCCATATATAGTATTGATAAGTCTAACTTACCTTTTCTGATTTCAATTGGAATTTTGTCAAACTCAGAACTCCAATGGCTTAAATGGTCATATTTAGAATAAAAATCATAAAGATGATATACGGTTTTATTGTGTTCAATATTTAACGCCTTACTTTCTTTATAAATTCCCTTTTGAGTAAATCTATATTCACTTTTTCTTGTTGGTGTATTGGTTGAAAAATCAAAAACACCAGGAAATTTAGACGCTAACCCTTTGGCGATATTACTTTTTTCTTGTTCTGAAAGAATTTCTGATTCATGTATTTGTTCAATTAAATGCGTTGTGCCATCTGAAATTATTTTCAAACAATAATTTTTTATTTCCTCCTTAACTTCATCGTAATTATTTCCATCATATTTTATTGATATTTTTTGAATTCCCATAAGTAAAATCATATCCATCATAATCGACCGAGACAAAATACCCAATGAAAATTCTAAATCTTCAGAATCATCTACTTGTTCGTATAGCCTTAGAAAGGCCAAAGAAATTTTAGATACTTTTTTAATACCAACATAAACAAACCTATCCAGCTCGTTTTGTTTTTTCTCTTCGAAAAAAGGCATTGCAATTAATGAGGTTGAAGAAATCAGGTTTAGGTGGTCATATATTTTATTCATAACTACACATTAATTTAAAAATAATTTCATTCAATATAAATTTTAATCTCCGCTTCGATAAAAGCCCAATAAAGGTATGCCGTACAAGTGAGTGATACTTCGTTCCTCAGCATAAACTCCACGATGATGAGCAGAATTACAAAAGCCTGTCCCCAAATTGTCTGAACTATGATTTGGGCAGATTGAAAAGATTAAAAGGATTTAAATCCTGGCATCCGGTCAATCCACCCAAATCCCCGTTCAAACTATTTCTGCGCCACAAATATCTGTTTCAACTGTTCAATCAAGGCGCCATTACCACTTACGCTGATGTTGCTGATTTTGTCGGCAATTTTTTCAACGTATTCCATCTCTTTCAATTTCCACAACATGGTATTGTCTTCCATTAATTTGGCAGTGTTTAACAAACTACGGGTGCTGGCAGTTTCTTCACGCCGCATAATGCTGTTGGCCTGGGCATTTTTTTCTGCCACCAACACTTTGTTCATGATGTCTTTTACATCGCCTGGCAAAATGATATCCCGGATACCGAAACCATTTACTGCAACACCCAATTCTTCGGCAGTGTTTTTTACTGCGTCCAAAATAAATGGTACGATGGTATCTTTTTTCTCCAGCAATTCATCAAAACCCAACGCACCAATATACTCCCGCAATGCCAACTGGAAAGCCACATACAACTGCCGTTCGTAATCTTTGTTTTGCAACAAAGCTTTTTCAATGTCGGCCACTTTGTACTGGGCATAACCGTTGATACGCAATGCAGCTTTGTCTTTGGTCAAAATTTCCTGTCCGTTGATCTCTATTTGCTGCATACGGATATCGGTTTTACCGATAACAACAGTAGTGTTGTTCCTCCACCAGTAATAAATACCGGCTGGCAATGTTTGTGCATACTTACCATCGATGAACAAGATGCCCTGCTCATAGTTTTCTACAGTATAGCTACGTACATAAGGCGCTACCAATTTGTTTTGCAACACGGCACGGCTGATATTTTCAGTAATGTCGATCTTGCTGATATCTGCTTTTACAAATTCGTAGTTGTTGACTGCGTTTTTCCAAAAAGCATAACGGCCTGCAGTTAATACCTGTTTCAACAAACCATCCTGGTACTGCAACACAATTTCGTTATCGCCTGCTTCAATTACCTGCAAGGCGTTGGCCAATGCAGTATCCTGCAATAAAATATTTAACTCTACCGGTGCAGTAAATGGTTTGGTTACATCATATACCATTATGGTTTCGTTATACCACAACCAATATTTTCCTTCCTGCAATACTTTTTTGTATTCGCCATTTTTAAATACCAATGCTATTTGGTAGGCGTTAATTTTTATTTGTTTCATTTTGTTTGTTTTTGCCCGCAGATTTCGCTGATGGCGCTGATTAAATTTTGTTTTAAAGAGCCAGGGTACCGCCACCGGGTAAATACGGAAGCTGAATTTGATAGTATCGGTTAATACAGTTTACAATACCTTATTAATTACACGGATGTAAAAAACTATTATTGCTGCGCTGTAAAAACCTGCCCTACCTCAGTTCGTGCCTGCTGGTATTTACCCGGTTTTTGTATGGGGCCACCGGGCATAACATACAAAGGGTAATACACTGGCTTTGTTTTCACCATTTTTTAAGAAGCGGTGTTCTTCTTCTTTTTAAGAAGCATCCTCATTGCTTTGCGTCTACCATTTTCGCCATTCTTCACAAGGAAGAAGTGGGAGTCGAACCCACAAATTGTCTACTGCTCTAACCAACTGAGCTACCAGGTTTTAACCCGAGAGGAGTCGAACCTCTGTCCCGTAGGTGATGGCGGATATTGCGCTATTGCCGCAACAGCATACAGATAGTTACTACGTCTGTACTATGGTGCTTTTTAAAAACACTCATCCGGTTTGCTGATAACAGGCATGTATCCGTCTTGCCGTTAAGCAAGTTTTTGTGTTGAGAGTTTTACTTCAACAATATTTTAAAGAACTTACTGCACTACTTTATTTGCACAACTGCTGCTTGCAAAAGCATCGGGCTTGGCTTTAAAAGCAAACCCCATTCCCATAATGTAACCCATCGCTTCTTTCAACGCATCATTGCTTTTAAATGACGGGTTGGTATTTATGTCGGCATGCACTTCCATATCTACATTGTACACGGTAAAAATTCTGCACAACTCGTAAGCCACTTCAATACTCTTTGCTACTTCTGTAAGCATCCTTTGTTTAATGCTCATTTTTTGCAAAGTAATTTCGTTGTTGATATACATAAACCCTCCATTACCTTTTCGTATAAAAACAATTACAGTGGCAAACTCCGTCTCTTTACTCCCGATGCTTCGACCGGGACAGGCTTTCACCTGGCTATCGGTACCAATACATACTTTTAACTGGTGGCCCATTTCTTTTTCTTTTACAATCACTGCCCTAATTTCATCTTCAATTGGCCGGTTAATTTTTTGTCCGCTTAATTTTCTCCATTGCTGTTCCATTGTTTTCCCAACAGGTTTTTTTAATTTTCAATAAACTCTCTTCTGAACCCCAGCACTTCAATTTTTTGCGGCTGTTGGTCTTTTTCATGCTGATTGGCAATTTCTGCAATCGTCATGGGTTTGTTAATGATGGTACTGTTGCCGAAATGATCGCTTAATGCCTGCGATTTTTTCACACCCAGTTTTCCAAATTCGTATTTCGCTATCAATCTTCCCTTGCGCATTAAAGCACTATCGACAAGTGTAAGCGAATTATTAAAAGTGCAAATGAGCTGCACATTTAAAAAATCTGCCAGCAACCCGTCGGAAATATTCAACAGGTTTGATACTGATGAACTGTTGCTCTGCCTTCTGTCCATAATAATATTTTCCGCATCTTCAATTATCAATACGGTATTAGGATTATCGATCAGCAATTCCACAAACTCCGGATCCATCAGGTTGTCGGCTACTGTTGGCGATAAAAACAATACCCGTTTTTTTATCTTCCCAATCAGGTAACGCAGGTAAGTTGTTTTGCCTGTGCCCGGCAAGCCGTGCAGCAACACAATACCTTTATCATTTTTAGCATTCAGCCTTTTTTGTATCAACGCATCTGTTTCTGCAAAATCACTTTCGTAAAAAAGGTCAATGGCCAGTTTTGTTCTTTTAATTTCCATTGCTTTTAAGTCCAGCCCCCTACCCGTTTTTACAATCAGGTTTATTTCCTGCGGCTGCTTTCTTTGTTTTTCTTTAAAAAGATTTACCAGGTCTGTCAGCTCCTGTATAAAAGCAGCCTGTGTGCCATCATGCAATATTTCGCAATAGCTGTCATCAAACTCCAGCAGGCAATTGTTTTTAAGAATGACCACTGTTTTATCAAACTGGTATTTCTTTTTTTGTTGTTTATACCATTTGTATTGGTGTACGTTGCTGATAAGGTGCTGAAACTTTTCTTTAAACATTGCAAAGGCTTTTTCACCATCTACATTATTTATAAAGTTTAAACAGGGCAGCCCGTTAAAACAATACAGGTATAATATTTTCGTATCCAAAAAAGTATCATCAAACAGGTTGTTGGTGTTGATGACCTTTTGGTTGAATAAATTGTCCATTTTTTAATTTTTAAATAGTTAATTAATTATCTCAAATCCTTTTTAAGGATAAAGACAGCTAATTGATTACACGAGTGAACATGATCTTTAATTTTATTGTTTTTAATAAATGTGGTGCTCCGTGGAATTGAACCACGATGTCCGGGATTTCACTCCGGTGCATATATCCATTCTGCCAAAGCACCATTTTGTTTGTCTGAACGATGATTGGGGTGGATTAAAAAGATTAAAATGATTTGCTTTTAATCCTGTTAATCCTCACAATTTTTCTAAATCCACGTTCAGACATTTTTTACAGAGTCCTGCGGAAGATTCGAACTTCCTTCTTTCGATTTGCAGTCGAATGCATACAGCCATGTCTGCCAGCAGGACGTTTGCGGAGAGTATCCCGATATTCATCGGGATGCACCGAATTAACGGTGATGGTTTAGCAAACCATTACATTACCACTCTGTCAACTCTCCAAAATATTTTTGAGGAGAGAAAGAGATTCGAACTCTTGAGGCTTTTGCACCCAGTCTGTTTTCAAGACAGCTTCCATGACCAGCCGGACTCTCTCCAATTGTGTGAGCGGATGGATTCGAACCATCTAAGTCTTTTGAACAGCAGATTTACAGTCTGCTACGAATCGCCATCTTCGTCGCACTCACTTTTGAGGATGAAGAAAGATTCGAACTTTCAACCTGGTGCCTAACAAACACCTGCTCTGCCGTTGAGCTATTCATCCGTTATTTTGTCTGAACGGGGATTTTAAAAGATTGACGGGATTAAAAATATTATAGCATCCATAATCTTTTAATCATTTTCATCTACCCAAATCCCCGTTCAAACAACTTGTAGTCCCGGAAGGACTCGAACCTTCAACCCTCCCGTTAAAAGCGGGATGCATCTAACCATTGAGCTACGAAACTATTTTGTGATGACTAAAGGACTTGAACCTTTAACTACTATCGTATCAGGATAGCACTCTGCCAATTGAGTTAAGTCATCTTTTGTTGCGACCACAAGACTCGAACTTGTATCCTCCGGTTGGCGCCTGTCCCGATTTTTTTCGGGAAGACCGGCATGTTAGCATTACACCAAGTCGCAATACAAATCCTATTAATCTTTTTCATCCACCAAAATCCCTGTTCAGACAATCTTTGTACGACTTCCAGATTCGAACTGAATACACTCATCTTATGTTTACCTCTTAGAAAAAGAGGAAGATGATTATGTTACCATTACACCAGGCCGTATTATTTTTATTGGTTGACTCTCCCGATAGCTATCGGGAAACCCTGTTCTTCACATTCATAGTGTGATACTTTACCAGTTAAGCTAAAGTCAACATTTGTTATTGAGTCCCGATACATCGGGAGAACTATCTCCTTCAGAGTCAAATTCTGATCCCGATGTATCGGGAACACAACTCAATATTTTTTGCGGTTCGTACGGGAATCGAACCCGTAGCGACAGATCGACAATCTGTTATGTTAGCCGTTACACTAACGAACCGTTCGCTATCAACGATGGTATAGAAGATCCCGATAGCTATCGGGACAACCTCTCCGGTTCAGGCGGAGTATCCGGCTCCCGATAACTATCGGGAGAATACTTCTATATTTTCAATCAAAGAACTTTTTAGAAAAAGCTGTCCTTGTTGCATCTCACAAGGAGTAGCTGTTTTCCTCCTTTCCCAAAATAATTTTAACGCACAAAAAAACCCGGTCGTTTTTTGCGACCGGGTTTTACTTATTGAAGCATATTATGCTTCCTGTCATTTAAACCACGGTCGTATTTTATTATTATCACTCACTTTACCAATTGCTGTAAAACCTGCACTCAACGGCACATAACAATAGCGTATGGGTAATGCTGATTGCTCATTCCGCATTGTAAATTGTTTATGTTGTAGCTGTTGCATTTTTTATTTTTAAGTTTTGCCTTTTAACTTTTTCTTAGATGCCGGTTTAATTTTATTGCATAAAAAAACCCCAACTTTTTGTCGGGGTCTGTTATTAGAATCAGTTGGTTTTGATAAACTTTATGATGCAGCATAACATGCCCCGCTATTGCTATAATCCGACTTCGGACTAAAACAATTCACCGCTTTAATATGTAGTTGTATGCGTAACATGTTTTGTTGTTTTTAATTTTATTTGCGCTGCAAAGATGAATTTATTTTTTCGATATTGCCAAATATTTTTTGAAAAATTTTAAAATAATTTTTGTTAGGTATTTTTTATATGGGTGAAAGTGTAGTGGAATCAATGGTTTCAGCTATCAGGCAACTAAAAATTAATGCCAGGGATTTGTACTTCAAAAATATACCAGTAGCCAAACTTATCGTCCTTTTCAAAATTAACTTTCCAGCTTCCAGAGAATTGTAAAGTGTCAATACCTGAATCAGCTTTAACAATGTAGGTTCCATCAACACTGCATTGTTGTTCTTCAACTATACACTTCTTCACAGCTATTTCCTTAATTTCAATATCGTCATAAGCTGATTTATAATTGTTAGATATTGCTTTCAATTCATCAATCGTAAGCGGAAAATAATCATTCAGCCGGATATTCCCATTCCTGAAATTGTGCGTCCATTCAATCGGGTTTTTCTGTAAAATATAATTGATACATTCGCCTGAAGCAGCATTACTGTTTTCATAAATTGGATCTGGGTAGAATTCATCATAAATAAAATTAGAGGTGACACCCGGTATGTTGATATCCCTCATCTCATGTTCAAAGAGTTCTTCGGTAACAAAACGATAAAGTTCCCGGACAGGTATATTGGGACTACACACATTAAAATTAATATTGTGTCCGTTAAGATGTTTTAACAAGCGATTCCATTCTTCTTCAATTTCATCTTCGGTAATTTGTACTACAGGTTTAAAGTAGGTGGGTTGACTAATTTTATCAAACACTTTAATATACACAGGATTTTCTGCATGTTTTTCAAATTCAATAATGTAATTCAGGAATTCATTTTCGATGTTTGGAGGTAGATCTTTATCGGATTCTATATTACCAAACTCTGCTCCATTCTCCAGCATGAGTTTCATTCTTAAAAAATCATTCTCAGCTTTCAGCCGTTCCTCTTCGTTTAAATGTTTGAACTCATCTGACATAAGAGAATTTTAATAATCTACTTCTTCCAACTGTTCTACGGTTGGCATCTCATTATAAATTTTACCATTCAATTCTCTACCTGCCTTCTTTTTATTTGTACCGCCCCATTGTTTAAAGAAAAATGCAACTTTATTTTTCGCACATTGGTCCTGAATATCCAACACCCAATCAGGATTCATTGGCCTTGGTGTTCTGCCACTTTCGCCACCAACAATTACCCAATCAATTTTCTTCAAATTCATTTTTTGCAATGGGCCAATTAATGGTTCACAGGATAAGAATTTAGTTTTTGCATTTGTTTTTCTCAGATCATCTATGCGGTGCATTACCTTTTCATTCTCTACAGAAACTCCCATCCAGATATTATGTGTCCAGGTAAGTTCCTTGTGATATTTCAATAAAATATCAGAGCGTTTAGTTAACACCTGGAAAGTATGCTGAGGGCAATTATTCATTGTGTGGAATACCTTTTTAATAAATTCCAGCGGTACATCTTTATGAAACATATCGCTCATTGAATTAACAAAAACTATCTTTGAAGATTTCCTGCTATAAGGCGTAAGTAAAGAATCATCATGAGTTCTCAACTTGAAACCATCTTTATATTTATCAATCCCCATTGCCTTTAAGCGACGAGTCATAACTTCTGCATAGCAGAATTTGCAGCCTGCAGAAATTTTTGTACAACCCGTGGTTGGATTCCAGGTCATTTCGGTCCATTCGATAGATGATTGTGCCATGGAGATTATACTTTAGGGAAAGTAATTCCCACCTTAGAAAAGTATCCTTTTTCTAAACATGCTAAAGCAATTTTTTCTAAACTTTCAAAAATATCCGAGAGTTTAATACTTGTATCCTGATTTTCATATGTTAGTGATTTATCAAAAGAATGAACCTGATTAAAGTATGAAGCTTGTGAAGCATACAAATTAATTCTATCCCATTTTAAATTAAAGGTAAATGTTTTACCCAGAAATTTATTCGTAGGCCAACCAACACTTTGTATTGAATTACTGCCTGAATGATTCTCTCTATAAATACTAAAGTAAATATCATCGTCTTTTTTAGTTGCTATATGATGTTGTAAGGAAAGAAAAGACAACATCTTTGAATAAGTCTTGTAGCTCAAGGTTTCCTTTCTTGTCTTCAGCTTAAGCAACTTTTCATAAAAACTATTAAAGTCGCCAAAAATGAAATTCATTAGCCGAAAAAACTGAAGCAATGGAAAATCATCGCTATCGATATAAAATCTGGCTGAGTCTATAAAAAAATTTCTGCTTTGCTCTAAATAATGGCTGCTCTCTTTAATACCAATCTGTTCTTGTAAAACAAATTTTTCAAAAGAAACATCATATCTATGTTTAAGTAGTTTTCTAACACTAACTAAGTCTTGTTCAACTAAATTTTGAATGACTAATGTTACGAAATCAAGATAAGGTTTTTGACTCTCGTTAACTTCGAACATAGACTTAACATAAGTAATTATTGCGTCTTTATTTGAAAAGTCAAAAATATGAGTTGAATAAAATTTATCAATATAGCCATCAAAATCAACGTCGCCTCCGTACTTGTGATAAAATATCTTCTCTATATTTTCTTTATCACAAACTAAAATTACATGGTCAAAAGCAAATTTATTTTCTGAATCAAAATAGTTATTATGAACAGAAAGTATGTTTAAAATACGAAAAATATGCTCCGGGTCAATCCTGTCTAAATCATCAATAATTAAAACATTTTTTTGTGGGTTTCTAATTTCTTCTAAAAAAGTATTTATAACTTTTGTTACATAATTATGTTCGTAAATATTCCCTATTTTTTCTTGAAAGCCTGTCCAATATTCGTCTAATTGTTCTGACCTTGTTTTTTCATCTTCCCTTTTCGTGTTGGCGTTTTTTTGATAGTCTTTATAAATTTTGCCGATGCTATCTATAACCTCTTTGGGAATTTCTGAAGATGTACTTAATTTGGAAATAAATTTCAACATAAAATTCCCTATTACAGCTGATTTCTTTTCAACATAATTTGAAATTTTTTGCAGCGTATTATCTTCAGGTAATTTATCTAACGTGATTTTCCCAGTTAAAAATAACTCTTGGATAATATCTGCTTTTATAAGTTCAAAAATATCTTCGTTTGAACTTACAACGTAGTTAACAGGTGAAAGCAAGAATGTATTGTACAGTTCTTTTCTTTCTTCAAAATATTTTTTTAAAAAGAATGTTTTGCCTATTCCATATTTGCCGGAAAAGATGATTCGGAAATTATCTTTAATTGCTAAATGGCTTTGAAACCGTTTAGAGACTTCATCAATGCTAATTTCAGTCATAGAATTTTTTGAGTAATCAATATTATAAAATTAAGTAATTACCCTCAAAACAACTTCCCCTGCCCTCCCGGCACTCTAAACTTACTGGTATCCAAACTCCATTCTTCTGCATTCATGTTATACAGCTTACCATATTTTTTATACTGCTGTGCCACCATATCGGCAATGCTGCCTTCGCCACGCATGCGTACGCCCCAGCGGGTATCGTTTACTTTTCCGTCGTGGCTTTGTTCAATTAAGTGCCATACTTTATCGGCATGGTTGGGAAAGTTTTTATACAACCAATCATGAAACAAAAATTTAATAGCGCCATTTAAACGGATGAAAGTATAAGCGGTAAATGTAGCACCATTGTCTGCTGCGGCTTTCATAATGCGTTGCATTTCGTGTTCATTCAGCCCCGGTATCATTGGCCCCATCATTATGCCCATGCGTACACCGGCACTGCTGAGTTCATTGATAACTTTTAGTTTTTGTTTGGCTGTTACTGTTCTTGGTTCCATCGTTCTTCTTAAATCTTCATTAAAAGAAGTGATGGATACCATTGCCGATACAATTTTTTTCTTCGCCATTTCCTGTAACACATCTTTGTCTTTTAATATCCAGGCATTTTTAGTGAGTATGCCTACCGGCTGATTAAATTCATTACATACTTCCAGTAATCCTCTTGTTAAGCGATAAGTTTGTTCGGCAGGTTGATAGCAATCGGTATTACCACTCAGCATAATGGGTGTGGCATCCCATTTAGGATGCATTAAAAATTTACGCAGCAGCTGCGGCGCATTTTTTTTAATGATGATCTTCTGTTCAAAATCGAGCCCGGCACTATAGCCCCAGTATTCATGCACATTACGGGCATAGCAGTAAATGCAGCCGTGCTCACAACCGGCATAAGGATTCATGCTGTAACTCATACCCACGTCTTTACTCTCTACTTTGTTTACAATAGTTTTGCTTTGTTGTTCTATGTATTGTGTGGCAACATTAGCTGCTGCCCAGTCGTCAATGCCTTCAATATG
The DNA here is from genome assembly GCA_043769035.1 of Ferruginibacter sp. Taxonomy (GTDB): domain Bacteria; phylum Bacteroidota; class Bacteroidia; order Chitinophagales; family Chitinophagaceae; genus Ferruginibacter. Next base: position 39,085 of record JAYVJU010000292.1, read on the forward strand.
TTCCTGTGTTTTTTCGTTTTTTAAAAAACGGTTTTTAGTATTGAATTGTGCGCCACGGCCGGCTACGTATTGTACATCTTCACTTTGTTCTTTTACAGAAACTTTGTGGTGGTCTTGTTGCAGTTTATTATTTTCCATAGAGTTTTTTTTAACGCTTTTTAAATTTGCTAATGCTGTAACATTCTAAATTCCCCTTTAGGGGACAGGGGCAATTGGAGCTCCAAACAATTCTCCCTGCGTTGTATTCACCGGCAAATTCTCAAATTCAAAACGCTGTACTATCTCATATTTTAATTCGAACACAGGTCGCTTTAATAATAACATACCATCGGCAATAAATTTTCCCGTAAAATGTTTATGGCTGTATTCGAGCCAGCCTTTTTCATACTGCCAGGGTAATAATCTCCGTGCAATGGTCATATGTGGTTCCATAATGAAATGCGGTTTATTATCTTCATTCAGTTTCATCAACCGCTGTGCTTCGGTACGTATTTGCTTCACCAGGTTTTGTACCGGCATTTTGCTGGTTACGTTTATATAAATAGTGTGCGATGGAAAACTGCCGTAATCTTTTAATTCAATTTTTACAGGATGATAACCCATAGCAATCATTTTTAAACGATTGATGATGCGGTCTTCCACCAGCCCGTATTGAAGAAAGTTTACAAGGGTGAGATGTGGCTTTCCTCCCGAATGCTTTCGGGACGGTTCGGCCTGGTAGGTATTATAAAATTCAGCTTTTATTGCTGTTATTTTATTCCGCAATTCTTCGTGGGGGTTTAATACCAAAAGATATTCATACACCCGGTAGCCGGGGATGGTGTTGCTTAAATCTTTCATGATTGTAAAAATATATGGTTACTAAATTTGTTAGCTAATTATTTTAGTATAAATTTACTAAATAATTTAGTTATTCAAAATTTATTTCACCTCACCCCTTCCCCTCTCCTGCAGGAGAGGGGAAGGATAAAAAATATATACTATGGAAGTGGAAAAGTTTTTTGGCGCCGCCTACAATGGCAGCAAGGGTTATAAGCAGTGGGATGTGCCTACTGCCAATGCTACCGGCTTTGGTGCTGCGGCAGATGATTATATGGAACGGGGTATTGACCTGAACGAGCAGCTCATTCGTAATAAACCGGCAACATTTTTTATGAAAGTAAGCGGCAACAGTATGATAAACGCCGGCATTTTTGATGGTGATATTGTAATTGTAGACAGGAGTATAAAACCTGTTAACGGTAAAATTGTAATTGCAGTAATTGATGGCGAAATGCTGATACGACGCTATGAAAAAACATTAAATAAATTATTATTGATACCAGAAACACCTAAGTTATCGCCGATTGATGTAAGTGAGTTTAGTGATTTTACAATTTGGGGAGTGGTAGCACATATTATAAGAAGCGTATGAAAGCGATTGTAGATTGTAACAGTTTTTATTGCAGCTGCGAAAGATTATTTAAGCCGCACTTAAATGATAAGCCTGTTGTTGTACTCAGCAATAATGATGGCTGTATCATATCCCGGAGCGATGAAGCCAAGCAATTGGGCGTGGAAATGGCGGGGTCATATTTTAAAGCAAAACCATTAATTGAAAAATATGGTGTGGCCACATTTTCGTCTAATTATAATTTGTACGGCGATTTAAGTTGGCGGGTAATGGAAACATTACGGGTATTGGTAGGTAAAGAAAATGTAGAAGTATATTCTGTTGACGAAGCATTTTTAAATTTAGATGAGTTTGGTGAAACTGATTTACAAAAAGCAGGGTTGAAAATAAGAGCAACAGTTGAAGAATGGACAGGTATAAAAGTTTCTGTTGGTGTGGCACCCACAAAAGTATTATCTAAAGTAGCTAACCATCTTGCTAAAAAAAATAAACTTGCCACACAATGCGTAGTAGTGCTGGATACAAAAGAAAAAATTGCAAGTGCCTTACAAAACACACCTGTTGGCGAAGTATGGGGCGTGGGCAGGCAATATGCAGAAAAATTAACGGATATGAATGCGATATTCACCGCATTTGACCTGACTAAAAAAACAGAAGAATGGGCACACAAAAATTTAGGTGGTGTGGTAGGCGTTCGTTTACTGAAAGAATTGAAAGGAGAAACTGCCAGCGAAATGAAAGATGAACTGGTGGTAAAAAAAATGATTGCCACTACAAGAATGTTTGGCAGTGCCGTAAATAATATTACTGATATTAAAGAGGCTGTGGCTACTTACACATCCCGTGCAGCAGAAAAATTACGGCGGCAGCGAAGTGCTGCTAATATTATCAGTGTGTTTGTAGTACCAAAAGAGCAAACCCATAATACTTATTTCAGGCATGGCCCTACAATTAGCAGTTATGTTACATTACCTGTAGCCACTTCGGCCACCAACGAATTAATAAAACCTGCTGTAAAATTGGTAGATAAATTATATGAGCAGGGACGGCTTTATAAAAAAGCAGGTGTAATGCTTAGTGGCCTGGTGCCCGATGCAACCATACAGGGGAATTTATTTATACCCGAAAAAGAAAATGACAAACGATTGTTGATGGATATGCTGGACAATGTAAACTTTGCTATGAGAGATGATATAGTAAAGTTTGCTGCAACAGGTACAACAAGAGACTGGAAAATGCGGATGGAATTAAGAAGCCCGAGATATACTACCAGGTGGGAAGAGTTGTTTGAGGTGAGATGATCCTGTTAATCAAACAAACCTTTTTGTTGTGTGGTAAATGTTGGCTTTATTAAATTTAATCCACAAGCTGCATTCATCTTGTCCACCAAATAAACTGTAAGCTCCGGCGATGTAGCTTCATCATGCATATGCATAAAAAAATACAATTCCTGTAAGCCGCTATCCAGCCAGTATTTCATCCGTGCAATCCATGCATCGCACCTGGTATAATCAGTAGCATGTAAGCTGTTGCCTACATAACGGATAAATACTTTTGGTATGGTGAGGTACATATGGGCACATTCCCTTCGTCCGGCAGTATCAGTAATTACAATACCCATATTCATTGCAGCAAGTGTACTCAATAATTCATTTCTTATCTCTTCCTTTAAAAACCAATCAGGATGACGCACTTCTAAAAAAAATTGCAAGTCAGTAGGTAATGATTTGAGATAAGTAAATAATTCATCTTTTCTTTTAGGAGAGAAAGTATCACTCACCTGGATAAATACCGGGCCAAGATGTTCGCCAAAAGAAACTATGCCCCTGAAAAATTCATTGGTAATAAATTCCTTGCCTTTTAAACTGCCACGATGTGTTACACCCTGGTACATTTTTGGGCAAAACATAAAATCTCTGCCTGCAGCTTTTTCAACCCATTTTTTTATACCGGCCTCTCCATATACTTTATAATGAGTGGCATTTAATTCTATACTGTTATAATGTTGTACATAGTGCTGTAAAAAATCTTTTTCTTTTGTTTTTGGTGGATAAATTTTTCCAACCCACTCTTCTCTTCCCCACTTGGCACAGCCAAGATAAACTTTAGCATTTTTTACAGCCTTACCCTTCAATATGTTTTTATTAAACGCAGGTTCTGCCGGCAAGGAAAAATCTACGCTGTTTAATTCATTTTCCGGTACACGTCCAAATTCCATGTTTATGTATTTTTTAATTTTTCATAAATAGCAATATTCATCAATACCAGTAACATACCGTAAAATACGTCTTCAAAAGGTATGGCGTATACTCTTATTCCCAAATTTTCAGCATTGTTGTATAATACTACCGGTATAGCCGTAAGAAATCCATTGACTACCAAAAACGGAATAAGTATAATGCTATAAGCAACCAGGAAGGGTGTGGCATCAAAATTTTTAAAATAATTTTTACACCAGTAAATAATTCCTATAGCTGCTGCAGTAAAAATGAAAGTCCAGGAAGTATAATAATTCTTATAAAAAATAATTCCGGTAAATAATAAAATACAAGCCAGGGATATTAAAATAATATCAGCAATTGGTTTGTTTTTTAAATGGGGGAAATAACACCTGATACACTCATAAATAAATACACAACAATAAGGTACTACGAAAAAGAACAGTACTTCCTCAATGGGTAGATTATAAAAATAAATTTCCGTAATGTAATCTTCATTAAAACTCCATACTCCTTTGCCAGTAAAAAAAATATCCCAGGCAATATATAATAAAGCCGGAATGACCATGGCCGGAAATACGTATTTCCATTTTTTATAGAATGCTACTTTTTTATCAAAACTTAATAATAAAGGCCCGGCAAGCGATGCTGCAAGAATTATAAAATATGTATGGTGTGTATTCAAATAAAATACTTTATCCAGAATGCATTAAACAACAAAGTAAATGAAAAGTTGCAGTAAAAATTTAAGCCCGCTTTCTAAAAGCATCATTTACCAAATATACCCCGGTAATGGTAACAGCACCACCAACAGCCACAAACATATTGAGCTTTTCATTAAAAATTATCACCCCAAGTAATACAGCCACCACAGGGTTTATGTATGCATACAGCGATGCCAGTGATGTTGGTAAATGCTGCAGGCTGTATAAATATGCTATAAACGTAAGTATAGAACCAATAATTATTAAATACAAGATAGCCCACCAGGTATTTGCAGGTATTTGTGCCAGCGGTACATACTGCCCGGTTGCTTTTATAACACCGCTTAATGCAATGCCCGAAATTATCATTTGCAGCCCCAGGCTGAAATACGGATTAAAATTAGCGGCATGTTTTTTTGTATAGAGGCTGCCTGCTGCCCAGCTTATGGTTGCTAAAACCGAAAGAATAATACCCAGCGTAAAATCAGCATTTAAAAAATCCTGAAGGTGATCTGCAAAAATTATACATACGCCACCAAATCCCATAATCAACCCTGTAAGAGCTTTGGGTGGCATGCGTTCGCCCCCAAATAAATTTATCAGTACAATCCACAAGGGGAAAATAGCACCTATAATACTTGCCAGCCCGCTGGTAATAAATTGCAAGCCCCAATAACTTAAACCATTGCTGAGCATAAAATTTAACACTGCCAAAATGATAATGATACCCCATTGTTTACCTTTTGGCCAGGGTTGTTTTTTTGCAACAAAAAAAATAATGTACAATATACCTGCTAAAAATTGGCGGATGGCCGCCACCTGCAAACCGGGCACACCTTGGTTTACCGCCACTTTAGAAGCAAGCCAGGTAGTGCCCCAAAAAAAGCATACCCATGCAAGCGCCAGCAGCGCTTTTTGTTTTGTTGTTTTAGATGAGAGCATGATTTGATAATAGAGAATTTATTAAGCCCCGCTTAAAAATTTTTGCCACTGAGGCACTGAATAAAACAATTCTTAATTTCTGTGCCTCAGTGGCAATATTCTTTGCTGCGAAGCAGCAATCATACTGCTTTTTAATGTTTAAAATGGCGCAAACCGGTTATTACCATGGCTAAATTATTCTGTTTGCAAAATTCAATAGAATCATTATCACGGATAGAACCACCCGGCTGAATAAAAGAACTGATACCGGCTGCATGTGCAATTTTTACACAATCATCAAAAGGAAAAAATGCATCGCTTGCAAGCACAGCACCATTTAAATCAAAATTAAACTGTTTTGCTTTTTCTATTGACTGGCGTAAAGAATCTATACGGGATGTTTGTCCGCAACCCTTACCGATTAATTGTTTGTCTTTTATTAAAGCAATCGAATTACTTTTTAAATGCTTACAAATAATATTTGCAAAAACCAGGTCTTCTTTCTCCATCGCTGTGGTTTCTCTTCCGCCTGCTTCTTTCCATTCTGTATAGTTGCCTACATCGTTTTGCTGGGTTAATAAGCCATTCAATACCGACTTATATTGATGCGTTGCATCCAGGCTTTTTTTCTGTACTAAAAGAATACGGTTCTTTTTTGTTTTAAGAATATCCAGTGCATCTCCATCAAAAGACGGAGCAATCAATACTTCAAAAAATATTTCATTAATGGCTACAGCTGTAGCTTTATCAATTGCTGCATTGCAAACCAATACGCCACCAAAAGCGCTTTCCGGATCTCCTGCCAAAGCTACATCCCAGGCTTCTTTTACCGTAGCTCTTTGTGCCACACCACAAACATTAGTGTGTTTGATAATGGCGAAAGTAGCCTCTCTGCCCCCATCCCCTAAAGGGGAGTTATTCGTAGTACTTTTAAATTCTGCAATAAGTTGAATTGCTGCATCAACATCTACCAGATTATTATACGATAATTCTTTACCGTGCAGTTTATCAAAAATCTCTTCCTGGTTACCATAAAATATCCCCTGCTGATGCGGATTTTCACCGTAACGCAAAACCGTTTGGGTTTTATTAAATGGATTTATGAAGTCGGTTTGATTGAAATAATTAGAGATCGCTAGATCATAACCTGTACAAACATCAAATGCTTTTATGGCAAACATGCGGCGTTGCTCTAAAGTAGTTTCGCCATTTTGTTCTTTTAAAATTTCTTCCAGCTGGTGATAATCTTTTTTTGCAGCTACTACCACTACATCTTTGTGATTTTTTGCAGCAGCACGTATCATACTTGGTCCGCCAATATCAATTTTTTCGATGATCAGTTTTTCATCAGTAGTAGAGGCTACCGTTTCCTCAAACGGATATAGGTCAACAATAACCAAGTCAATTTCCGGAATATTATACTGTTTCATTTCAGCAACATGCTGTGCGTCATCCCGTTTTCCTAAAATTCCACCAAACACAGATGGATGTAATGTTTTTACCCTGCCACCCAAAATAGATGGATAAGAAGTTAATGACTCCACCGGAACGCAGGGTACGTTCAAATCTTCAATAAATTTTTGTGTGCCGCCGGTGCTGTAAATAGTTATACCAAGGCGATTTAATTCTGTTATAATATTTTCCAGTCCATCTTTATAAAAAACAGAAATCAATGCGGCACTAATTTTTTTTTGCATGTAATAAGGGGTTATAAATCCAAAACAAATGCTCCTTTTTCGGGAATTGAATGAAGTTGCAAATGTAGTTCTTCGCAGTCTTTTTTCCATTTGCCAATTTTCCACAAACTGTTAGAAGCGTCGACCACATACTGGTTGCAATTGAAAACCGCTGCCAGTTGCGGAATGTACAGTTTAGGGCTTTTAGAAATGATGATTATATCAACATTAATTTTTTGTTGCAGCGGTTCAAAAACCAGCGGTTTATCTATTATTAAAATCCTTTTATTACCAAACTGGTAAAATGGTTGATAAGATGTTATAGATTGAATAGAGTCGGTTCTGTTATTTAATTGCAAGGCTATACGGCCGGGTTTAAGGTGAAAGTTTTGAAGCATCCCATCTTCAAGCAAAATGCTATCGCCGTGAAAAATATAATTATTGCCATGTACAAAATCAATAGCCTGGTGTTGAGGTACATTATATACAATTATTTTCTGTTGATTTTTAATTTGCCAATTGCCGTAAGCATGCACTATTACAAAAGCTAATAATCCAAATAATGAAAAGCGCAATACTTTTTTGTTTTTATTAATGAGCCATGTACTTATCCCTATAACTACTGCATACAGTAACCAGGTTGATAGTACATTTGCCGGAATTTTATCCCAAACGGCAAAAGAAAAATCATTTACCCAAAGAATGATTTTATTCATTAACCAAACCAGCCATCCGGTTATTTTACCAAGATAAATACCAACAAACGGTATCCATGAAAATGCTACCAATGCAATTTCTGCAAACAGGATGATGGTTGATAAAGGCACTGCAATTAAATTGGTAATTAAAAACAAGTTGGGGAACTGGTGAAAATAATAAATACAAACCGGGAAAGTAAGTATCTGTGCTGCCAACGTAATGGCAAGCATCTCCCATACTTTATTTACCCATTTATTTTTTACATATACCAAATTGTAAATTGGTTTTTGAAAAATAATAATACCTGTTACTGCAAGATAGGAAAGCTGAAAACCCACATCCCATAAATAATATGGGTTATAAATAAGCATTGCAAAAGCTGATGCTGCCAAAGAATTATAAACAGAAGAATGTTTTGTAAATATTGTTTTGCCTAAAGTAATGAACGAAAACATAACTGCAGAGCGCAGTACCGAAGCCGATCCGCCGGTAAGCAATGAAAATAACCACAGGCAGCTTAATATTAATACTGCCTGCACCCACTTTGATCTTTTTATACCCGGTGTTCTTGCAAATAACCATACCAGCATTATATAAATTAATCCCAGGTGCATACCGGATATGGCAATGATATGCACTACACCTGTATTGCTGTAAGCCTGCACCAGGTCTTTATCCAGGTCGTTGGTGTAACCAATAAGCAATGCCTCTGCAATACCCAATTCATCTTTACCGGCATTTAAATTTGTACGCAGGGTTGCTAATATTTTTTCTCTTGCAGTAAAAATGAATTGCTTAAACCCGTTTACTTTTTTGTCTTTTAACAACACCCAATCCTTTTCTTTTAAAAACACATTGTGAAAAGTTTGCTGAAATGCAGCGTAACGCTGGTAATTAAATGCCCCGGGATTACCGGAATTTTTTATCTGTTGTAAATTTTTATTGATAAGAATTTTATCGCCGTAGTGTAACTGGCTTACCGAAGAGTCCTTTGCAAAATATAATAATAACTTTCCCTTGCAGGCAACACCTTCATCGTTATTCATCACAGCTTCAACAAAGCCATCTGCCTTATAAGATTTAGTTTTTTCAACCAGGGGTTCATCAATTCTTACAACAATAAAATTGGAGTCTTTATAATAATTACCATACCAGTCACTAGTGTGCCGGGTATCTTTATTCCAGGTTATAAATAAACCAACGCCCAGCAATACACAATTAAGCAGCAACCCCTGTACTGCTTGTATTTTGAACCTTAAAGAAAGTGGTAAAAAATAAAAAAGAAGATAAGAAAATGTAAAACTTATAATGGCAACTATAATTACCGGTAACGAAATTTGAAAATACCACTGCACAATAATGCCTGCAACCAGGGGAAGCAAAAGCCGGAGAAAAGGTGCTGTTTTCCAAACGGGTAAACGATGCATCTACTAATGTAAAAAATCAAACTGGAATACGCAAGCATTTATACAGGTTGATGAATACCCAGCTTTTTATAAAACTCTTCTTTTTGTAATTCTTTTATCGCACCCGGCTCTAAATTATCTAACATCAGATCGCTGATAGATAAACGTATTAGCCGCAGGCAACGGTGCCTTACCGCCAATACCATTTTACGTACCTGCCGAAATTTTCCTTCGGTAAGCGTAATCAATAACCAGGTATGCGGATAAATCTCCCTTCGGTCGCCTGCATATTTATATAATTCGCCGGGGTTATTTATTATTTCAATTGCATCTGGCCTGGCGGTATAATATTCACCCGCCGCAACACGTATAGGCACGCCTTCTTTTAACTGGTTAAATGTTTGCGGGGTAATTTCGTTTTGCACCATTACCAGGTAAGTACGTTTATGTGGTTGTGCTGCAAGAAATAATAAACGGGTTACTCTTTTATCTGTAGTTAAAATCAACAGTCCTTCCGATTCATTATCTAACCTGCCAATGGCATGAGTACCTTCGGGGAATTTAAAATCAAGATCGCCGAGCAAGCCCACTTTGTGTGAACTGATAAACTGCGATACCATATTGTATGGCTTATTAATGATAAAGTAGTGGTTCAATAGAGAGTTGTTTTTAGCAAGCACACTAAGAAAATTTTGGGTTATTTTTTTTACCCTGGAAATGCCTGAAATTATTTCTTAAACCCAATCCGTTCCCGGTCATCCCATTTGCGTTCTGCAGCTTTTTCATCCAGCAGGTTTTCCATTGCATCGTAAATTTGGTTTAGCTGCACATCATGTTCGCCAATTCTTTCTTTAATTTCTTTTAACTGTTCTTTTATATCGTTTTGCTTTAGCAATATTTGGCGTACCGCTACAAATGCTCTCATAATAGCAATATTCATATTAATGGCCTTATCAGAATTAAGAATGCCGCTGAGCATGGCAATGCCTTGTTCTGTAAAGGCGTAAGGCATATATTTTTGATGCTGACCTCTCGGTTTCTTTAAGGTCACAATTTGTGACCTTAAAGAAATATTACTATCCAGCAGGTTCATTTGCAACTGAACTTCTTCAAATTCTGCCTTAGTAAGCTGGTACATAAAATCTTCAGGAAAGCGTTTTATGTGGCGTTTTACAGCCTGGTTAAGCACTTTTGTTTCTACCTCATAAAGTGCTGCTAAATCTCTGTCCAGCATTACCCGTTCGCCCCTTATATTATAAATCCTGTTTTGGATACTTTGTATTATTTGCATAAATGTTTAATTAAAAACAGCAGGAATATATTAGAAAACAGGATGCAGTACTGGTTTAAATAAAAAAAGCCACTGTACAGTGGCTTTTTTTATAAGTATTTATTTACTCAGGTGCATACTTCTTTCTTTATACAACTGGCGGAAATAGGGATCACGTAAATCTTTTATAAAGCGTATTGCTTCCCCGGTACTTTTCATTTCGGGACCCAGCTCTTTATTTACACCGGGAAATTTATTGAAAGAGAAAACAGGTTCTTTAATTGCAAAACCGGTAAGCTTTTTTTCAAAAGTAAAGTCTTTAAGCTTATTGGCTTCCATCATAATTTTTGTAGCAATATTCAAATAAGGAATTTGATAGGCTTTGGCAATGAATGGTGTGGTACGGCTTGCCCTTGGGTTAGCTTCAATTACAAAAACATTACCGTCTTTAATGGCAAACTGTATATTGATAAGCCCTTTTATATTTAGTGCCCTTGCAATTTTCTCTGCATACTCTTCCATAGTATGCACAATTAATGGCGACAAATTAAATTGCGGTAGCACTGCATTACTATCGCCGCTATGTATGCCTGCAGGTTCAATATGCTCCATCACGCCCATCACATGAAAATCATCCCCATCAAAAATGGCATCTATCTCTGCTTCCTGGCATCTATCTAAAAAATGATCGATCAATATTTTATTACCCGGTAAATGTTTAATTAAACTCAATACGCCTATTTCCAGGTCTTCGTCATTAATAACAATACGCATCCTTTGTCCGCCCAACACATAACTTGGTCTTATTAAAACCGGGTATCCTACTTTATTAGCCACTTCAATAGCTTCGTCGGTATTAAAGGCCGTACCATAGTTTGGATAAGGAATACCCAGTTCTTTCAGCATATCACTAAAGCGGCCACGATCTTCTGCTATATCCATACTATCGAATGAAGTACCAATAATCTTTATTCCTTTTTCATGTAAACGCTTAGCCAGTTTTAAAGCAGTTTGTCCGCCCAGCTGTACAATTACACCATAAGGCTTTTCATGCTCCACAATTTCCCAAAGATGTTCCCAAAAAACCGGTTCAAAATATAGTTTATCTGCAATGTCAAAATCGGTACTTACCGTTTCGGGATTGCAGTTTACCATAATAGCTTCGTACCCGGCTTCTTTAATAGCCAGTAAGCCATGCACACAGCAATAGTCAAATTCAATACCCTGGCCAATTCTGTTGGGGCCACTACCTAAAACAATTATTTTCTTTTTTGCTGATACTTTACTTTCGTTGTGTGCAATTGCCTGCATGTGTAGCGTTTAAAAAAGTGAATTTGTAAAGGGAATTATAGTTTTCATAGCTCCCGTTTTTTATTGCGTTGCAAAAATAATTTTTTTTGTTCAGCTTTATGCTTTTAAATAACATTTTCTGCTAATTATTCATTTTAAACCAGGGAATCAATTCTTTTGACAGTATTGCACCTATTTTACTGCACCCTGCGTTGGTATAATGTATAAAATCGTAGTAATAATTACTGTTTTTAGGCATTAAGGCTGCCAGGTCCACCACTTTTACCTGGTTACCAAAGGATCTTACCACATCATTATACAGCTCCAGTACATTTCCCATTAAGGCAGCATTGCAAACCGGTGCTGTACGTGGCAACATTGTATTACCCATATTTATCATTGTGACACTATCAGTAAAATCGCCGAATAAGGATGGTTGTGTAAGCAGAATTGGTGTTACATTATTTGCCTTGCAAATGGCAATCATATCGCTGATCCTTTGTTTGTATTGCAGTAAATAAGTTGCCTGTCTTTTTATAAAATCTGTTTTATATTCTTCTGTTAATACCGTGTCTTTAAGAGTAGTAAAGTCCACTTCTTTATGAATAAGGCCTTTTCGGTAGGCTCCCTTAATGGCATATAACTGAAAAAATGCAGAACCCAGTTCTGTTTTATTGAGCAATGATTTAAAAAAACTTTTTACAGATAGATAATTGATCTTTTTCTCATTCATCACATCGTACTGCTGCGGCTTATCATTTTCAATATCATTAACGCCAATAAGAAAGCTTACATATTTTGGTTTTAACCGGATGATATATTCTTTTAAAAGTAACAAATGGCCAAAGGTAGAGTGTCCATCAACACCAGCATTATTTAGCCATAAACCGGGAAGACTGTCTTTAATTTTTGCAGATAATTGATAAGGCCAGGTGAGTGAATCGCTGATGAAACGACATTCGGTTGTACTTCCACCGATACAGATAAGAGAAAATAATTTATTTACACTGTCAGTTGGTTCCGGCCCACGAAAGCCTAAAGAATTTCTTGAATAATAAATGGTGCTGTCTAATTTTTTTATCCATGTATTTTTAAATACCATTTTTTGGTTGGCAGGCAATACCAATTTTCCTTTAGAGATGGCAAAAGGCAAAGGATTATAAAAATGTAAAACAATTTCGCAGATGATAAGGCCAACGAGTAAACCAAACAGAATTGAAAAGCATTTTTTTAATATCAATTTCATGCCGCTGGTTTTATCGGCAGCAAATAATGCCACCATCGGTACAGCTTGGCAATGTGGCAGTATTTGCAAATCGTCAGACCGTAACCGCTGCTAAATTTATAAATAAAAATTCATTGTTTATTCTTTTTCCTGGCGTTATTCGTCGACTGGAACTGAAGCCGAATAGCGAACAAAAAGTTGAGAATGTATTCTTTGCCCGTCATATTGCCAAACCGTATACTATTCTTTCTTCAACTTGAACGAATTCAAAAAATCTAAGGCCTCTTTATTATTTTGTGTCCCGTTTTTACACATTACAATTACTTGGTAGTAATAATTATTTACAATGAATGACCTCAGATGCATTACTGCCATTCCATTTATCATAGTACCTTGTCCTTCAATCCCCCAATTACCGTCTAAGCTAATTTCTTTTTGAAATAAAATTTTTCCATTTGATTGTTTCTCGATGTTGTCAGTAAAAGCCCTAGTAACAAATGCTCTTAATTGTTCTGTCGATATTGTTTTTAGTTTGTCGGCAGGAAGTTTTACATAATTGACACCATACATAACATTTTTTGTTGTAGGCAGTTCTATTTGGTCTTTAGGAGCCTCGTATGCTTCTAACATTGCGTAAGTATTTCCAAAAAGTTCGTGAAATGTAGGATTGTCCTTAGTCTTTGTCTTGCCCGGAAAATTTGCTTCAAACTTTTTGATAGGCTTCTCAGCAGTTATTTCTGGGTTTGTATTATCAGTCTTTTTTATAAGAGTGAATTTTTCAAGAAAGCCTTCTATGTCGTTATTGAAATCGTTTTCAATTTTGTATTTAACCTCTAAGAAATATAGGCGATTGTTTACAAGAAATGTACGTCTTGTATAACCTAACTTGTTTGGTCGGTCAATCCAACGAAACTCTCTGCCTGGATATTTTTGAACTTGTTTTAGATTAATGTTATCTAAACCTGTCTCACCTAAAGCTGGTGCTAAATCACCTTGTGTAAAAAGGAAAAACTCTTGTAATAATCGTAATGAGTCAGAACTGATAATATTTGCTGGAAAGTCTGCATACTTTACCAAATAGCTCAAATTATTTTTGTCTGGCTTGTCAACAAATGTAGTTGTCCACGTAACATTAGCGAATTGAAATTGCTGCGGCTCTGTCTTAACTTTTGGTTTGCCTTTGAATTCAATTTTAAATTGTCCTTTGTCGTCTGAATAACTGTCCCACTTTGATTGCCCTGAACAAGAAAGGAAAGTAACAAGTAAAAATGTTAAGTAATAGTTTCTTATTAGCATACTGATTGTTTATAGTTGCTTACAGCTGCTTTATAAAGCAAACCAATGTTACTTATTTTCAAACGTGCTGTAGAAGTAAGGCGTTTTTGCTTCAAACTCTGCGGCACAGGTATCTACCATCTTAAACACACGGGTAAGTCCCATTGCTTTTCTTCTTTCGTAAAGCCGGTCGGCATCTTCTTCCTTCATTATCTTCATTATCTGCTCGTCGCTAAAGCCTAATGCTTTTGCATCTTTTAAAGCATCATCAGGCAGGGTTTCAAAATTATAGTTGGCTATAGTTTTTTCGCAATCACAAATTTTTTGTATCTGGTAAATAAACCACCGGTCTATTTTTGTGCTTTCGCAAATGCGCTTAATACTGGCGCCAGACATTAATGCATCTTTTATACGAAATACCCTGTCCCATTTTGGTATTTTAATGTATTCTACCAACGCATCTGACTGCATCAGGCTTTTTCCATAATACCCTAATCCTAATGCATCATTTTCTAAACTCTGACAGGCTTTTTGCAACGCCTCGGCAAAACTGCGGCCAATACCCATAACCTCCCCAACCGATTTCATCTGGAAGCCTAATGTATCATCTGCCCCTTTAAATTTATCAAAATTCCAGCGTGGTATTTTTACAATAACATAATCCTGCACCGGCTCAAAGTAAGCAGAAGTGGATTGTGTGATCTGGTTTTTCAATTCGTCCAGATTATAGCCAATAGCTAATTTGGCCGCAACTTTTGCAATGGGGTAACCAGTGGCTTTACTTGCCAATGCAGAAGAGCGGCTAACCCTTGGATTGATTTCCACCACAATTATTTCTTCTGTTTGCGGATTTAATGCAAACTGCACATTACAGCCGCCGGCAAAATTTCCCAACGCCCTCATCATACGAATGGCGGTATTACGCATTAATTGAAAAGCAGTATCGCTAAGCGTCATAGCCGGTGCAACTGTAATAGAGTCGCCGGTATGTACACCCATCGGGTCAAAATTTTCAACCGTACAAATAATGGCTACATTATCTGCAGCATCTCTTAATAATTCCAGTTCAAATTCTTTCCAACCCAGTACCGCTTTTTCTACCAGTACTTCATGTATCGGGCTTGCCGTTAAAGCCCTGTTGAGGGCTTCATCTAATTCGTCTTTTTTAAACACAATGCTTCCTCCGCTACCGCCCAATGTAAATGACGGACGAAGTACCAATGGAAAACCAATTTGTTGTGCAAATTCTTTTCCTTCTAAAAATGAGTTAGCAATTTTTGCTTCGCAAACCGGTATGCCCATTTCAATCATCCATTGGCGAAATTTTTCCCTGTCTTCTGCCTTGTCAATTGCCTTAATATCAACACCAACTAATTTTACGTTATTTTTTTCCCAAATGCCCAGCTCATCTACTTCTTTACAAAGGTTAAGTGCAGTTTGGCCACCCATGGTTGGCAATACAGCATCAATGTCATTTTCTTCTAAAATCTGTTCAATACTTTCAACCGTTAATGGCAGCAGGTAAACCCTGTCGGCCATCATAGGGTCGGTCATAATGGTAGCCGGGTTACTGTTAATTAAAATAACTTTTATCCCCTCTTCTCTTATACTCCGTGCAGCCTGGGTACCGCTGTAATCAAATTCGCAGGCCTGGCCAATAACAATTGGACCGC
Source organism: Ferruginibacter sp. (assembly GCA_043769035.1). Taxonomy (GTDB): domain Bacteria; phylum Bacteroidota; class Bacteroidia; order Chitinophagales; family Chitinophagaceae; genus Ferruginibacter. The sequence continues at coordinate 54,836 of JAYVJU010000292.1, forward strand.
TGCCTATAATAAGTACTGATGTAATGGATTTGTCTATTGGCATATGTATATTGCCCTTGTAGGCGAGCAAAAGTACTTGTAAATGCTGTAAATAAAAAAACTGTGCGTAGATAAGCACAGTTTTTTAGAAATTATCTAAAAATACTACGAAGGATTAGATGCGGTTTTATCTTTCTTCCCAAACAGGTCGCTCATTGTTTTTTCGGCTTCGGAAAAATGCTCTTTAAAAGCCTCCGTACCCTTGGTCT
>JAYVJU010000293.1:0-3522 GCA_043769035.1 Ferruginibacter sp.
GCATGTTGCCTTAAAGTAAGATAATGATCGTACCAAAAACGGGCTTTAATTTTATCTGTTGAAATATCTGTATTGGTGGCAAAATGATTATGCCAGAACACCGTTAATTTTTCATGAATAGAACGTGATGGTTGTACTGCCTGCCCCAGCCACCAGGTTTTAAAAGAGTCAATTCGTTTTTCATTTAATTCTTTATCTGCAATGGTAATACCTGTATTGATCCATGTTTGCCAAAGCGCCACGCCGCTTGGATCGGTATAACCACTAACACTATAATTATTTAAAGGCACAGTTGTTGGTGATGCTGTGGGCTGCAATAATTCATCAACTGATTGCTGTAATGTTCTTGTTTTAAAATATTGTATATCCTGCTGTTTGGCACCAAACAATGTTCTTTTTAAAAGATGTACTACCTGTGCGGTATCCCAGGCACCGGTATATTCCTGCAAGCCTTCGGCAGTTGGAGATAATAAATGTTTGTTGCCGGCAGTTTTTTTTGTACTATTTTTTTCAGTCAGTAATGTTTCGTTCATAATCTGGATAATGGTTTAAAAACTATAAATGCATTATAGAAACTGGTATGCGTAATGCTAAATCTATTGTTGCTGAAATTTTTAGGGGAACCGGACTTAGATAAAATATTTTGTGTCGATCTTAAATAAGCAAGGGTAGTTCTTCAACAGGTTTTATCTTAACAAATAATTTGCCAAACAATTTAATAATCAAAAAAAGTGGTTGAAAACTTTCCCCCAGTAAGTAAATAAGTTTTTGATTTAGTGTTATTACTAACCCGTATCGTAAAACTACCTTCTACTGCGCCATCTTTTTTCTTTACCATTTTTGTAATGGTTACTTTATTAATGGTATCGGTAATACTGTTGGCGTAAGTAATACCGGCCGAATCGGTATAGCTTGCAAAAATTTCGGTGCCCGTATATTTTCTTGCACTATCTCCTGTAACTCTTATTATTAAAGTATTTTTTTTAATGGTGGTATCAGGCAGTTTGCCTTCAATAGCTGTAGTAAATAAACTGCCCACATTTTCCTTTCTTGCAGTTGTAACAGAAAGTGTTACAGGTATCGTGTCCTGCTTAAAACTGATATAGGATAATTTTATTTCCGGATCGGGTACTGCAGTAAGTGCATCCTGTTTTGTACAATAAGAAAAGATGGTGATTAGCAGCATGAAAAGCAGCGCTGAAAAAATGTTTTTCATAGTCGGTTACTTTGGATAGGTTAAATAGTTCCTGCATTTGCCTGCAATATCAATGCCATTTTATTGTTGCAAATAAAATTTACAGATTATGTTTGAGAACGCAGTGGACGTTTCGTGTGCCACGAACCGAGGCTGGGGCTGGGGCATGGTGGTCTGTAAAATGGCATGTAACTTAAAAATAGACGAAAGTTTATATACAACAAGAATTTTACGCTCTTAGGTTTTTGTTCCTGACGGAACAAAAACCTAATGTTGGCTGCTGGCGTTCTTTATTACAAAGATGTTTTTGCCTTGAAATTTTTGTCTAAATATATTCTCCTACAATCTCCAGGATAAAATTCTGAAAGTTGAATTGTGTCTATTGATTGACTGGTTGCAACAATAATTTTAAGTGAATCATATACTGGTATACTGCCATATTCACCCAAGAATGTCGGTGTGTAATAGTCAACAATACTTTGGTTGTTTCTAATAACTCCAACGATTCTGTTTGATTCTTTATCAAAGAGTTTTATTGTTATGTCTTTGCTTGAATTATTAACAAATTTTAGGTAAGTCCTATTTTCAATCTCTATTTGTTTGTTCAAAATCCAATTCAATACAGGAATATTAATTGGAATAAATAGCATTCCAATTAAGGTCTGTTTTAAGTGTAGTTTTTTAAACTTGAAAATATTGTAAATCCCAACAATGAGTCCAACAATAGCAACCATAAATGAAATTAAAATCCAACCCAATCCTAAATCTTCAAGAAAACTCAAGTTTATTGCATATAATGATTTTCCACCCCACCAAGAAAGAAAAATTGTCAAGCCACCAATTAATGGAATTAGTCCACAAGCATAAATTAGTCTAATATTTGGAACTTTATTTTTCAATTTTGGTGTGTCATTTTACGCTTGCAGCCAACTCAAAAATAGACGAAAGTTTATATGCAACAAGTATTTTACACCCTTATTTTTTGTTCCGGAGGAACATTTTGTGGGTAGTTAAAATTTATAAAGTTGTTTTCACGTTCCGTAGGAACGTATTGTGCTCATTCCAACGGCATTATTTAGCATGACCAGTTTGATGAGCATTGTTGACTCTAAAAAAGCACAAACCGTTCCTATGGAACGAAAACGCAATTGGCATTTACGCTCTACCCACAAAATGTTCCGCCGGAACAAAAATAAAAATCCCGGTTAAGTACCGGGATTTTAAACAACGGAATATGATCGAATTTTTTACAACAATTTTTTAATGGCATCCACCAATTCACCTTTTGTAATGGGTATACCCATAATTTTATTATAGCCTTTTGCATCTACAAAATATACATCACGAATAATTTTTACCAGCTGCCCGTTATTAATTTCCGGTACCAGCACGGTATCAAAATTCTTCAGTATCTCTCCCAGGTTTTTAGGGAAAGGGCGAACATAACGCAAATGTGCATGGCTTACTGCATGGCCTGCATCCTGCAAATCTTTACAGGCACTTTTTATAGAGCCATAAGTACTGCCCCATCCCAACACCAATACTTTTCCTTTTGCAGGGCCGCTGTCTAATGTTTGTTCAGGAATATAATTTGCGATCAGATCAACCTTGGCCTGCCTCGTCTTTACCATGTGTTCATGGTTTTCCGAATCGTAGCTGATATTACCGGTACCATCCTGTTTTTCCAAACCACCCACACGGTGTTCCAAACCTGGTGTACCCGGTTTAGCCCATGGCCTTACTAATTTTTCATCACGTTTGTAAGGCATAAATTTTTCATCTGCAGCAACATCATCCTTCGAGGCAAACTGTACTTTTATTTCGGGCAGGTCATCACTCTTTGGAAATTTCCATGGCTCGGCACCATTGGCAATATAACCATCACTTAAAAACATAACCGGTGTCATATGCGTAACTGCAATACGTACTGCTTCATATACAGCACTGAAACAATCGCTGGGTGTACTTGCAGAGACTATTGGCATCGGGCATTCGCCATTTCTGCCATAATAAGCCTGCATCAAATCACTCTGTTCTGTTTTAGTTGGCAATCCTGTGCTTGGCCCGCCACGTTGTATATTTATTATCAGCAAAGGAATCTCCAGCATAACTGCAAGCCCCATGGCTTCTCCTTTTAAAGCAATGCCGGGGCCGCTGCTGGTGGTTACACCTATGCTACCGCCATAGCTGGCTCCAATTGCCGAGGTAATAGCCGCTATTTCATCTTCGGCCTGGAATGTTTTTACACCAAAAGATTTGTATTTACTTAAGTCATGCAGAATATCGCTTGCTGGTGTAATAGGATAGCTGCCTAAAAATAATGGCAG
>JAYVJU010000294.1:0-4465 GCA_043769035.1 Ferruginibacter sp.
GTAAGGTCTTCTGCCGACTTGCCTGCGAAGTATTCGCTGAGGTGTACCCTGTCGTAAGCCGGACGAACCTCCTCACCAAAAACGGTGATGTTAAAATCAGAAGGAGAAGATTTCGCTATAAGTTTTTCACAAAACTTATAGCCGACCATTCCGTTACCAATTATTAGTATATTCATTGCTGTAATTTTAAAGGTAATTACAGCAAACAATCGTATTATAAATAAATATATTTAATTAAAAAGCTCATTTTTACTTGAAATAATTAATCTAAATATTGTTTATGTCATAAAAATAGAAATTAAATTTGTCATTTCAAATAGAATGTTAATAAATAATTTATATATTTTTAATCATTATTTAATATAGATAACACCTTTTTTTTATTATAAAATATTGATTTAAAGTTGTTTGATTGTAATTTTGCCTGTACTTATAAAGAATACTCAAAATGATATTAAAAAAACATAAATGTGATTTAAGAAGTTGCTCATTGTGCAAATCCTGTCAAAAAGAGTGGTTGCCGGCGATTGACGCTAATAGAAAAGTGTATCATTTAAAGAAAGGCGACCAGTTATTTAAGGAAGGAGAGGAGGTAAAAGGAATGTTTTTTATTAATTCAGGGTTAGTGAAAGTGCATAAAAAATGGGATGATGAAAAAGAAATGATCTTACGTTTTGCAGGTAAGGGTGCAATTGTTGGGCACCGTGGTTTGGGTAATGATACTATTTATCCTGTTTCGGGAACAGCTCTTGCAGCTACTGAAGTTTGTTTTGTTGATATTGAATTTTTTACCGCTACGTTAAAAGTAAATCCTGATTACTTATATAACCTGATGATGTTTTTTGCAGCAGAACTAAAAGAATCGGAAAAGAGAATGCGTAACCTGGCACATATGAGTACTAAAAGCAGGATTGCTTATGCATTATTATCGTTGCAGGAAAAATTCGGCGTTGATGCTGATGGGTACCTCGGTATTGTTTTATCCAGGCAAGATCTGGCCTCATACACCGGCACCACTTATGAAACATTATTTAAAATGATGAACGAATTCTCTGCAGAAAATATACTTCGCTTTTCTGAAAAGAAAATAGCAATTATAAATGCCAAAAAGCTGGCATTGTTATTTGAAGGACAACACTAAGATATTTTTTAAAGTCATTTTTTTTTTTGCTTATTTAAAATATTTAACGGAGGTTGTTTTTAAATTACATGCTAATCCAGCAACGTACAAACAGAGCCTGAACTGCTTACTAATTGAATAATTTTCGCAACAGAAACACTGTCGCCTTTAACACGAAGTATATTATCGCAATCCTGCAGATCGAAATTTATTTTACAGCAAGGGAAATGATAAGAAAGCATGGAGATGATTTCATCAGCTTTATTAAAATCTGTTATATTGGTTTTAAAAATTGCTATCATTTTTAAGCTGGTTATTTTTTAAGTTCTTTTTTTGCAGCGGCTCTTTCTTCATTTTGCTTTACCCTGAACTTTACAATTTGTGTGATTAATTTAAGCGGCAGTGGCTTATCAATCGGGAACTGTACAGAGCCTTTGCCCTGTTTATATTTTGCCAGCTCTTTTTTAAAAGCATGATGCCCGGTGGGTGTGGCGTAAAAACCAATATGATTGGTGTACCCTGCAAAATACACTAATGGCTTACCTAAATATTTATAACCGGGCATTGCATAAAATATACCTTCTTCTGCTTTTGGTGCTGCGGCTTTTACAGTTTTACGTACCTGCTTCAACAATTGCTGCACCTCTTCAGGAGATGCAGCAATATATTCTTCTACAGATGCGGCTAATTTACCTTTCATATTATGAAGTTCTTTTTTTCCAGAAATAATAAGAAAGAACACCTGTTACAATCCAAATAAGCATACCCAGCATTTTTGGATCGAAAGAAGGTGATATAGATACGATGGAAAAAACTGCTCCGGTTAAATCAAAAAACAAACCAGCATAAGCCCATTCTTTTACGGTTTTATTTAACCCAGGAATTAATATGGCTAATGAACCGGCAATTTTTGCAAAGCTGATAAATTGGATAAAATAAACAGGATATCCCATTCCATCATGCAGCATTTGTTTTGTTTCTGCAGTTGGGCCAATACCACCTACAGATGAAAATATCATTAACCCTGCAAATAAAATAGTGAATACCCAATACAAAATGTTAACAGTTTTTGGTTGCATACAATAGTTTTTATTTGATGATGATTTTATTTTTTAAATGATAAGCCAACTTGTTTTAAAACCTTTTTCAAAACAGGTATGGATGCCGGCCCGATGCCATGCAGCTGCAAAATTTCTTTTTGACTGTGCGATGCCAGCCTGCGCAAAGTAGTAATGCCTTTGTTTTGCAATGCCCTTTTTGCAGGCGTACTTAATAAAGATAAAAATCCTTCTGCTGATTTATTTTCTTTTTCGCAAACAGGACAAACAGGGCAATCACTACTTTTAAAATAGTGGTGGCCGTTTTTGCAAATGCGTTCTGATTGTTTTGCCTCTGCCATTATTTATACGGTCAATTTTGCAATCTCAATTTTTTTCATCTGCATTAATGCCTGCATGGCTTTTTGTCCGTTAACTGGATCCATTATTAACGCACCAATATTTTTAGGAATAATTTGCCAGCTTACGCCAAACTTATCTTTCAGCCAGCCGCACATACTTTCCTGTCCGCCGTTACAGGTAAATGAATCCCAGAAGTAATCAATATCCACCTGGGTTTCACATTCTACCACAAATGAAATGCCTTCGTTAAAAGCAAATTTGTGTTCGCCATAACCATCCATTGCCATAAAAACTTTACCATCTAAAATAAACTGCGAATGTTTTACACTGCCGGCGGCAGGCCCTTCATTTTCGGCATACAATAAAATACCATCAACAGAAGATGGCTTTATAACCGCAGTATAATATTTCACAGCAGCTTCGGCCTTGCCATAACTATTGCCTACAAATAAAAGCGTCGGCGTAATTTTTTGATTTACATCAATGTACTTTCCTTTCATAATCTGCCATGCCAAACCAAACTTATCCTGTACAAAACCGTAGCGTTCACTCCAGTCGTATTTATCTAATGGCATCATCACCATTCCATCTTCACTTAATGCTTTCCATAATAGTTCAATTTCATCATCTTCTTCGCAAGTAATTAAAAAAGAAATAGAAGGATTTGCTTTAAACATTGGTCCGCCATTCAATCCCATAAATGGTTGCCCGGCCAGCTCCCATTTTACCACCATGGGTGAATCGGTTGTGATTTTTGAATTGGGAAAAAGGCCGCAATAAAAATCAGCAGCAGCTTTAGCATTACCATCGTACCAAATGCAAGGATGTATGTTATTGTTCATGCGAATGAGTTATCAGTTATGAATGATGAGTTATTGCAGTATTAATATAAGTGCTGACCTTTGCCATAAAAATATTTTTGGTTGATGATTGCTTAATTGCTTTCGCAAATCTCTTTCAGTTTGTTTAATGCTTTGGGCCAGGTGCTTTCAAAGTAGGCTTTAAAATCTTCGTTGGCATCCATTTGTACCTGCAGCAATGTTTGCCCGTTTGTTTCTGTAAAAAAATATTCTTCCATAGCGCCAGCCCAACCTTCCACTGCCGGACCGGTGGTTACTTCCTGTTCATTCTGCAATATGCCCAGGTGTTCAATACCCACATATTTATTGGCCGCAGCTTCTTTAATACGGCTTACCATACCTTCTTTTTTCCCTTCTTTACTTATGCCTACAAAAAGCATTTTTTCCCCTGTCTCCCACTTCCCCTCATAAAAAGAAGAGGGATTAAACTCCGCCGTCCATTGCCGGTAAGTAGCATCTGCAAGCATTGTGCTGTACACTTTTGGAACAGGTACATCAATGGTTGTTTCAAATTTTATTTTTTCCATTGCTATATTTTTTCAGTGTGAGCTTTAAAACTATTTAATATAGCCTGCCAGCCGCCTTGCTGTAATTCAATAGTGTTTTCACTTTCTGCTTCAAAACTTTCCACTACTTCGGTAACATCGCCATTGCTGGCAAAAGTGGTTTTCCATTTGCGGCCATCCCCCATTGTTATCATTATCAGTTCGTTTTCCAGTATGTCATCATAAGTTCCCCAAAAGTCAAAACTAAAACTGCCGTCTTTTGCAGCCATCATTGCCGAAAATTTTCCACCAATTTTTAAATCAACTGTCGATGCCGGGCAATGCCAGTCTGGTGAAGCCTGGTTCCATTGCATAATATCTTCGGGGCTTGTCCAGCATTTCCATACTTTTTCAATTGGTGCATTAATGCTTGCTGCTACTGTAAGTACTATTTTTTCTGTGCTCATATTTTTTTGTTTAAAAAAGAAGATGAAAATAATGATTTTTAAATGTTTTAAAAGTTTATTTATTCAAATGGCAGTTCATCAGCTTTTAGAATAGTTAAGCATCCAGTTTATGCCAAACTTATCTGTAAGATGG
>JAYVJU010000295.1:0-13598 GCA_043769035.1 Ferruginibacter sp.
GCTTACTGACAGGGTTGTAGGCCACGAATTTGGCGATAACCACACGGTAACCATTGCTTTTGCTGTAACAGATATGGCAAAAGCAAAAGCGTTTATGGCTTCAAAAGATTTGAAAGATAAAATGGCTGCTGCCGGTGTTGAAGGCCCGCCAACCATGTTGTTTTATAATGTTGTAAAACGTTATTGATAAAAGAAGATTTTATTTTTTACCGATAAAAAAGAAAGGCGACCATTTAATGGTCGCCTTTCTTTTAGTTAATATAATTGATGAAATTATTTATATAATGCTACGCATCTACCGAATCATACACTACCACTTTTTGCCAAAGCGATGAACAGTCTGCTATAAATTGCAAGTGAATCGGGTCGGTTTGGTAATCATCCTGTGCTTCTTTAGTTGAAAAGATGAGCATCCACGATACGGAGTAGGAGCTGTCAATTACCTCCCTTCGGGTGGCAGCAGCCGTACCAATATGAAAAGTTTGAATAGATTTTGCTGCAGATAATTTTTGTAAGCCTGCAATTAATAGTTGTTTATCAGCAATACTATCGGGGTTTTTAAGCCAGAAAAAAACATGGTGTATTAATACATTTTTCATTTTTTATTTTTTAGGTAATAAATTATTTTTTCTCCACTCTCTTTTTTAATTCTGCCACAGGCATATTATTCATTCTGCCAACGGGTTGTTTACCACGGTAAGTAATCACCCTCATCAGCGTTGCATCTACCGGTACTGTTACAGGCCCTTCGTACCTCGGATAAAAACGATCGGGATAAGAATTATCAAAACTATAATAAATATCCAGTCCTTCTATTTCTGTTTTTAAACTAACAACCAATTCGCTTTTATCATTTTGGCTCACTTTAAAATCGGGGTCGTACATACCGGGACCGTATTTCATTTCGGCTGCATCAAAGCGTTTAAAATGATCTTCTATCTTGCCCACAAAACTGTTCCAGTTTTTTTTACCTACCGGACTCCATGCAGTTTCGCTAACCGCAAATGCCCGTGGCCATGTCATATATTGTACCTGGCGGTAATTATATATTTGCTCACTCCACAAATTTCCCTGTATGCCTTTTACATATTTTTCATCAATACCTTCCGATACCGGCTCATACGAATAAGTTTTACTTACCCGGAGTGATGCATATACTTTAGGTTCCATTATTTCGTCGCTCTGCATATAATCGAGGTACACAAATGTGGTGGGACTCATTACCACTTCATGTTTTTTATTGGAGGCTTCAATACCACCCTTGGTACCACGCCAGCTCATAATAGCAGTTGTTGGCGATACACCACCTTCCAGAATTTCATCCCAGCCCATCATTTTCTTTCCCTTGCTTTGCACAATTTTTTCAAGCCGCTTTTCAAAATAACCCTGTACTGCATTCATGGTTTTTAAACCCTCTTTCTGCATCAATGCTTTTATAGCAGGATTGTTTTCCCAATAATTATGAATGCATTCATCACCGCCAACATGTATATATTCAAAAGGAAATAGTTGTGCCAGCTCAGTCATTACTTTATCTAAAAAAGGATATACTTTTTCGTTGGCAGGGCAAAGTGTATTATCCAGCAGCCCGTAAAAATGTCCCTTTGCTGGCCACTCAATAAATTTATCGCCGGAGCTTACTTTGTATTTCTCTGCTCCCGGTGTGCAGCTTAGTTCGGGGTAAGCAGCAATGGCAGCAAGACTGTGGCCGGGCACATCAACTTCGGGCAATACATTTACAAAACGGGCTGCGGCATACTGCACAACTTCTTTTATATCATCCTGTGTATAAAAGCCGCCATAGTTTCTTGGCTCATCATCTTTTATTGGTAAAAAACTGCCGAAGCGGCCTGTACGTTTTACATTCCATGCGCCAATAGATGTTAGTTTGGGCAGGCTTTTTATTTCCACCCGCCATCCCTGGTCGTCGGTTAAATGCCAGTGAAATAAATTGAATTTATAAGCAGCCATTTCATCAATAAATGTTTTTACTTCTTCTTTAGTAAAAAAATGACGGCTTACATCAAGCATCAAACCCCGCCATCCAAAACGTGGATAGTCTGTTATCTCTACACAGGGTGCAGTCCATTCTATATTTTTTACGAGCTCCTTACCGGCAATTTCTTTTGGCAGCAACTGCAATAATGTTTGTACCCCATAAAATAAACCAGCCGGCTGGTTAGCTTTGATGATTATGTTTTGCGGAGTAACGGATAATTCATACCCTTCTTTACCAATTGAAGTATTTGTGGTAGCATTCAGCAGTAACTGAATATTTGCAGCTGCTGAATTGTCTGAAACTTTTACTGCATATCCTGTTGCCAGGCTAATTTTTTTTTGCAGGTAATCAGCTGCAAATTGTACAGCAGTAGTATTGGCTGCGCCAATAACAATATCTTTTGGTAAAAGATAAATTCCATTTTTTTTAACCAGCTGAACCGGCTCGGGTATAATGGAAATATTTTTTGGCTGGCAAAACACTACTGCCGTTATACTGCAACAAACAGCAAGCACAATCATTTTTTTCATACACTGCATATTGATTTATTAAATACAATTGAAGTTAGCAGATAAATTTTATTTTCGCTTAAACTTGTTTTCTACAAAAGAAAAATTATGTCGTTACTACTACACAGAATCCAATTTGGCAACCCCGACAATGCAGGCAATGTATTAAGCCGTGAAGAAGCCACTACTTTATTAAACGACTGGGTAAAAAACGAACGCCTGCTACTGCATATGAAACAGGTGGCACATATTATGAAATGCTGGGCGGCAGAAAAAGAAGGATTGGATGAAGCCGGCCAATGGCGCTGGGAAATGGCAGGGCTGCTGCATGATGCCGACTGGGACCAATGGCCTGAACAGCATTGCAAAAAAATTATTGAAGAACTGGAAACAAGAAATATTGACCCGGAAATTATCAGGGCTATTGCCAGCCACGGGCCCAACCATTTTGGTGTGGAGCCGGTAACAAAAATGGATAAGATGCTTTTTGCTTTTGATGAACTGAGTGGCCTTACCCATGCGTACAGTTTAATGCGGCCCGAAGGTTATGCAGGCATGGAACTGAAAGGAATGAAAAAACGTTTTAAAGAAGCCCGTTTTGCGGCCAATGTAAACCGTGATGAAATTATGAATGCTATGCAACGTGCCGGTGTAGAACTGGAAACTGTAATGCAGTTTATTATTGAGAAACAAGGAGTGGTAAAGTAAGTGAAACGTAAAAATTGTATATCTAAATTCAATTTAAATCCATATATTTAATTTCTCCTCTGTACTACTAATAGTTTAAACTATTGAAAAAAACAATCTCTTATCGAAGTCCACAGTGTTCTATGTAGTGATAATTTGTTAACCAAAATTGTAATTATGAAAAAGCTATTGTTAATTGGACTAACCTATGCTCTGATACTGTTGAGCTGCAAAAAAGATACTTCGTCAGATAATAATATTGATCCAATAATGGAATTAGGACCAAAGACTATTATCATAGACAACTCTACTGCAATGACAATACAGGCCGTAGACAGTACACAAATTATTTTTAGCGGAAATACAGAACAACTTCAAAGTCTTGCGCCAGGCAGTATTATTATTTCAGGAATTACTGCAAATGCTCCTAATGGATTCCTTAGAAAAATTTCAAGCATTGTTAAGAATGGGTCTATATACACAATAAAAACTATCCAATCTACTCTGACAGAAGCATTCCTGAGTTTACACATTGATTTCACTACAACCTCTGCTTTATTTAGTATTACTCCACCGGATATTATTCTTTATGATGTAGATGGGAATACCAATACAACAAGCGATCAGATTAAAATTAACGTGAATCTAGGTTTAAGTCCAAGATTTCATATAAAAACCGACATATCTAATTTCACGTTAGACTCTGCAAAGATTGATGGAAACTTCGAGGGTACACTAATAACCTCAATCACTGCTGGAGGAAGTGTTGGGAGTATTTCTAAAGAAATAAATATTTATACCCAACCAATAGGGTTATTCACAATCCCAGGAACCCCAATTGTAGTCACTGCCTCTCTTAGAGTTAGTTTGGGAGTAAATGGCTCAATAAACGTTCAGGTAATTGCCTCTGATTCCAAATCCAGTAATATTAATGCATTCATTGAGTATAAGAATGGTAAGTGGGATAAAGGGTATGTTAGAACGATGGATAATCAATATACTTTTTCTGGACTTGTTGGTAATGCCAATGCGAAAATTTATGTTGAACCTGCGATTGATTTTAAACTTTGGGGATCAGACTGGGCAAAAGGAAGTATTACTTCCCAAGGTTATCTTCAGGCAACAGGACAATTATTTCCAAGTCCAAGCTGTGAACTAAAGGCGGGAATAAGTGCTGGAGCTGAAGCTAATTTAGAATTTTTTGGTTGGACATTTTCTGCCGCCTCTTATCCTAATATCTTTGATTATTCAAAATTGCTTTATACATGCCCACCTCAAAATCCCGGAGTAGTAACTGATATAGATGGTAATATTTATCACACAATTGTAATTGGTACACAAACATGGTTGGTAGAAAATTTAAAAACAAGCCGATATAGAAATGGAGACGCAATAACAACCGGACTTAGTGATGTTCAATGGCAATCAACTAGTTCGGGAGCTTTTTCAATTTATAACAATAACTCTTCTAATAACACAACTTATGGTAAGCTATATAACTGGTATGCAGTAACAGACCCCCGCCAAATTGCACCTTTAGGCTGGCATATTCCTACAGATGCAGAATTAGGTACACTATTGACTTTTTTGGGTGGGGAACCTCTAGCAGGTGGCAAGCTAAAAGAAACTGGTACGATCCGTTGGCAAGCACCCAATACAGGAGCAACTAACACTAGCGGATTTACAGGACTACCAGGAGGTTTTCGACTGTCAACATATAATGATATTGGCCTAAATGGCAACTTTTTTAGCTCTTCTGTTCGTAATTCAACTGACGTATGGATCTATTACCTAGATTATTTAGGTGCTGGATTTTTTAGAACATGGAGCCCAAAATACGCTGGATTGTCTGTTCGTTGCTTGAAGGATTAAATAAATTTTTGCCAGTTGGTTTCATGTTATGGCAAAGTAGCGATCACAGTCTCCAACATTCAGCAGAGTCTTCTACCAGTAAGGACAAGTTCAACAATACAAAATTCTAAAGCGGGAAACCTCTATCCTTATACATTTTTTATCTCTGCACACAAATCCTGTAATACCTTTTTGGCATCGCCAAACAGCATACTTGTTTTAGGCTGAAAGAAAAGATCGTTTTCAATACCGGCATAACCGGGTTTCATACTGCGTTTATTAACGATAACCGTTTTTGCCTGCTCTACTTCTAAAATAGGCATACCATATATCGGGGAAGCAGGGTCATTTTTTGCAGCGGGGTTTACTACATCATTGGCGCCAAGTATCAGCACCACATCAGCAGTTTTAAATTCATCATTGGCCTGTTCCATTTCCAGCAATTTATCATAACTCACATCCGCTTCGGCAAGCAATACATTCATGTGCCCGGGCATACGGCCCGCCACCGGGTGAATAGCATAAGTTACTTCAACACCTTTTTCATTTAATATTTTTTCCAGTTCATGGCAGGTATGTTGCGCCTGTGCAACCGCCAGGCCATAACCGGGAACAATCATTACCCTGTTGGCATACGCCATTACCATTGCCGAATCGGCTAAACTTATTTCTTTATAATTACCCTGTGCTTTTGTTTCCCCACTTGCTGCAGCAGTTTTATTGCCACCGCCAAATGAGCCGATCAATACATTGGTTAAAGAACGGTTCATGGCTTTACACATCAAAATGGTTAACAAGGTTCCTGCTGCACCAACCAAAATACCGCCGGTAAGCATGGCTTTGTTATCGTATAAAAAACCGCCGCAGGCTGCTGCCACACCGGTAAAAGAATTCAGTAAAGAAATTACCACCGGCATATCTGCACCACCAATGGGTAGCACAAATAATATTCCGTAGATGAATGCAAAAAAACCAATTAAAATAAAAGGCAAAAATATATTGCCCATGTTGGATTGATAAGCCCAAACGGATGCGGCAATTACCAACGCCAGCACAATCATATTTACAATATGCTGTCCTTTAAAAGAAAAATCTTTTACACGGCCATTGAGTTTACCCCAGGCAATTATACTTCCGGTATAAGATATAGTACCGATGATTGCACCTGCTACAATAGTGATATAATGACCAACTGTGGCCAATTCTGCAAATGGTGTTTCGGGAGATGCTTCGTGTAATTTATAAATATGATAAAACTCCGCTGCAGAAATTAATGCCGCACAGGCGCCGCCCATTCCGTTGAATAAACTCACCATCTCCGGCATTGCTGTCATCTTTACTTTTTTTGCAGACAGTGTACCTGCAACAGTACCGATTAATAAGCCACCAAATATCCACAGGTAATTGTGTAATTTTTCTCCTTCATCTTCATACAAAAAAATAGTGGCGAAAATAGCGACGGTCATACCGAATGCCGCTACTAAATTTCCTTTACGTGCCGATGCAGGGCTTGCCAGCATTTTTAAGCCAAGTATAAATGTTACAGAGGCGATGAGGTAGCAAAGTGTGAGTAAGTTGAGTTCCATAATTAAGGCCCCACCTATCCTCCCCCAAGGGGAGGGAAATGGAGAAGATTGTGTAAAAGATTAAAAATTATTTTTTAGTTGCATTATTTCATTTACTCTTAAATCAAATCCCTCTTTCTTCGATCTCCGCTACCTTCTATAGAATATCCTCCCCTATCGGGGGAGATAGAGGGGGCTACTTTTTCTTCTTAAACATTTCCAGCATTCTATCAGTAACCACAAACCCACCCACCACATTCAGTGTACCTAATATCACAGCCAAAAATCCTAATATCAAAGCAAAATAATTATCTGATTCGGCTTTGCCCATTACAATAATGGCACCAATAATTACCACGCCATGTATAGCATTGGCGCCGCTCATTAATGGTGTGTGCAACACACTTGGCACACGGCCAATTACTTCAATGCCCACAAAAACCATCAGTATAACTATATAAATGGTTTGTTGATTTTCGGAGATCCATGCTAAAATATTTTCCATGTTGATTAGTTTATTCGTTAACTGGTTAATTGGTTTATTAGTTGTTGCATTCAATGCATTATTAATTATCCATTATCCAATTATCCATTATTTATTAATCCATTTACTCTTTCATTCGTTATTGCTCCGCCATGCACCACACAGGTTCCTTTTACCAAATCATCTTCAAAATTTAAATTGATATTGCCTTCTTTAGTAATGATGAGCTGTAAAAAGTTTAAAATATTTTTTCCGTACAGTTTACTGGCATCGCTGGGCATGGTGCCTGCCAAATAAGAATTACCTACAATGCTTACACCATTATGAATTACAGTAACATCTGTTTTAGTCAATTCTGTATTTCCGCCGGTAGCAGCTGCTAGGTCAATTATTACAGAACCATTTTTCATAGCTTCCATCATTGCAGTGGTAATTAGTACCGGCGCTTTTTTACCCGGTATTTGGGCCGTTGTAATTATAATATCTGCCTTGGCAACACTCTCCGCAATTTTTGCTTTTTGTCGTTGTAAAAACTCTTCAGTTTGTTCAACAGCATAACCACCGGCTTTGCTGGCATCGGCTGCGCCTTCCACTTCTACAAATTTTGCACCGAGGCTCATTACTTCTTCTTTTACTGCAGGGCGTGTATCAAATACTTCTACCACAGCACCTAATCTTTTTGCAGTGGCAATAGCTTGTAAGCCTGCAACACCTGCACCGAGTATCAGCATTTTTGCAGGAGGCACACTACCCGCTGCTGTCATAAACATGGGAAAATATTTGGGAAATAAATTTGCTGCCGTTAACACTGCTTTATAACCTGCAATATTAGCCTGGCTACTCAGCACATCCATGCTTTGCGCCCTTGTAGTACGTGGCAGCATATCCATACTAAAAACTGTAAAACCTTTAGCAGCCCATTGCTGCATTAGTTGTGCAGTAAACAGCGGCTGGTAAACTCCGAGTAAAATGTTAGATGTCAGCTGTTCGGTGTCGGATGTTGTGGGAGCATTTATACTGAGGATAATATCACAGCTTTGCAATAATTCATTCCTTGATTTTATTGTTGCTCCTGCTTCTATATATTTTTCATCAGTAGCAAAAGCTGTAACACCTGCATTGCTTTCAATACAAACATTTACATTCCATTTTTTAAGGATAATTATATGTTCCGGTAAAAGGGATACTCTGGTTTCGGGGGATTGTTCTTTTAAAACGCCAATTGTCATAAGCAGAAAATAATTAGGACGAAGGTAACAAAAATTGCCTCTAACCCCTAAAGGGAAACTACAGTTTTTAAAATTTAATATTACCGGTCATCATTATTTTCATCAGAATCTAACAACAAAATGCTGCTTCACTTTTATATCTGTGTTGATGCAAACAATGCCAATAAAAAACAGGTCGATGGTGAGTGTTACAGCAGGATGCTGCTGTATTTGTGCCCAGGCTTCTTCCATTTCCCGGCTCCAGTGTATATCATCAAAAACCAATATGGTGGATTGCTGCGATACCCCTAATAACTGATTGAAGTAATCGAGTGTAGGTGCTTTGCGGTGGTTGCCATCTATAAAAGCAAGATCAATATGCTGTAACCGGGATAGCAAATGCGGAAAAGTTTTTGCAAAATCCCCTTCAATTAAGTCAATATTTTTAAGGTTTAGATGAGTGAATGTTTGCATTGCAATGGCTGCAATATTTTTTGCACCTTCACAAGTATAGAGTTTTGCATTGTTATTACCCGAAGCCAGGTAAGCACTGGTAATACCAAACGAAGTGCCTAATTCCAATATCGTTTTAGGTTGATAATACTGCACCATACGAAACAACAATTGCGAAAATTTTTCAGGCTTTAAAGAAGACGCTGCAATATTTTTTACAACCCTGCTGTTGGTTTTAATAATAGCTGAGCCTGCACCAAAATCTTCCACTTCAATTACAGTACTGTCATTCAATAATTCTTTACGCCTGTTCTCAATAATTTCATAACAAGGGTATTGCTTTTTATCATTCAGCACTTTTTCTATAAATGCATATACAAACGGGGAATGTATGCCATGGCCTTTGCCATTAGAAGCAGTAAAATAGTACTGTAAATATTTTATGGCAAGTTTATAAGAAGAGTACATTAACTGCGGTAAACATCTTTACGATGTGCAATTTTAAGAATAGTGATTGTAATAACTGCATGTTCGACAGAATAGATAATCCTGTAGTTACCTTTTCTTATACGGTATAATTTTTCTTTAAATCCTTCTAATTTTAAAGACCCATGAGGAAATGGATTATCAGCAAGTGAATTAACCGCAACAACTACCTTTTTATAATCAGCAACCGGAAGTTCTGAAAGCTCTTTATTTGCTGAAGCAGTATATACAATTTCGTAAATCACTATGCTTTCTTTTTTGACCGTTTATGTTTTGCTTCAATGCGCTTATATACTTCTGCCGCAGGAGTCGTTTTTTCATTAAGCCTGCTTTCTGCCTCGATAATATCAAGTAAATCTTCTACAACATCATAATGCTTATCAATATCAATAACCAATTGCTTTGGCTTGCCGCTTTTAGTGCGTACAATTTTCAGCCCTTTTATTTTTTGCATTTGTTTTAAGTTATACTTAAAGTTACAATTATTTTTTTACCCAAACCTGGAACGAATACCCATAAGCATGTTTGGCATCTGCTTCAAAATCTTCATTAGAAGCTAAGGTCCAATTGCTTTCATCTATTTCAGGAAAAAAAGTATCGCCATCAAGTGTTGCATGCACACGGGTAATGTAAATTTTATGGCAGATGGCCATGCTCTGTTTATAAATTTCCCCTCCGCCTATCACGAATATTTCTTTGCAATTTGTTTCCGCAGCTTTTTTTAACGCATCAATTAAATCTGTTGCAGTTATTACACCTTCTGCTGTCCAGTTGACCTGCCGGGTAATTACAATATTTATTCTGCCGGGCAAAGGTTTATTTACCGCTTCAAAAGTTTTACGGCCCATAACAACTACCATGCCCCAAGTGGTATTTTTAAAAAATTTTAAATCGTTGGGTAAGTGCCAGAGTAGTTGATTGTCTTTACCAATGGCATTGTTAGTGGACGCAGCGACGACGAGAGAAATCATATAAAGTCAAAATTAAAAAGTAAAAATAAGGAACTTAGTTGCTCCCTCCACTTTTGAATTTTGACTTTTGCCTTTTTACTTTTTTTAATTCTTCAGTATCTTAAACTCAACACGCCTGTTCAGTTGTCGTCCTTCGGGATTGTCGGAGCCATCGGCATTACTGTTAGCTGCTACCGGTTTATTTTCACCATAGCCCTGCGATATGATCCTTGTGGCGGCAATTCCTTTTGATACAATATATTCCCGTACAGATTTAGCCCTGTTATCGCTCAATAATAAATTATAATCATCGGCACCCTTACTATCGGTATGTGCACTCATTTCAATTTCCACATTAGGATATTCGGTTAAAAATTTCACCACCCTGTCTAATTCCACAAACGATTCGGGCCTTAAACTGTATTTATCAAAATCGAAGAACACATTGTTTAAACGGAATACCTGTCCTATTTCTATCGGCACCAGGTACAGGTCTTTATGAATTTCCTTGTACCCTGCTTTTATCAGTGAATCTAACTTGAGGTTTTCGGAAATGGCGAAAAATTTATCTGCAGAAGCCCTGATGCTGTAATTTTTATCGTAAGGCAAAACAATTTTAAACGACCCATCCACCGGGCTGCTGTTGCCATTACCGGCATCTGCACCGTCAGGCAAGGTCTGGTATATCAGCGATGCTTCTAATGGTTGCTTTGTTTTGGCATTATATACATTACCACTAACCAATACTACAGGGTCGGGCATTTCCTTTTCCAATAGTTTTACCCTTACAATATCGCTGGCACCAAAAGCGCCATCGCTTGAAGTGAGGTAAGCAAATTCTCCACCGGCATCTAATGTAAAAAACGCTTCGGAACCAGCTGTGTTTATGGGAGCCCCAAGGTTAACAGGATCACTCCATTTTGTCCAGCTTTCATCCAAACGTTTCGTCATCCAGATATCGTTTTCTCCTAAACCACCCGGCCTGTCGCTGCTAAAATAAAGTGTTACGCCATCGGCTGCCAAAAAAGGGCTCATCTCATTATAATCGGGCAGATTAATTTTTTTTCCCAGGCTTTTAGGTGCTGTCCATATATCGTGTCCTTCTAAAAAAGAAACATAAATATCATTCTCAAAACTTCCCTTTTTATCCGTCATATAAAACAATAAGGTCTTGCCATCATGCCCCATTGATGCACCTATCTGCGGGGTGGTACTGAACTTGCCAAAATTCCTGATCTTAAGCATTTCTGCATTGGTCCAGCTATTGTCGGCTCTTTTATGTATCATGCTTACACCCATGCCTAAATATTGCCCATCAATAAATGAACCCTTAAGCAACATCGTATTTAAGTCGGGAGATATCCAGTACACCGCATTGTACTGACTGGCATTTACTTTATCGCTCAAATGCCTTGCCTTACTCCATTTACCTGCAGTATCCCTCATCGAATACCAGATATCCTGTGAGTTGGGTACGGTTTGATAATGAATATTGGCGGGATCGTTCTGGCGTATAAAAAACAACAAATTACCATCGGCAGAAATGGTGGGTCGCATTTCGGGATTATAGCTATTGATAACTTCTCCTAAATTTTCTACTTTGATGATGGTGGTTTCCTTAATTACGTTTTCTTTCTGCTCTTTAAATTTAACCGAAGTATCAATGGCAGGTTGTGCCGAAACGGCTAGGGAAATGCAAAAAATAAGTATAAACAGCGTAAAACTTGTTTTCATAAGATGGATTAAACTTATGTAACAACGAAAAAGTAAGGAAAATAATGTGTGGGAGGTGAAAAATACACCCTGAAAAAATACGATTAATTGCCCCGGTGCTTTAGCCCGGGGATAAAAGTTGGGTGTTAATATTGGCTTTAGCCAAAATAGATATTGAAGGATATGATTTTGGCTAAAGCCTGTAAAGGAACGTTTTGTTTTCCCCGGCCTGAAGGCCGGGGCTATTGAGAAAAAGGTATTCCTTAATAAATATTATGATTGTAGATGCTGTTTATCATTAAACCGCCACCGGTGCTTTTATAGCAGGATGCGATTGATAATTCAGCAATTCAAAATCTTCAAATTTAAAGCTGAAAATATCCTTTACTTCAGGATTTATCTTCATGGTTGGCAAAGGAAAAGGCGTTCTTGTCAATTGCAGATCTGCCTGTTCAAAATGATTGCTGTATAAATGTACATCGCCAAAACTGTGTACAAATTCACCCGGCTCTAAACCGCATACCTGCGCAATCATCATCGTTAATAAAGCATAGGAAGCAATATTGAAAGGCACACCCAAAAATACATCGGCACTGCGTTGGTATAATTGGCAACTGAGTTTACCATTCGCTACATAGAACTGGAACAAACAATGACAAGGCATTAATTTCATCTTAGGCAATTCCGCCACATTCCATGCGCTGATGATCATGCGCCTGCTGTCGGGATTATTTTTTATTTGATGAATGAGGTCTTTTACCTGATCCACTTCTACACCATCTGCACCGGCCCAGCTGCGCCATTGTTTACCATATACCGGGCCAAGGTCGCCATTTTCATCAGCCCATTCGTCCCAGATTTTTACATTGTGTTCTTTTAAATACCCAATATTGGTATCGCCCTGTAAAAACCAAAGCAGTTCGTAAATAATACTTTTTAAATGGCATTTTTTTGTAGTCACCAACGGGAAACCTTTTTGAAGATCAAAACGCATCTGGTAACCAAAAACGCTTCTTGTTCCTGTGCCTGTACGGTCGCTTTTATCGGTGCCGGTTTCAATAATATGTTTAACCAGATCTAAGTATTGCTGCATGGCTGCAAAGTAAGTGAAAAGTTAAAAGTCAAAAGTCAAAAGTTATTAAGAGTTGTTTAAAATGGATTTATGGATTTTTTTATATTTAGCTTCTAATTAACATGAACCGGTTTACCATTCTAATTATAGTGCTAATCCCTTTTAAATTATTAGCTCAAGATGCGAAAAAGGATAGCTCTGCTTGTAAATGTCAACATAATTTCCAACTAAAGTATCCTGACATTCCTGAACAAAAAAAATTATCGGGAACAGTAATTGTTGAATATGAAATTGATTCAGTGTGTATTGCCGGCAAGCCAAAGATTGTTCAAAGTCTTGCACCTGATTTCGATAAAGAGGCATTAAGGGTTATTAATCTTATGATTATTTTTGAAAATAATTGTAACCAGAAATGCAGATATCATTTATGTGAAAAAAGAAAAGTAAAATTTCCGCTAACCTTTGTAAACCCAGACGATGGCCGTTAATTCTTATTAAAAAACTCCCCAAATCGAAAATCACGACTACCAACTACCAACCATCAACTATCAACTAACCTGTATCTTTGCGCCGGAGAAATTATCATGAGTAAAAAAGGAAAAGTTTTAATGGCCATGAGCG
>JAYVJU010000296.1:0-4996 GCA_043769035.1 Ferruginibacter sp.
TACAATGTGCTGAATGAAGATTACAGCAAAATAATAAACATGGAAGAAATAGCAGAACAAAGCTACGATTTGATGGAAGCCTATTTAATGGCAGAAGAAAAAGTGAGTGATAAACTAAAAGATGCCAACGACAGGATGAAAGCCGCACAGGCTGCATTTGCTGCAAAAAATAATATCAACCTTATCAGCGATAAAACCGAACTGGGCAATATGATGGAAGAAGTGCATGAAATGAATTTGTATCATCACCAGGTGTACCTGATTTTTTTTAAACCCTATAAGCAGGAAATGTATTTGCTGGAAGCTATCGAAAAGGGCAACATCACCGGTATTGAACAAAATAAAAATGCCCTGCTGAAATATGCACAGGAGGGGCTGGAAAAACTAAATGGTATAAAAGCCTTTAAAGGCGATAACAGTATTGCGATGGCCTGTAAAAGCATGTTGAATTTTTATGTAAAAGAAGTGAATGATAAAATGGGTACAGTAAGCGATTTCTTTTTAACTAAAGAACGTTTTGCCACCATTAAAAAAGAGTTTGAAAAAAAGGGCAAACCTTCAAAAGAAGATGTAGATGCTTACAATAAAGGAGTTGCCGATATTAACAAAGCTTCGGATGCTTATAATAAAAATAATCAAACATTAGACCAGCAGCGCAACGAAAATTTAAATAACTGGAATAGTGCAGTTAAGATTTTTTTTGATGAACACACCCCCCGTTATAAATAATGGATAAAAAAATGTCAGGACTTTACTCCTGACATTTTTTTATCTTGCAGTTAATACCAAATAAAATAAGTTTTGAAAATGAAAAACTGCACAAAATATTTTACACTAAAAAGCTCCGCTAACCGGCGGATTGGGGCATGAGAAAATACGAAGACACTTATCGCCATAAAGGGTTACGAAAAAAGCTGATTGACATTCTTAAGGAGAAAGGCATTACTGATACTACTGTACTGGAAGCCATCAACAATATTCCCCGCCATTTTTTTTTAGACAGTGCTTTTGATGAAATTGCTTATGAAGACAGGGCTTTCCCCATCAGCGATGGACAAACCATTTCGCAACCTTATACGGTGGCTTACCAAACACAATTGCTGCAGGTAAAAGCTAACGATAAAATTCTGGAGATAGGAACAGGAAGTATTTACCAGGCATCGGTACTGGCAGAAATGGGTGCAAAAGTATTTACGATAGAAAGGCAGAAGAACCTGTTTGAAAAAACGAAGCAGTTTATTTTTAAATCAAAGTATCCCAATCTTAAATTTTTTTATGGCGATGGTTTTGAAGGCTTGCCCACTTATGCACCATTTGATAAAGTGATTATTACTGCGGCTGCGCCATTTGTGCCACCAAAATTAATTGAGCAGCTAAAGCCCGGTGGTAAAATGATAATACCTGTTGATGAAGGGGAGCACCAGCGTATGTTGCGGTTAACAAAAAATGAAGACGGTAGTTTTAGCGAAGAAGCCTTTCAGAATTTTTCTTTTGTACCCATGTTGGCAGGGAGGAATGGGTAAGGCGAAATTTTATTTCAAACTTAATTGTGCATAGTTAGGATGCTCAGGGTTAACAATCAGCTCTTGTCTTCTCGGATGTATCAAAACATCCATTTCTTCCATCGGAATGGCTCCTAACAAAGGTTCATTATCGCCTTGCAAAACCATAGCGCTGCATATTGCAGTACGGTTTTTAAATTTTACATGAATAGGTCCAACTACATCATATTCCTGTACACTGCCATCCGCCATAATGGCTTTTCTTTTTTCAATAAAACTCAATTCCAGCTGGGCTTGTATAGATTCATTAATGGCCATCATGTAAGCGCCACTATCAACCATCATCCTTACTTCAATTTTTTTTATTTCCTCCTCACCAATAATATGGCGTTTGGCCATTTCTAAATCGCCTCCGTTTATTAAAGTAATATCCGCATAAACTAATCCCATAAAATTATTTTTATAAAGATACTAAAGTAAAAGCTAATTTTAGCAGTACAAAATAAGGCTTCGTTCCGAAGCAGAATATTTACTTATGAAGTTTTTTTCAAAAATAGTTTTCATTTGTAACCTGTGCTTTATTGTTTCTGTAATTTTAAGAAAGGTTGAGCTTAGTTATAAAGCTAAAGGTAATACAGACCAGATTATCCCTTTACCTTTTGTAGAAGGAACACTTGCTGTATTAGGAGAACTTGCAATTGTAATAAATGTAGTATTCTTCATTTTTGCTTTCTATCTTTTAGTTGCAAAAAAACTAAAACAAATACCTAAGTGGATTGTTATTTTTAATTTTACAGCACTGCTGGCGCAGATTTACTGGTTCTTTATAGATTAACAATGATACATAATATACTTAAAGACAAAAGCACCAAACTCTTCATTATACTGGGAGGGATTTTTATTGCCAGTGCCTTAATAGCAGAAGTTATAGGTGTAAAAATATTTTCGCTGGAAGATACGCTGGGTATTAAACGGGCCAATATAAATTTGTTTGGCAGCCCTTTTAGTTTTCACTTAACTGCCGGTGTTTTGTTGTGGCCGGTGGTTTTTATAATGACGGATATCATCAACGAATATTATGGCACAAGAGGAGTGAGATTTTTATCGTATCTCACTATTGTATTGATCAGTTATGCTTTTTTAATTTTTACGGGAGCAATTAATTTATCACCATCCGAATATTTTTCTGTTGGTAATGGTATTGATAAGCCCGATAATGCTTTTAGAGGAATTTTTGGCCAGGGTATGTGGATCATCATCGGATCGATGATGGCATTTTTAATTGGGCAGGTGCTGGATGTATTGGTATTTCACCGCATTAAAAAAATGACCGGCGAAAAAAATATCTGGTTAAGAGCAACCGGCTCAACATTAATATCGCAACTGGTAGATAGTTTCGTAGTGTTATTCATAGCCTTTTATATAGGCAAACGTATTCAAACAGGGCAGGGGGGGCCATGGAGCCTTCACCAGGTACTGGTTACAGGCACCGGGAATTACATTTACAAATTTGTAATAGCCATTGTATTAACACCTGTAATTTATTTAATACATGGCTGGATTGAAAAATACCTGGGTAAAAACCTGGCTGCTGAAATAAAAAAGGCAGCGATGGAAAAAAAGTAAAAATTCAAAAAGCAAAATTCAAAACACTTGTTTTTATACTCTTTGGGTTTGAATTTTTACTTTACATATCACCTTTCTTTTGCAAAACAGGTGGTATAACAGTTTGAAACACAATAGTAAAAATTAATCTGCTTAACAGGCCTCTTTCTTTTCAGGTTTTTGCCTTATCTTCATTGTACTGCAACAGCGCACTTATGAGACAATTTTACCAAAAACTACACCTGGTTTCCGGCTCTATTTACAAACTGATTGTAACAGTTTTTTTAATTTTTGTAAGTTATACTTCAACGGCTCAATGTCCTCCAAATATAGATTTTGAACAAGGTAATTTTACAGGATGGCAGTGTTGGATTGGTACCCATTACGTAATTGGGGGAGGGAAAGATACTCTTGATTTTGGACCAACTCCTGTAGCTCCTGTACCCGGCAGGCATACCATGCTTGCAGCCGTTCCGGGAAATGGGCTGGATATGTATGGCCAGTTTCCAAAAAATTGCCCGAATGGAAGTGGGTTTTCTATACAGGTAGGAGACCAGAGTATTGGAACCCCAAAAGCACAGGGTGTTTCTTATACTTTCACCATCCCTGCAGGGGAGGATAAATTTTCATTGATATATAACTACGCAGTGGTATTGCATTTGCCCCCACATCCAAATGAACAAAAGCCTAAACTGGTTATTACTGTAGAAAATATAACTGATGGTACGCCGTTGCCATGTCCTATCGATCCGTTTATTCCAGGTACGGGAATACCAGGGTTTTTCGATTCTCCCATTAACCCCCAGGTTAAATGTAAAAATTGGGCAGCCGCTTCTATAAATCTTGATGGCAATGCAGGTAAAACCATTCGTATTTTTTTTAAAACAGCTAACTGTACTCCCAATGGCCATTTTGGTTATGCTTATATTGACGTATCTTCTCAATGTGGCAGTTCGTTTACCGGTGCTACATTTTGCCCTGATGATACTTTAGTAAATGTTACTGCACCGGCGGGCTATCAGGATTACAAATGGTTCAATAATAATTTTACACAGGTACTGGGTAACAATCAAACCCTTACTTTAAATCCTCCACCGCTGGCAGGTGATTCTGTTTTTGTAGAGCTTACTCCTTATAATGGTTATGGCTGCTTAGATACACTTTCTGCCAAATTGTGGGATACGTTAACCGTTCAATCTAATGCCGGTATCGACAGGGAAACCTGCGATAATAATCCGGTACAATTAGGTGCAGCTCCTGTGCCGGGCCGGGTTTATAAATGGTCGCCTGCCACTGGGCTAAGTAACCCAAATATTGCAAACCCTATAGCCACGCCATCAATAACAACACTCTATACACTTACGGTAACCAATGGCGGAGGTGGATGTTTAACAACTGATAATGTTACTGTTAATGTAGATATCCTAAGCGATTCAATAGAACAAACCGGGCCATCTTCTTATTGTACGGCCAGCGGGCAATCGGTATCATTAAGGGTATTGCCGCATGATAATATTCAATGGTACCGCAATAGTACAGCAATACCTGGTGCTAATGCTACACAATACAATGTTACTCAAACAGGGGCTTATTACGCTGTGGTTACCAGCTCGGCGGGTTGCAGCAGAACAACAGCTGTAAAACAAATTGATATTTGGGAATCGCCGGTGGCAGGTTTTACCAGTAACACTGTAACACAATGCAGCAGCGGTAACCAGTTTGTATTTACTAATGCCAGCACTTTAACTACAGGCGTTTTGCAATACAGTTGGAATATGGGAGATGGAAATATTTCTACCACTAGAGATGTTACTTACAGTTATGCAAAGGAAGGTAACTATACAGTAAAATTGCTGGTAACAGCACCGGGTGGTTGTGTGGACAGTTCC
>JAYVJU010000297.1:0-3139 GCA_043769035.1 Ferruginibacter sp.
AATAGAAGAATTTATACTGAATAATTAAACTTTTTATAACAAACAGGGTCTTAAAACAGTAATGGAAAGCAGGATAGACATATTGAATGAATTAAATGAGCTTAGCCCGGTAATTGCCCGTGTGGGAAACGCAAATGTATTTACCGTTCCTGATGGATATTTTGAAAGGCTTGGGGATGATATTTTAATGCTGGTAAGGAAAAGGCATAATGAATTACCTGATGGCCTTTCAACACAAGCTTCGTTACAGGTACCACAAGGTTATTTTGAATCGCTGGCTGATAATATTTTAAACAAAATAAAAGCACAGGAAAATACAACAGCAGAGCTTAAGGATTTATCACCTTTACTAAGCAGCCTTCAAAATAAAAATGTATTTACTGTACCGCAAGGTTACTTTGAATTATTAAGTGATACCGTAATTAACAAAGTGAATAGTGCCGAAACTGTTGCAGATGAATTGAAGGGTTTGTCACCGGTGTTGTACAGTATTCAAAATGAAAATGTATTTGCAGTACCACAAAATTATTTTGAATTACTGCCCGGAAAAATATTGAACAAAGTAATTCCGCAGCAGGCCAAAGTGGTAACCATGCATAAAGCTACTGCTGCCTTCTTTAAATATGCAGTGGCTGCAGTTTTTACCGGGGCAATGGCATTAGGGGTTTTTAAATTTACCAATGGCGGAGGTGAAAAGATTACAATGCCATCTTATGTTGGAGAAGCAGGTAAAATTAAAAATGTAGATGAGGAGCTGGCAAAAGTTTCGGATGAAGACATCATAAAATACCTGCAGGCAAACGGAGAAAATATAGATGCTCAAACCCTTGCAGCAAACCTGGTTAATGATGATTTACCTGCAAGGGAAGATTATATGAATGATGACAAAGCTCTTGATAAATATCTTGACAATATTGATATAAGCGATTTAAAAAATTAAGGAGGGTATTATGAAAAAAATTTTATTGATAACAACAATTTTAATGGGTAGCCTGTTTGTGGTAAAAGCGCAGGACGATCAGCCGGGTGACGAAGCTAAACGCCAGGAAAAAATAAAAGCGCTTTATGTGGCTTATATAACCCAGGAGTTAAACCTGAATGCAGATGAAGCCCAAAAATTCTGGCCCTTACATGCGCAATTTGAAACGGATATAAAGGCAGTAAAACCAGATATGCCGGAACTGGAGAAGCAACAAACCGTTCTTAATATAAAAAAGAAATACCAGGAAAATTTCAACCGCATATTAGGACCTAAACGTTGCGAAAGATTTTTTAGAATGGATGGCGAGTTTAAACGGAAATTATTAGACCGCATCCGCAAACAACGTATAGAACAGCAAAGGCAAACACAGCGGCCTAAATTAAGAAGAGGATAATAAAGATAATTGGTGCTGAAGTTTAGACAAACACTCACTATCCTGGTTCAGATTTAAAATATTTATAAACAAAAACGCCTGCGAATTGCAGGCGTTTTTTATAATTTGATAACTATTACTTTTTAATCCTTCATAAAACGGGTAATATTCGATTTGCCATCCTGGCTTTCAGCATAAATATAATATACGCCAGATGAAAGATTTGCAAAATTTAAATTGTAATTATTATTACCTGCAGGTACTGCAATTGCCTGGTTGTATATCTGCCTGCCTTGTGCATCAATTACAATTAATTTGCCGTTTATTTTTTTATGAGTTGCAATACTTATAACTGCAGTATTGTTTACTAAAGTAGGTATCATGCTTGTTATTTCAAAGCCACCGTACTTGTCATATACAACAGCGGTATTACTATAGTTTATAGTTCCATCTGCATCAGTAATTTTAAGTTTATAATAGTTTGCACCAGCTGATAAGTTATTATCAAGAGTATTATAATCAGCTGTATTGAGTATAGCATCAAATGTTTTAAGGCTGGCAAAATTTCTTCCATCTGTACTTTTTAAAACCTCAAATGTTTTAGCTGTGCTGGAATAGCCAACCCTCCAGCTTATATACGCATCATCTCCCTGTTTAACGGCATTAAAGCTTTGCAACTTTATAGCAAGTAAATAAGGATCGGTGAGTGTAATTAAAAAGAAACCGTTGCCATGTGTTGCCGCCAGAATTTTATTATCGGCCGGCCGATACCTTAATTGGCTTACAACAGCATAATTAATTTCAGAGGTTCCAACTTTTGTCCATACTGTGGTGGCACCGCTTAAAGTACTGGTTGTATAAAGGCCCGTAGATGTGCCAACAAAGTACTCATTAACACCTAAAACTTTTACAATGGCAGATGAACGGGCCGAAGCAAGCTGTACAGCAGAGCCGGCAGGGCCTTCAACAACTGTCCATGTGGGCGTGGCGGCATTTGCATTAGTGGTGTGGTACACACTGTTTACTCCATAGTTGGCGTAGGTAACTAATATTTCGTTATCATCGCCGGGGTTTATGGCAATTGAGCTTACAATAGCAGTAGGGAACCCAACAGGCGAAATGTCAACAGCGGCTGTTGGAACAGTTACAAATGCAGGATCATTTAGGCGATAAACCCTTCCTGTAGATGTACCGATATACAGTTTTCGGTTTGCGTCAGAAGCAGAGTAAGCGGCATCGGCATAAGTTTTATTTCTTGAGGTTGCAAGGCTTCTAATATCGCCAGAAATACCAGTACCTGTCATTAACTCCCAGCCTGTGGCAGCATTACCGGTTACAGTAGTTCCGGTAATGGTACTTGCAATTCTAGTGCGGTATAGGGCTGCATTACCGGCATAAAATAGATGGTTAGTGTTATCCTGATCGAGGTTAAAATATGTAACAAAAATGCTTGTCGAGCCGGCCGGTGAAATAGTGAAACCCAAGCTTGGGCCAGTAAATCTTATCAAATTACCACTCTGGCTTCCTCCAATAACTCCAAACGTGGTAGGGTTGGTGTAAGAAATAAAGCCAACCCCTACACCATCGCCACCAAAAACTGAACTTGCAGTGGTGCCGCCGCTGTTTAAAGTTGTGCCGTTATCCTGAGCACCTCCGACAAAAATATCGCTGCCGCCAACTGGTAAAATATCCCCATGGTAGTATTGGTAGGTTACATAGTCATTATTTAATGGTGTCCACGTTACAGACCCTGTAGTAATGTCGCCTTTTTGAATACCACCATC
>JAYVJU010000298.1:0-14641 GCA_043769035.1 Ferruginibacter sp.
ATTTTACGTGCCGCACCAAAAAACTGTTTTGGTTTTTGCATCGCATTAGCTTCTACACCACCACTTAATACTTTACCACTACTTGGCGCCACTGTATTGTGTGCACGGGCCAAACGGGTAATACTGTCTAATAATATCACTACATCGTGTCCGCACTCTACCAAACGTTTTGCTTTTTGCAAAGCGATGGTACTTACTTTTACGTGTTTATCTGCAGGTTCGTCAAATGTAGATGCTATTACTTCTGCTCTTACACTACGTTCCATATCTGTAACCTCTTCCGGCCTTTCATCAACCAGCACAATCATTAAATAACATTCCGGATGATTTTCTGCAATCGCATTAGCCAGTTCTTTCAGCAACATGGTTTTACCCGTTTTTGGCTGGGCAACAATTAATCCACGCTGCCCCTTACCAATCGGGGTAAACAGATCCATTATTCGGGTGCTGTAATTATCAGACCTGGTACAAAGATTTAATTTTTCAAAAGGGAACAATGGTGTTAAATAGTCAAAAGGCACACGGTCTCTAACTTCGTCCGGTCTTTTACCATTTATGGTATCTACTTTTAATAAAGCAAAATATTTTTCACCTTCTTTTGGCGGACGAACACTTCCGTAAACAGTGTCGCCTGTTTTTAAACCAAATAATTTTATTTGAGAAGGAGAAACATAAATATCATCGGGAGAAGACAAATAATTATAATCGCTGCTGCGTAAAAAACCGTATCCGTCGGGCATCATTTCCAAAACGCCTTCGCCTAAAATAACACCATCAAACTCTATATTAAATGATGGTTGCGTATCTCTACGCTGGCTGAATTGTCTTGACTGTTGTTGTGCCGGCGTTTCTTCTATTTGTGTTTCGGGTTGTTGTATATCACCATCTTCGGCCTGCAGCATTTGTGCAATAGCGGCGGGTATGGTACTTTGTTCGCTGGTTATAGGTTGCAGTTCTTCCTCTTCCTGTTCTTCAATTACCTTTTTAACCGGTGGCCTTTTTTCAGCCTCCACCCTTTTTGGTCTCGCCATTTTGGTTTCGGGTGCTACGTGTTGTTCTTCAGCAGCGCCTTCGGCCGGTTTAATAATGCGTTTGCGCTTGGGTTTTTCGTCGTCGTTTTTTGCTGTGCTCATATGGGTTTGTTTATCCAGGATCTTTTCTATCAGATCCTGTTTATTTAATTTTTTTGCGTTGGAGATATGGAGTTGTTCTGCAACATCAAGCAATTCAGGAACGAGCAGGTCGTTCAGTTGTGAAATATCGTACATAAAAAGTTGAAAATATTTTCTTCAAAAAAACCGTCTTAAAATCTGAAAATGTAAATGAGAATTTATAATTGATGGAATATGAGTAGCTGATGAAGCGAATGATTGGATAAACCTTATCAGTTGGATTCCACCACAATATTACGGCGTTTTTTCGTGAAAGTGCAAATTTTTTTAGGGTAATAGGCTTTTTACCCTCATGAAGCCACATTGGCGACACCCCATTCAACAATTGTAATATCCTTGAGTAAGGAAAACTTTTACTGCAAATGTCCCCTCTATAAATTTTAATAATTACTAAAAAAGCTCATTTATTTATACGGGTTTAATCTATTCATTTACTAATTATTAGCTTTTGTATAAAGAAAACTAATTACTTTAAGCCATTAATACGCTAATCCCAGTTTTTTGTCCTTTTTGGTTTTAAACCCTATATTTAGTTTTGGATAAATTTTTTATATGTACACCATCTCCATCAAACCATCTGCCTTAAAAGAACTTAGTAAGTTGCCCAAGGCAACAGTTAAGAAAGCAGAAAAAGCAATTAGCGCACTGGCAGAAAATCCAAGGCCTGACGGGGTAAAAAAATTAAAAGGTTCCGAAGAAGATTTATACAGAATAAGGGTGGGAGATTACAGGATTATTTACAGTATTGAAGAAGAAATTAAAATTGTAGATATTCTTAAAATTGGTCACCGAAAAGACATTTACAGGTAAGTAGCATTTATAATTTCCCTGCTTTTTTCAATTGTTTTTTTGCAGCATCCCATGGAATACTCTTCTCTGTCTTTCTTTCCTCAGCAATAAGCACATCAATCATGTCCTCAAATTTTTGAGGGTTTTTTACAAGTTCTTTTACATCGATCTGAAGAATTTTTCCTTTGCTATCAGGTCTGGCAAGTAAAGAAAAGCCTTTCATAATAAATCTGTTTATACAAATCTATGAAATTTATATTAGACCCCTCGTGTGGCTCTGGCGGTTTGTTGATAGAAGCTTTAAACAATTTCTTTCACTTAAAAGCTGTACCCCCATAATTATCGGGATGGCAAAAACTTCTTTGTAGCTTATCTTTGCACTCCACAAATAGAATTTATGTTTAATAAAAGAATCAGGATCAAAGCATTATTGGCCAGTGATAAAGCCAATTACCAGGCTACTGTAATGGGCTGGGTACGTACGTTTAGAAATAACCAGTTTATTGCCTTAAATGATGGCAGTACCAACAATAATATACAGGTAGTTGCTGAGCTGGGCAAGTTTGATGATGCCCTTTTAAAACGCTTAACTACGGGTGCCTGCATTAAAGCAACGGGTGAAGTAATTGCATCTTTAGGCAAAGGGCAGAAAGTAGAATTAAAAGCCACCGAAATAGAAATACTGGGCGATAGTGATGCAGAAAAATTTCCTTTACAACCTAAAAAACACAGCCTCGAATTTTTAAGAGAGATCGCTCACTTACGTTTTAGAACAAATACTTTCAGTGCTGTATTCCGTGTGCGCCATGCGCTGGCTTTTGCCATACATAAATTTTTTAACGATAAAGGGTTTGTGTATTTACACACGCCCATTATAACTGCAAGTGATGCCGAAGGTGCCGGTGAAATGTTTAAAGTAACTGCATTCCCTTTAGACGGCACTGCTCCTAAAAATGAAGACGGTTCTATAAATTTTAAGGAAGATTTTTTTGGCCGCAGCACCAACCTTACCGTAAGCGGACAATTAGAAGGTGAATTGGCGGCAATGGCCTTTAGTGATATTTATACATTCGGGCCAACCTTCCGTGCCGAGAACAGTAATACTACAAGGCATCTTGCAGAGTTTTGGATGATTGAACCCGAAGTTGCATTCAACGACCTGGAAGATAACATGAACCTTGCTGAAGAATTCATCAAGTATGTTATTAAACATGCTATGGAGCATAATAAAGAAGACCTTGAGTTTTTAGCACAACGTTTGGAAGAAGAAGAAAAACAAAAACCTTTGCTGGAAAGAAGCGAATTAGGTTTAGTAGATAAATTAAATTTTGTAGTAGATAATAATTTTGAAAGACTAACCTATACTGAAGCAATAGAAATTTTAAGAGAGAGCAATCACAACAAAAAGAAAAAATTTACTTACTTAATAGATAAATGGGGCGTTGATTTACAGAGTGAGCATGAAAGATACCTGGTAGAAAAGCATTTTAAAAAACCGGTTATCTTAACGGATTATCCTGCGGAGATAAAAGCTTTTTACATGCGCCAGAACGATAATTGCGAACCCGGCAGACAAACCGTTGCTGCAATGGATATTCTTGCACCGGGCATTGGCGAAATTGTAGGTGGCAGCCAAAGAGAAGAACGCATGGACAAATTATTAAAACGCATGGAAGAAATGCATATACCTGCCGAAGAATTATGGTGGTATTTAGATACGAGGAAATTTGGTGCTTGTCCGCATGCAGGTTTTGGTTTGGGATTTGAACGTTTGGTGCAGTTTGTAACCGGCATGGGAAATATCAGGGATGTAATTCCTTTTCCGAGGTATCCGAAGAGTGCGGAGTTTTAGAAAGTAGCACTTAATCTTGTTTAGTGTGCCATGAACCACGGCGTAGGGAAATGCGTTAAATTTGATGATGTGTAGGAGAAAAAGCTTCACAAATTAATTGAGATATGAAAAATTTTATTTTATTAACTTATTTAATATTTATCTTTTCTTGTACTAGCAGATTAAATGGAAAAATCGAGCAGAGAATTGATAATAAAGATTGTTATGGGCTAGCAGAGAATATAGATATTACGATTTCTGCCAGTGAATTTAAAACGAAAATTCACAAATCAGAATCTGTATATCTTATTAGCACTAGTTTGGATAAAACATATCAATTTACAATAAAAGAAGAATTAATTAAAAACGATAGTCTAATTGACAAAAGTACGAGGCAGGTTGAACTAGCACCTGGTGCAGAAGAATGGATTGGTTGTACAAAATATTCAAACGCAGAAAACGAAATCATCCTGGTAAAATATTATTGCACTGGACAACAATTAAAACGCAAATGAATACCGATGGCTTAGCTGCATACGAACGAAAAAAACTAGTTTTTCCACCATTAAACCCTTAGCCTAGGCTCGGGTTATAACTCCTTTTCCAAGGTATCCCAAGAGTGCGGAGTTTTAAGGTGACCAAAGCTTATTTTGTTGCAGACGAAATGAGCTGCGAAGTAAAACCAATTTCAAATTAATTTTTACTAAAATGGATAGCACTTTAATCGGGAAAATTATGATGGCTATTATTGCTGTTGTTGCAATATCAAAAACATTATATGAAACTGATAACAAAAAAAGAGAGTTATTTATTCAAATACTTGTTCTCAGTGTAATTGGAGTAATAATTCTCTTTGTAATAAATGAATTAGATGAAGTTTTCCAAGCTAAATATCAAACACTTAAAATTGTTGTGAATTTTTTAATTGTAACTGTTTTTTGTTTTTTATACGGGTATAGAAAAAATGGCAAAAGCGATTAGTTTATTTCTTCACCTTGTTCAGTAACGAACAAGGTGAAAAGCAAAAAGAGAATATTTATTTCGTGAAGACACGAAACAAGACAAAGAAGGGATGTTACTCCTTTTCCACGGTATCCGAAGAGTGCGGAGTTTTTAACACACGAAGCGAAACTTAGTATCTAATAAAATATCATTTTTTTTATGAAAAAGAAAACTGTATCAATACTATTATGTAGAATCATACTTCCGATTGCTTTATTAGCAATTTACGTAATGATTTTTAATATAACTTCTACGCTGGATTTTTTTTATTTAGCATTATTTTATGCATTATTATGTTTTTTTGTTCCATTATTCCCATATACTATTATAAAAGGCATAAGAGATGTTTTAAAAAATAAATCATGAAGTCTATACTTGTTCAAGCAATTTTGTTATCGCCTTTTTTATATTTATTCACACGAATATCTGTGAATACTTGTAAAGAATTTGTTGAAAAAAATCCTGAGTATACCGAATTTTTATACTTGTTGGAATACTCAATGACACTTTTATTAACCATATTATTTTGCTCTTTTGGATGGCAACTTATTAATAGATTTTAAAAATAATTAGCCTTAGTCGCCAACACATCTTTCCGCCTCTGTGGGTTCCGTTACGTTCATCGCCGCCGCCTGTGCCACCGACCAAGGCAAACAGAATGCAGCAATAGATATCAAAGACCAGCTATTTACATGCATTAGAAGCATGAACAATAGTAACGCAGAAGAATAGTTCCAATTTTACACAACCGCTAATCTGCAAATTGAAAGTATGGGCTTGAGGTGCCCGCTTGTCGGGAGACAAGGCGGCGGCATTATAGATGGGAAATTGTATTAAATTAGAGGATTAAAGAGCGAACTCCTACGGAGACAAAAAAAGTAATTATGTTGATTACAATTGACGAATCTGGTGATTTTTCGCCTACATCTAATAAGCATAGTTTTTTTGTTGCAGCAATAATTGACCACAATGAAAATGGTATTGAAAAAAAGCAGAAACAATTTTTAGAATGGTTTAATTCAATCCCAATTAAAAGAAGAAATGAGAAAAACGAAATTAAAGGAAGTGAATTATTAGATCATGAACTACTTTCTTTTGTAACTAAAGTATGTTGTGTAGAACCAAAGATTGTTTGCGAAATTGTTAAATTTCAACCTAAAAACAATCCAGAGATTTTAATAAAAAGATTTAAAAACCTTGCTATAGTTAGGATTAATAGAACATTAAAACGGGCAAAAAACGAATGGGAAGTAGCTCGTAAAACGATGAAGTTATATGAGGGCCTTGTGCCATGGTATAAAAATGCAAAAAAAATGAACTACCAGCACTACAGTAAACTTATCCTTTTACAAAAAGTAATTGTAAAAGCTTATACAAAAGCAAAGAAAATATTTGATGCAAACAATACCTCAAATGCAGAAATTTTTGAGAAAAGCTTAGCTATCAAAATTGATAAAGATTTTATAACTGGGCCACAATCCAAACAATATTTTAAAGAACTACTTGCAATTTCATTGCTTACTAAACTAACAACAGAGCCACTACAAAAATCTGATTTCCTAAATTTTAGAAGCTTGGTTGATAGTAAAGTTGATTTTTTTGAATCATATTTAAATTTTGAAATACAAATTGCAGATATACTTGGCATAATAATCAACCGTTTTTTTAATGCCGATAAACCGTTTGAGGCATTTAAAGTATTAGATCAAGATAAAGATCGGCTTATGCAATTCACAGAAATTTTTTTTAATCCAAATCCTGATGAATCTAACATTGAACCATTAACGCTTACATAATCTCTTTTGCCGCCGTCGGTTTTCCGCTCTGTTCCCCGCCGCCTGTGTCTCCGACCAGCGGCGAATAAAAGCTGCCGCAAAACAATATTTACCTAAATTAGTAAAATGAATATTACTGGTATCCACTTGTAGGGGGTAATAGATGGAGCGTTCAGGATAACTAAATGTGTTAAATTAGTGAGCTAAAGAGAAAACACCCTCGGCAGCAAAAGTTCGTAGCACTAACATAAACTTATGTAAATCATTAAAACTAACCATGGAAAGCCAAAACCCAAAAATAAAAATCATAATTACAGATGACCATCGAATTTATCGTGATGGTGTAATAAAGGCTTTAGTAAGTAAAACCAATGTGCAGTTTATTGCAGCCGCAGAAAATGGTGCAGATTTACTGGAAAAACTGGAATATCTGGAACCGGATATTATTATTCTGGGTATTCAGATGCCAGTTATGGATGGACTAACGGCTTTGCCCGTTTTAAAACAAAAATACCCTGGCATAAAAATTATTATGCTTAGCATGATTGATGACGCAGCAATCATTTGTAAAGCCGTTACACTTGGTGCAAACGCTTACTTAACTAAAACGTCAGATAGCGAAGTAATTTATAAAGCCATTATGGTTTGTAGTAACGAATACCTTTATATAAACGAAGTGCTAAGAAATGCACTATTGCAAATAGCAATTAAATACACAAAAAATGGCAGGATTGGTTTTAACGAGAGAGAGGAACAAATATTGAAACTACTTTTAGCTGGAAATTCTGTTGAGCAAATTGCTACCGCAATGGAATTAAGTTCACGAACTATTGAAGCTATTATTAACAGGCTAAAGGAGAAAGCAAATGTTACCTCATTGGATGAATTATTTAGGTACTCAAAAAATATGTAACTTTTTTGTCGTTTTTCAAAAGTGCTGGCGGGGGCAAAAATTAGCCACTTAAAATATTTATAGCTTTAATCATATTGCTTAAAGCCTATTTTATTTCGTATAGCTGGTTTGCTTTCTTTTGCTAATAATTCTTTTAGTACCATAAAAATATTTTCAATGTCTTTGCTGTTGCCTTTTACTTCTTTTTCAAGTTTAACAAGCTGCATCAAAATTTCTTTATGAGTAAGTGCATATTCTCTCATTTTTACAAAAACCCTCACCACTCTTAAATTTACTTCAATGGCTGTTTTGCTATTTAAAATGCACGACAACATTGTTACACCCTGTTCGGTAAAACAAAAAGGTGCCGCACCGCCAAAATAACTTTTAGATGGTATCACATTTTGTGATACCAGTCCGTCTATTTCTTTACCCGTCATCACAAACATAAAATCTTTTGGAAAACGTTCTGTATTTCTTTTAACAGCTTGTTTTAATACCCTGGTTTCTATTCCAAACAGTTCGGCCAAATCTCTGTCCAACATTATTTTTTCACCCCTTACAACATAAATACGGTTCAATATTTTTTGTTCTATTACCAATGCTTGTAATTCCTTTTTTGCCATTGTAATTAGTTTTACATGTAAATATATAAAACTTAAAAATTGGAGGTCACAATTTGTGAAGTACAAGCGTTGTTACGGCTATCGAAATATCAGGGATGTTATTCCTTTTCCGAGGTATCCGAAAAGTGCGGAGTTTTAGAGCTTCGGTTTTTTTGTAACTGTAATCATATTGATGTAATCAATTCTCTTATCAAATCTGTTTCATATCCCTTTTGCATTAAAAAATCCTGCAGTTTCCTCTTTTTTATAAAGATATTCTTTTCGCTTTTCAGGGTTTTTAACTTGTCGTCAAAAAGTCTTTGCAACACCTTTTCATAATCAGCTTCGTCAATTTGTTTAAGTGCCTTTTTAATGCTGTATGCCGATACCTGCTTTTGTTTTAAAGCATATGCAATTTTTACCCGGCCCCATTTTTTAGTTCTAAAATGGCCGCCTGCAAATAGTATGGCAAACCGTTCTTCATTCAGATAATTTTCTTCAATAAGCCTGCTTACTATTTCATTTACTTCGGGGGTGGTTAAACCAAATCCATACAGTTTATCTTTTACTTCGCTATGGCAACGCTCCTGGTAAGCACAATAATGTTTGGCTTTGGGCAATGCCTGCTGTGGTGTAAATTTTTGGGTATTCATTTCAGTACAAAAATAGAGCGCCTGCGGTAAAATGCTGCTTTAATAACAATATTGCACAGTTATTCACAACCGCCCCAATTTTTATTATCTTCATTACAAGCAATCTTTTATCTTTGAAGGTATAATATATATATTTTATGAAGTTTATAGTTTCTTCTTCAGCCCTGCTGAAACAACTGCAACAGATTAGTGGTGTAATTAATGCAAACACGGTGCTGCCTATTTTAGAAGATTTTTTGTTTGAAATTGAAAAGAACAAGCTTACTGTGGTGGCCACCGACCTGGAGACAGTAATGAAAGTACACCTTGATATTGAAGCCAAAGACAGCGGCAAGGTTTGTATTCCTGCAAAAATTTTAATGGACTCATTAAAGAATATAGCAGAACAACCGCTTACATTTAATATTGATAAAAACTTTGCTGTGGAAATTACCAGCGATAATGGTAAGTATAAAGTAATGGGCGAAAACCCCGATAACTTCCCCAAAGAACCGGCTGCAGATGATGCCAATAATTTTACCATGACCTCAACGGCATTGGTTACGGCTATTAATAAAGCCATTTTTGCGGTAAGTAATGATGACCTGCGTCCTGCAATGACGGGGGTGTTTTTTGAACTGGATAAAAAAGGCATTACGTTTGTTGCAACCGATGCACACCGCCTGGTACGCTACACCCGTAAAGATGTAAGCTGCCCTAAAAAAGATTCTTTCATTGTTCCTAAAAAACCATTGAGTTTATTAAAAGGCTCTTTACATGATAATGAAGATGAATTAAATGTTAGCTACAACAGCAATCATTTATTTGTAAAACATGGCGGTACCGAACTGGTGTGCCGGTTGATTGATGCCCGTTTCCCTGATTATAAAGTGGTAATACCGGCTGATAATCCTTATAAAATGACGGTGAATAAATCCGATTTTCAAAATGCCTTACGCCGTGTAAGTGTGTTCAGTAATAAAAGTACTAACCAGGTAGCATTAAGCATCAGTGGCAGCGAATTACAATTAGCCGCACAGGATGTTGATTTTAGTTTTGAAGGTAACGAACGCATGGCCTGCCAGTATGATGGCGAGGACCTGCAAATAGCCTTTAACGCAAAATTTTTAATTGAGATGTTGAACGGTGCCGATACCAGCGAAATAAATATGGAACTGAGCACCCCTACAAAAGCCGGTATAATTAAACCAACTGAAATGGGTGATGATGAAGAATTGCTGATGCTGGTAATGCCGTTGATGTTGAATAATTAGGCATCTCTTTCTTCTCTTAAAATAATTTAACGCCTGAACTATTGTTCAGGCGTTTTTATGTGCAAAACCTTTCTCATTACTTTTAATTGTTTTAATGAACTTGTGTGTATAAAATTTTAAACGATGTTTTTAATAATTCTTGGAGTAATAGTTTTTATTGCCGCAGGCATACTTGTAAAAAATAATGCCGCATTGGCAAAATTTAAAGGTGTGGGGCGCATTCTTGCTTTGCTGTTGATAATATTGGGTATTACCACAGCCTGCGTAAAACAAATTGATGCCGGGCAGGTGGGTGTAAAAGTTTTGTTTGGTAGCATACAAAATGATGTACTGGGCAGTGGTCTGCATTTTATAAATCCTTTGCTGGATATAAAAAAACTAGATGTAAAGACACAGAACTACACCATGAGTGGCGTTAATGACGAAGGCCATAAATCTGGCGATGATGCCATAAAAGTATTAACCAGCGATGGGCTGGAGGTAACCATTGACCTTACCGTTTTATACAAAATTACAAGTGCCGATGCGCCAAGATTATTAAGAGAAACCGGCGCTGACTATGAAGATAAAATTGTACGGCCCATTACCCGTACAAAAATCAGGGATAATGCCGTGTATTACCAGGCAGTAGATTTGTTTGGTAATAAAAGAGATGAATTTCAGCAACGTATTTATAAGAGTATAGAAGATGATTTTAAAAAACGTGGCTTAATGCTGGAGCAGTTGCTGGTAAGAAATATCACTTTACCTAATTCTGTAAAAGCATCGATAGAATCTAAAATAAATGCCGAGCAGGATGCAAAAAAAATGGAGTTTGTGTTACTGAAAGAAAAACAGGAAGCAGAACGTAAAAGAGTGGAAGCACAGGGTATTGCCGATTACCAGCGTATCATCAACACAGGATTAACCGATCAGCAATTACAATACGAACAGATTAAAGCCATGAAGGAACTGGCGCTTAGCCAAAATGCAAAAGTGATTGTAATGGGTAAGGGAAATACGCCAATAATAATTGACGGTAAACAGTAAATATTTTAAACCCGTCTTTATGAACATGATAACATTACGCAGCTTTGATAATTATTTTTTAGCAAATATCACACTAACGAAATTGCAGGATGCCGGCGTTGAGTGTTATTTAAAAGATGAGAATACTGTTACCATTGATCCTATACTATCAAATGCAATTGGAGGTATAAAATTAGTGGTAAAAGAACAAGACGCTGTAGAAGCCCGGGAGTTATTACAATTGTTTGATGACGAATATATGAAATCAGTAAAATGTCCGCAATGCAGTGAAACAAATATCACACAAATCAATAAACCCGGCGCTACTAATTTCCTTACTGCAATTTTTACCTGGTTATTTTCAAGTTATGCTATAGCAAGTGAGCAAGTTTATAAGTGCAGTAAATGTGGCTACGAAAGTAAAACAATGCCGGTTACAATTAATGAAGATGATTTACATGAGTAAAATTATCTTTAAAAAACTACTGCTGTTGCTGCACCATCTGCATATATCTTCTAAAAGAATTGCTGTCGTCTTTGGTACCGTCGGCATTCAGTGTTTCATTTACAAGCTTTGGTGTTAATATCGATGCTTCTTCTTTTGCAACCGATCCATCCTCATGCGATACAGAAACACCCACTTCCAGGATTTGTTTGGCCGTGCCTTTATAAGTTCCTTTTACCGGTGAGCAATCACTAAAACTTCTGCCAATGGCAAGGCGCACATGTAAATCGTTTACCACACAGTTGTTGGTAGGGTCAACACCCAGCCAGCCATAAAACGGAATATAGGCTTCTACCCAGGCATGGGTAGCACCTTCGCCACGAAGGCTGCTGTCTTGCGGACAAACATATCCACTTACATAACGTGCCGGAATATTCAACAGCCGCAGCATTACCAATAAAATATGAGCAAAGTCCTGGCATACACCGGCCTTTAGTTTCCATATTTCATCCAGCGTGGTTTCTACTGTGGTAATACCTTTTATGTAGTTAAAATTTGTGTACACGTATTCGGTTAATTGTTTAACTGCAGTAAATACAGTAACCGTTTTATAAAATCCATCATCTGCAATTTTTTTAACTTCATCCAGCCGGTCAAAATTTTCCTGCTTTAAAAAATCAATGAACGGCACCATGTATTTTATTTCAAGTAAATGATTCCATTGCTCCTGTACCGGAAGGTTATCCATAGGAATGGGTCTGGGCCGGGTTAATACTGTAATGGTTGACTCAATCCTTAATTCGGTATGCGGTGCAATATTCATAAACGAACCGATCTCATTGCCATAATAATCTTTGTACACTTCAATAAAAGGCTCGTTGGTGATATACAATTTTTGCTGCTGTACTTCCTGGTAGTCGTCTTTTAAAGGAAATAACATGATCTGGTTGGCACTGTCTCTTACAAATTCGGCGTAAGTATATTTGGTGATATGGTGTATGATAAATCGGGGCATGAAGGTTGTTTCTTTATTATTTAATATTTCTTTTTGAGTAGTGAGTAAGACTTCAAAACCAAAGGCTCACCACTCACTAACTGTGTGCAAAATAATTCTGATTCAATGTACTTCCAATTTGAAAAAG
The DNA here is from genome assembly GCA_043769035.1 of Ferruginibacter sp. Taxonomy (GTDB): domain Bacteria; phylum Bacteroidota; class Bacteroidia; order Chitinophagales; family Chitinophagaceae; genus Ferruginibacter. The sequence goes on from JAYVJU010000298.1 coordinate 12,568, forward strand.
ATCAAACTTGGTATCTGATAAAAACCGGTGCAGCCCTTCCTGAATAATTGAATCGGGGGTACTGAATTTTACTTTACTCTTTACCTTGCCAATCATAAAATCTATCTGGTTATAGCCGGAAATGTTTTTATCGTTCTTTAATCTTTCAAAATACCGGTGCAGGTGATTAATGGAATATATTACAGACCGGGGAAAGGTTTCATTCAGTAAGATCTGTTCCATTACATTCTTTGCTTCAAAGCCACCACGGTAAGTTTTTAAATACAGTTCATAACCCGATATCGACATCAGTAAATATTTCCAATACGTAGTATCGGCAGGCTTATCCATCTCATAATTTAAATCACTGAATTTGATATCCAGAATATCAGCAGACTGTACCGCCCTTTCCAAAAACTTTCCAATGTTGATGAATGAATTGCCTTCGCCCCTGCTCATGGTAACATCGGTAGTACCGAAATATAACAGGCCCTGCTTTATTAAGCTGTCCAATACTGTTATCGGGTCTTCTCTTTGTAAAAGTTCAATCAGTTTTTCCTGTCGTATGGCGTGGTAAAAATCATTAAGGCATTGCCACATCTCTTTGGTAATATGGTCCTGCACACTTCTTCCGTTTTCCCTGGCTTGTGTTACAATGTTAAAAACTGAATTAGGGTTTTCTTTGTCGGTAACCATAAACTGCAACACATCCCTGGTGTTTTTTGCCAGAGCCTCAGCTTCCTCATCTTTTAAAAAAGTAAATATTTTTAAAACAGGTTTCCATGAAAATTCCTGTATGTCATCCTGCGAAGAAGCGTAATTGATCTTAAGCATTCTTAAAATACCATCCGCTCTTTCCATATAGCGGCTCATCCAGTATAAACTATCGGCAACTCTACTTAGCATAAAATAAGACATGCCCCTCCGCCCCTAAAGGGGAACTGCGAAGCGCTTTTTGATTTAAAATGAATAATATTTATCAAATTTTTTGCTTTCTATTTTTTGAAAAGCTACATAAATTTTTAGTGTACCAGTTCCCCTTTAGGGGCGGAGGGGCAACGTTCTATTCCGCCAACACCCAGGTGTCCTTGCTTCCACCGCCCTGCGATGAATTAACTACCAGCGAACCTTCCTTTAACGCCACCCTTGTTAAACCGCCGGGTACAATTTCTATTCCGTCGGGACCGCATAAAGCATAAGGCCGTAAATCAACCCTCCGGGGTTTCAGTTCGCCACCCATATAACAGGGGCAACTGGATAAACTGATGATGGGTTGCGCTATAAATTCCCTGGGGTTAACCAGCACTTCTTTTTTATATTCCTCAATTTCTTTTTCGGTAGAAGCACTGCCCATCAGCATACCGTAGCCGCCGCTGGCATTGGTTTTTTTAATTACCATGCGCTCAATATTCTTAAACACATGGTCCCGCTCTTCATCTTTTCCCAACTGGTAGGTGGGTACATTTTTTAAAAGCGGTTCTTCATTTAAATAATAGCGTATCATGGCAGGCACAAAAGTATAAATGGCCTTATCATCGGCAACGCCGTTGCCAACAGCATTTACTATGGCTACATTTCCTTTTCGGTAAGCGCTCATAATACCTGCCACACCCAGCAAACTACCGGGGTCAAAAACCAACGGATCTAAATATTCATCATCCACCCTTCGGTAAATTACATCCACCTGCTGTAAGCCTGTGGTGGTTTTCATATACACTTTATGATTATCTACCACAAGGTCTTTTCCTTCCACCAGCTCAACACCCATCAACCTTGCTAAAGTGGTATGTTCAAAATAAGCGGAGTTATAAATACCCGGCGTTAATAAAACAATTGTAGGATTATAAATTTGCCTGGGTGATAATGATACCAGGTTGCGGTGTAAAATATTTGGATACTCAGTAACCGTTCTTACATTGTTCTTTGGTAACAGATCGGGGAAAATGCGTTTGGTAATTTCCCTGTTCTCCAGCATATAACTTACACCACTTGGCGTACGTAAATTATCTTCCAGTATATAAAATGAGCCATCGCTGTCCCTTATCAGGTCGATGCCCGAAATGTGTACATAAATATCGTACGGCACCGGAAAATT
>JAYVJU010000299.1:0-27278 GCA_043769035.1 Ferruginibacter sp.
AGTAATAATGAACATTTATAAATGAAGGGCTTTATAAAAATGCAAAAATGCGGCTGTCGTCCCGACGAAGAGCTTGTCCCGCTAATGGCGGGAAGGGATATGCCCGGCGATGCTGCAGGCTGGCATTGAAAGCATTGGTTAAAATAAGAGTGGCCTGATTTTTTTTGCAGGGTATTTGTAAAATGAACCGGTGGCTTTTATGCAGTTGGCAAGCCTTTGCTTAAAGCTACCTGCAGCTTGGCTCAGCAGGTCCCTCCTTCGTCGGGACGACAGCTTCGTTGTAAGCATTACATCAATACTGAACATTTATAAAATACAGTCTTATTATAATTTAACCAGCAATGAAAATATCCGGCGGCCATAACTACTACATTTACATAGTTACCAATAAAAACAAAACAGTTTTATATACCGGCATAACAAATGATCTTTTTCGTCGTTTAAAAGAACATGAGGAGAACTCAATCCCCTTCCGCCACAAGTCGTTTGCCGGGCAATACAATGCTTATTTTTTACTGTATTACGAAAGGTTTCACCAGGTAGAAAACGCTATAGCAAGAGAAAAGGAAATTAAAGGCTGGAGGCGAAGCAAGAAAGAAGCGTTGATTAACACGTTGAATCCCGAATGGAAGTTTTTAAATGATGAAATATAGTTGTCATCCCGAGCACCAGCGAGGGATCTGCCCCAGCCTTCGTGCTATTGATGAGCAGATCCCTCACTGCATTCGGGACGACAGCACCACTCAACGATGTATAACCGCCTAAATGCATACCGTATTATGTGGGTACTTGTATTTTTCGACCTGCCAACAGAAACCGCAAAGGAGCGTAAGATAGCTGGCTTGTTCCGAAAAAATATTTTAAAGGATGGGTTCCAGATGTTCCAGTTCAGTATTTATATGCGGCATTGTGCCAGCAGGGAAAATGCCGAAGTGCATATAAAGCGGGTGAAAAAAATACTGCCCGAACACGGGCATGTAGGTATTATGTGTATTACAGATAAGCAATTTGGTATGATGGAGATATTTCATGGTCACAAGCTTACAACAACTGAGCCGCCGGTTCAACAATTGGAAATGTTTTAACTGTCATTCCGAGCACAGCGAGGAATCTACCCTTTGTCATTCCGACGAAGGAGGAATCTGTTCATCATTTGTACAAAAGCCCGGCAGATCCCTTCCCGATGAATCGGGATCAGGACGAGGTACAATGATGAACTAAAAAAGCCTGCCGTTAATAAACCAGCAGGCTTTAATAATTTTTAACAACCATTTTTTGAGCAAAACAGGAATAAAAAAATGAGCTTAAAGCCAGATTTTTATTTCTAAAATTTAACTTAGAACCAATACCAATAAGCCTTTGAGCCAACCCTGTTGTTAAAGAACTAAGTTAGTACAATGTTTGAAAGCAAATCACAACGCCATCTCAGGTACTTCTCCCTCTACAATTATTTTACCTGCTGTTTTTGCAATAATTTCTTCGACAGATACACCGGGTGCCCTTTCCAACAATTTAAACCCGTGGGCAGTAACATCAAGTACGGCAAGTTCTGTTACTATTTTTTTTACGCATTGTTTGCCGGTAAGGGGTAAAGTACATTTGGGCAATAATTTACTTTCGCCTTTTGGGTTGGTATGCATCATGGCTACAATAATATTTTTTGCACTGGCCACAAGGTCCATTGCACCGCCCATGCCCTTCACCATTTTGCCGGGTATATTCCAGTTGGCAATATCTCCGTTTTCACTTACTTCCATAGCACCCAAAACAGTTAGGTCAACCTTGCCCGCCCTTATCATGCCAAAACTCATGGCACTGTCGAAAAATGATGAACCGGGTACGGTGGTAATAGTTTGTTTACCGGCATTAATTAAATCGGGGTCTTCTTCACCATCAAAAGGAAATGGCCCCATACCCAATAAGCCGTTTTCGCTTTGCAAAACCACATCAATTCCGTTAGGGATATAATTTGCCACAAGTGTAGGAATACCGATACCAAGATTTACATAGTAACCATCTTTAAGTTCCTGTGCTATGCGTTGTGCTATCTGGTTTTTATCTAAAGCCATAATACCCCCTGTCCCTTAAAGGGAACTTAATTTTAAAGTTTATAATTTATTTTTGAACTCATTTTACTTTTTATCCTTAAAAGTATAACTGACTTGTAAACTCTTCGCAAGTTCCCCCTTTAAGGGGCGGAGGGGGCTTTCCTTACCGTTCTTTGTTCAATCCGTTTCTCATAATTTTCGCCTTTAAAAATCCGATGCACATAAATACCGGGGGTATGAATATAATTTGGATTAAGCTCCCCGGCTGATACCAGTTCCTCAACTTCTGCAATGGTTATTTTACCGGCCATCGCCATTAAGGGATTAAAATTTCTTGCGGTTTCCTTGTATATCAAATTGCCATCGGTATCTCCCTTCCAGGCTTTTACAATGGCATAATCTGCATTAAAGGCATATTCCATTAAATATTCTTTATCATTAAAAACCCGGGTTTCCTTTCCATCTGCCACTTCTGTTCCCACACCTGCAGGTGTAAAAATTGCAGGCATCCCGTATCCTGCTGCCATGCACCTTGTTGCCAGTGTTCCCTGCGGTATCAGTTCCACTTCCAGTTCGCCGCTTAATAATTGTCTTTCAAATTCTGCATTCTCCCCAACATAGGAAGATATCATTTTTTTAACCTGCTTTTGTTGCAGCATCATGCCTATTCCAAAATCATCCACCCCTGCGTTATTAGATATACAGGTAAGATCTTTTACTCCGTTTGTAACCAAAGCTGTAATACAATTTTCGGGAATGCCGCATAAACCAAAACCTCCCAGCATTATTACTGCTCCATCAGTAATATCTGAAATTGCTGCTGCGGCATTTTTATATACTTTGTTCATGTCAGTTTACTTTTAAAGTATCGGTCGAAGGCTTTGAGTGAGTGGCCGGATATTTATCCCTTGTTTTTCTATTGATCATACTGTCTAACATGGGTTGCATTATTTCGGGATGTGTTTTGTAAAACTCATAACTGTTGTAAAACTCATCTTTAGAAACTTTATGTATTGCAAATATCTGTTGCTGTAGTTTTAGCAATTCCTGTTCAGGTTTTTTAGCAGAGTCTTTCTTTATAAAATCATTGGTAAAAACATCAGCTCTTAATACATCCCATAAAACAGCCTGCATTTTTTCGGGCTTTAAAATTTCTTTTGGAATAGCATTTTTATTTCCGCATGAAAATAAAAATAAAGTGCTTATCAATGCAATCCGCTTCAGTATCATTTCAATTCGTCTTTATATTTATTGGCATTGGTAATATCCAGTTTTTGCAATAGTTCCGATGCCCTGGCCTTATCCTGCTGTGGGGCTTTCGAAAATAATTTTATCAGCTCTGTTGATTTTCCCTGAAAGAAGAACTGGTTGATCATTTTATTTGGATTATCTGTATTAAAACTGTTCAGCAGGTTCAATACATTCATCACTTCTGCCCTTGCCTGGTTCTCGTCCTCATACAATTTATCCATCCCAAGCCGGTAATAGTTATAATACACATCATGCATGATGGTGTAACGGCTGTTCAGCATATTCTCTGCCAGCCAGTAGCGGTTGCGTACCCCGTCAAATGCTCTCCAGCCCGAAATGCCTCTGCCATCAGGCGCATTGTTTACAATGTTTTGTGCTCTTTGAAAATATGTATCTCCGCCATGTATTGAAAAAGAGGCATAATCAAATCCTAGTATCATATAGGCATAATAGGCAAATACAGCTGTAAGGTTAGATACTGCGGCATCGGAACCTGATACCCTGTTTTCGTTAAAATCCAGTTGTTGAAATTCGGCATACTTAAAAAGTATATTCTCATCCCTGAAATTAATAATTGGGGAAAGATAGGATGTATTATAAACCGGCCTGGCAGCCTGTACAGTAAGGCTGGCAGTATATATGTTAAGATCAGGTGTAGGCTCAAGGTTTAATAAAAAATTACATGCTATCTTTTCGTTAGGTAAAAAATTATCTGAGGTCCATTTACGGTTATTCATAAGATTATTCAACGCCGTTTGCAGTGTACGAAAAACACTTGGGTTTACCGTGTTGCCTACCTGGTTGCTCATTACTGTAACGGTAGCTTTTAATTCCTGCGCCTGCCCAAGCTGAGCAATAACTATAAAGGGCAATAAAAAAATAAGTTTACGCATGTAATAGTTTAATAATGGTATTTACAATATCTGTTGCCACTTCGTTTTTAGGTTTAATATCAAAAGGATATTCATTACCCTGCTTATCAAAAATAGTGATTTTGTTGGTGTCGTGCCCAAATCCTGCTCCTGCATCGTTAAGCGAATTTAAAACAATCATATCCGCATTTTTAGTTTGCAGTTTTTTTAAGGCATACTCTTTTTCGTTGTTGGTTTCTAATGCAAACCCAACCAGCAGTTGCTTATCTGTTTTTTTTTCGCCAAGGCTTTTTAAAATATCTTTTGTTTTGGTAAGTTCTACATTAAAAACATCTGCTGTTTTTTTTATTTTTTCTTTTGCTGAACTTACCGGTGTATAATCAGCTACAGCAGCACTCATTATAGCAATATCTGTTGTATCAAAACATGTAATACATGCCTCGTACATTTGATTTGCCGACTTAACTCTTATCACTTCAATATTTTCCGGCACCTGTAATGCCGATGGTCCAAGTACCAATACAACATCAGCACCCCTCTCTTTCATTTCTGCAGCAATTGCTACACCCATTTTACCTGAAGAATGGTTGCCAATAAAGCGGACGGGGTCAATTGCTTCGTACGTAGGGCCGGCAGTAACTAAAACTCTTTTCCCTTTTAATTCCAGTTTATTTGAAAAATGATTACCAAGCCATGCAACAATCGTTTCAGGTTCTGCCATCCTCCCATCGCCAATTAAGCCACTCGCCAGTTCACCCTTTTCAACAGGAATAATATTATTGCCGAAGGATGTAATTTTTTTAAGATTATCTTTTGTTGACTTGTGATGCCACATATCTTCGTCCATAGCAGGTGCCGCAACAACAGGGCATGTAGCAGAAAGATAAACCGCCATTAATAAATTATCGCATAAACCATTCGCCATTTTAGCCAGCGTATTGCAGCTTAACGGTGCCAGTAACATTATATCTGCCCAGCGGCCAAGCATTACATGATTGGCCCATGTATCGTTATCCGCAATATCAGATAATACATCATGCTTTGATAGTGTAGATAGTGAAAGCGGAGTAACAAAATCTTTAGCGGCAGCCGTCATAATAATTTTTACATCTGCACCCTGTTTTACCAATAACCTTACCAGTATTGTTGCTTTATAAGCTGCAATACTTCCTGTAACACCCAGTAATATTTTTTTTCCTTGTAACATAAAAATCCCGTCGGTTATTATACCAGACGGGATTAAAATTATAACTTCTTATTTAAAAAATATTGGTAATTATTTCTGTTATTAGCTAAACAGGTCTTCATCGTTTCTACGGAAATATACTTTATCTTCCATAAACTCAGTTGTAGCCAGTAATGCCGGGTTAGGCATACGTTCGTAAGCTTTAGAAATTTCAATTTGCTCCTTATTTTCATGAATTTCCTCTAAACTGTCGGTATGGCTTGCAAATTCTTCCAGTTTATTATGCAATTCCTCTTTTAGCGTAATATTTATTTGGTTGGCCCGCTTTGCAACTATTGCAATAGACTCGTACAGGTTACCTGTTTTTTCCTTTATGGCAGATAACTTTTTAGGTTCTACCGAACTGCTGGTGTTAGCGCTTAGCTGACGACGTAGTTTGCTCATTTTTTATTTCTTTAATATTATTTTGACTTAAAATACTGTAACTCTCTGCTTCTTTATACAATTTACTTTCAGGATACCTGTCGGCAAAATCCTGGAACTCACTTATCACTTTTTCATAGCGCTCAATCTGTTTGTCTATAAAACTCAACTTTGCAAATTTATAATATGCTTTTACAATTGTCAGCTTATACTCATCTCCCTTTTGCGATTCGGGGTAGCTGTTTATTAGATTGGTAAAAGCTATTGCTGCTGCTCTAAACTGTCCCAGGTTATAATATAACTCTGCAGACCTATACTCCTTTTGCTCCAACTTTATCCTGCACTTATCTATAATTTCAGTAGCTTCTTTATTACGGGTTGATCCCGGATGCGTATTAATAAAAGTCTGCATCATTCCAATAGCCTTAGTGGTATTTACCTGCTCCAGCTCCAGCTTTGGCGATTGTTTATAAAAACAATAGGCGTGTAAATAGTCAACTTCTTCTGCCTTGGGGCTATTGGGAAATACTTCTAAAAAACCTTTAAATAATGATTGCGCCTGCAAATAGTCTTTCGTGTAATAAAAGCAGAAGGCATATTTGTAATACAACTCTTCAAACTTAGTGGTTCCTTTAAAAACCGGGAATAATTCTTCGTACAATTGCTGGGCAACCCTGTATTTCTTTTTAACAAACAACTCGTCTGCCATTTTAAGCTTATACTCGTAATCCTTGCTCTTATAAATCTTATTGTACTTATTGCAGGATGTTACAATAGTTAACAGAAACAACCCGGCCAACAAAAATTTAAATACTCTCATCATAAAGGAATGCAAAATTAAAGGAATTTACTCAAAAATGCCAGTAAATAAACAATCTGCCAAAAATGAGTAGTTAAGACTTTGATAAATGCCCTTAAAACCCCTGTCTCAAAAAAAAGCCCTCCCGAAACCGGAAGGGCTATCATTGAGCAAAAAGTGAGAAACTTAAATAATATTATTAATTACATTTAACATCAACTGTATTCTTGTCGCCACCACCAATTTCGCAATTAGTAGTAATTCTGTCTGCACTTATTCCTTCTTTCTCAACAAGATATGTTTTTATTGCATCTAATCTCTTCTGGCAATTAGCCTGAGAAGCTTTAGATGTTTCTGGATAACCGTTGATAGTAACACCACAATTTGGATTAGCTTTCAATTTAGCAGCTACTGTAGCCAACATTGCTTTTCCATCAGCACTTAATGCAGTTGCGTTTCCTTTATAAGAAAGACTTGGATAATCGCAAGGGCAGGCTGGAGGTAGAGGTGGTATGTTTTTGCAGCACTCAGGGTCTGGGCATTTACCAATACCATCAGCATCAACTGGCTGGCAAGATGTAGGAGTAATTAACTCTTTATCCTTACAATCAGGAACACCATCACCATCAGTATCAGCAGTTACACCATGAGTATTTACATTACAACCTGCAGGAGTATTTGGTTCTCTGTCTAAATGATCACAAACACCATCACCATCAGCATCAGGACATTCCATTTTTGGAATTTTAACGTTACGGTGATTCATTAATTCGTCATATGCATAATCCAAAGGATTCATCCACCATAATGGTTCGGTAGATTTAGCACCTAAGTTAAAGTTTAAACCTACAGAAGCATAGTTGTAAGAATCAAAATCACGGGTTAAAACAGCATCTCCCACTGCTTGTTCCTGCCAACGCTGTCCGTCTAATAAATCATCCTTTACAAAAGTCCACCTGTCTTCAATAGCCAGGTTAATTCTTTTGCCTAGTTTAAATGCAACCCCGGCCAATACAGTACCAGAAGGTTTTAATGTGTTTTTACCAATTTTAGGACGGCGTGTTCCCTGATTTTCAGCTTCAGTTTCGTAAGTCTTATCCATTCCATTCTTTAATGCTTTTAAAACATCTTTTCTGTTGCTGTTGGTACCACTTGCAGTACCATTAAACAAAGATCTGTATGGGTTACCACTTGCATCCAGTGCATTAACCATTGTATGGTACAAAGTTGCACCAATACCGCCACCACCATAAATAACAATACCGGTTTTTTGTTTGTGGAAACGGATATTGTTAAGTGTAACAATACCTTGCAAACCTAAATCCTGCACTTTTGTTTTATAATTGTAAAACACTCTGTCGGGATTTGCAGATCTTCCAGCACTTCCTTTACCATCAGAGTAAACTATCTGGCCAGAATTTAATCTGTCAGGAGAGAAATAACGTCTGCCTACAGGCAGGTTGGCATTCCATGCTGCATTTTTTCCAAAGTTTTCAGATGCTAACCAATGCATACCTTTTCCGGTAGTATTGATGTATTGCAATCTTAAAGAAAAAATGTAACCAAAAGCTTTTCTAACATGTAAGCCAAAATTGGGGGCAGTTAATACTTTTGCCGGAACATCACCACTAACAGTGAATATACCGGTAGAAACACCTACTTCCCACATATTACGTGGTTTAGCTGGAAAATTGTAGGATTTATTCCAGAATTCGTTTTGCTGTGGCATCCTTTTAGCGGGGATTACAGAGGAGTCATAGACACTTCCACTTCCACCAACCTGGGCAAATGAGCCTAAGGCAAGCAGCATGAAGGCGGCTAAGAATAAATTGTACTTTTTGCTTGTCATAATTTAATAATTAATAAAATTTCTAAATGTGTACGAGTTGATTTTACTGCAAAAATATTGAAAGCACGTTATAAACCAAATTTTTTAAGGTTTATTTTGGGTTTCCTATACTTAAAAACATCCTGTTTCGGTATCCAAGACATCACTTTGAGGCAATCCGTTGCACTAAAGTTATAGATTTTATTATTAATGCACTAATAATTTAAAATTAATTTTAAGATATTCAAATTGTAAAATAATTTGATAAGGGTTTTTACTGACTTATATTGCCTTCTTTTTGTGTATGAAATTTGTAACAAATATTATTGGCACCGAACTGGATATTTTTGAAAAAAAATTTACTGAAGCTGTAAAAAGCAATACGCCGTTGCTTGACCGGATAATGAAGTATATCATTAAACGAAAAGGCAAACAGTTAAGGCCCATGTTTGTTTTTTTAAGTGCCAAATTACATGGTGATATCAATGAAAGTACCTACAGGGCAGCTGCTTTGGTGGAATTATTACATACCGCTACATTAGTGCATGATGATGTGGTTGATGAATCGCTGGAAAGAAGAGGTTTTTTTTCAATCAACGCCATCTGGAAAAATAAAATAGCAGTACTTGTTGGCGATTACCTGCTTTCTAAAGGGCTTTTATTATCAACTACCAATAATGATTTTGAACATCTGCATATCCTTTCCGAAGCTGTAAAACAAATGAGCGAAGGTGAATTGCTGCAGATAGAAAAATCCCGTAAACTTAATTTGAAAGAAGATATTTATTTTGAAATAATAAAAAATAAAACGGCTTCTTTACTTTCTTCGGCCTGTGCAGCTGGTGCTTACACCACCAGCAAAGATGAAACTATAACTGCTAAAATGAAATTATTTGGTGAAAAAGCAGGCATTGCATTTCAAATAAAAGACGATCTTTTTGATTATGGAAAAGAAGATATTGGAAAGCCTACAGGCAACGATATTAAAGAAAAAAAACTTACCCTGCCGTTGATTTATACACTAAACAATATTGATGCAAAAAAAAGAAGGGAATTGATCTACATCATTAAAAATGAAAATACAAATGCTGAGAAAGTAAAGCTGGTGATAGACACTGTTGTAACATGCGGGGGTATCAGCTATGCGACTGAAAAAATGAATGAATACAGGGATGAGGCTTTAAAAATATTATACGAATTTGAAGACGGGGAAGTAAGACAGGCATTAGAACAACTTGTACGCTATACCACCGACAGAAAATATTAACCCCTATCCCCTAAAGGGGCAATAGGGAAGATTGAAGTAAAATTTATTATTGATAAACCAGTTAAAGAAACTATTTTTTGGATAAAAGATGGAATATATTAAACCCTGATGAAAGTGAAGCAGAAGCGTTGCAGCAATCACTTAAAATTAACAACACCATCTGTTCTATTTTAGTTGAAAGGGGTATTAATGATTTTGAAAAAGCAAAACATTATTTCAGGCCGCAACTGAGTCATTTGCATGATCCGTGGCTGATGAAAGACATGCAAAAAGCTGTGGACAGAATTATAACAGCTTTTGAAAAGAAAGAGAAAATTTTAGTGTTTGGTGATTATGATGTGGATGGCACAACCAGCGTTGCCTGCATGTACCAGTTTTTATGTAAAATTTACGATGCATCATTACTGGATTTTTATATCCCACACCGGTACAAAGAAGGCTATGGTGTAAGTAAAATGGGAATTGATTTTGCCGCAGCAAATGATTTTACTTTAGTCATTTCCCTGGATTGCGGTATTAAATCTGTTGACCTTATTGCTTATGCAAAAACCCTTGCCATTGATTTTATAGTTTGCGACCATCATTTACCCGACGAGCAAATACCTCATGCAGTTGCAATTCTTAATCCCAAACAAAAAGATTGTAATTATCCTTATAAAGAATTGTGCGGCTGTGGGGTAGGATTTAAATTAATTACAGCATTAGCACTGCATTTTAATATTGAAGAAGAGCATTATTATTGTTACCTGGATTTGGTTGCCACCGCCATTGCTGCCGACATTGTACCCATGACTGATGAAAACAGAGTAATGGCTTTTTATGGATTAGAAAAAATAAACAGCAACCCCAACCCGGGTATAAAAGCATTAATTAAGTTAGGCGGTATTCAAAAAAAATTATCAATCAATAATGTGGTATTTGTAATTGCACCAAGGGTAAATGCTGCAGGCCGTATGGACGATGCCCGTAAAGCAGTACAATTATTTATAGAGCCCGAATACGATAAAGCATTAACCATTGCCGAAATGCTGCACAATGATAACAGCGATAGAAAAGAAGCTGACAGCAGTATAACCGAAGAAGCACTTGCTATCATTAACAACGATGATAATTTAAAAACAAAAAAAACAACTGTTGTATTTAAAGATCATTGGCATAAAGGTGTAGTGGGCATTGTAGCATCACGCCTTATTGAAACTTATTACCGGCCTACCATTGTACTTACACAAAGTGGCGAAGTTGCTGCCGGCAGTGCCAGAAGTGTTCCTGGTTTTAATTTGTATGAAGCTATACATGCCTGCCGTGAATATTTATTAGGTTATGGCGGCCACTTTGCAGCAGCAGGCATGTCGTTGCTGCCAGAAAACATAACTGCATTTGCTGATAAATTTGAAGCCGTAGTTGCAGCCACCATTGAGCCAGATTTATTGATACCGGAAATTATTATTGATACCCCTGTTTCATTTGCAGCAATCAATACATCTTTCTATAATATTATTAGCCAAATGGAACCATTTGGCCCCGAAAATATGCGGCCGGTTTTTATTGCCAGAAATATTGAGGATACTGGCTATTCAAAAATTGTAAAGGAATTACATATTCGTTTTGTGGTAAAGCAGGGTAATGTAACTTTTACAGGCATTGGATTTAATATGGCTGAAAAATTTTATTTACTGCAACTGAAAAAGCCATTGGATATTGTTTTTACTATTGATGAAAATGAATGGAATGGCAACACCAGTTTACAGTTAAAAGTTATTGATATAAGATTATCTGAGTAATGAAATTTTTGGCTTACATAAAATATTTTTTCTACTTAGCATTTAACTGGAACATAAAAATTGCAGCGCATATTTTATTGCAGGAAATTAAAGGTGAAAAAAAATACGGCATCACTACAACCGGTGCAGATGAATTAAAATCCTTAGAAAAAAAAGGTATTGAAACTGATCACTCCACCATTTACATGCCGGCAAGTTATGATTTGTTGGAAGAAGTTTTTGAACAAATAAAAAACATCAGCCATAACCACTTTTTAGATATTGGCTGCGGCAAAGGCAGGGCTTTATGTGTAGCTGCTCATCATGGGTTCAACAAAATAACAGGCATTGATTTTTCTAAAGAGTTTTGTATTGCCGCAGAAGCAAACCTTGTGATAACAAAACAAAAAATACCCGGACTACAATACAAAGTAATTAATAACGATGCTTTTTATTTTGAAATACCTAACGATGTTGATTGCATTTTTATGTTCAACCCCTTTGATGATGTTATTTTAAACGGTGTGGCAGAAAATATTTTAGAAAGTTTTGAAATAAACCCCAGAACTATTACGCTCATTTATGTAAACCCAATGTTTAAAGAAGAATTACTGGAAGTAGGGTTTAAGCAAATCTATCATACCCAAAAAATGAAATATTTAGAAGCAACTATTTTTGAAATGAAATAAAAAGAGGATCGTATTAAAACGACCCTCCCTTATAAAACATACTTCAGTAAGTTTTTTTTAACTCATCATCTCTACACTTCTGTTTATAAAATTAGTAAGGCTGTTGCCTTTTAATAAACCCTGAGAAAGCAATGCCAGGTCAGCCAGGTTATGCACTAATTTTTCCTGCTTTTCCTGTACATCGGCTGCCAAAATATTTTTATATACCGGGTGATTACCATTTACGGTTAAAGTTACTTCATCAGGCATGTTAGCATAAAATGCTCCCATTCCTCCTGCACCCTGCATGGCTGCCATATCTTTCATGCGGCGCATAAACTCAGGCCTTGTGGCTACAACAGGTGGAGCATCGTTACTCAACCCTTTTACTTCCACCGTTACATTTAATTCAGGAATTTTTACGCCAAACAATTCTTTTAGTTTGTCTGCATCAGCTGCACTCAATACACTCTCTCCGCCTTCCTGTTTATCAATCAGGTTATCTGTTATATCGCTGTCAACTCTCACAAACTGTACCTTCTCCCATTTCATTTCCATTTGCTGTATAAAACCATTATCAATGATGGTTTCCATCTTTACTACTTTGTAACCTTTCGTAACAGCCTGTTGTATGTAAGCATCCTGCTGCACTGGGTTGGTGCTGTACAAAATAATCAAGTTGCCGTCTTTATTTTTTTGGAGTGTTTCTGTTGCTAACCGGTACTCTTCCAAAGTATAATACTTCGCTTCGGTAAGTCCTCCCCCTCCGGGGGAGTTAGAGGGGGCTTCCTGCAGAATATGAAACTTATTAGCCTTATCTAAAAACTTATCATCCGTCATCATACCATACTTAACAAATAAACCCAGGCTTTCCCATTTTTCTTCAAACTGTGTCCTGTCGTTTTTAAATATCTCTTCTAATTTATCTGCCACTTTTTTAGTGATGTGGCTGCTGATCCTTTTTACATTCTGGTCGCCCTGTAAATAACTGCGGCTAACGTTAAGCGGAATATCCGGACTATCGATAACACCATGCATCAGCATTAAAAATTCCGGTACAATTTCTTTTACTTCATCGGTAACAAAAACCTGGTTACAGTATAATTGTATCTTATCTTTTTGAATTTCGTAGCTCTGCTTAATTTTAGGAAAATATAAAATTCCGGTAAGGTTAAATGGATAATCCACATTTAAATGAATCCAGAACAATGGCGGCTCGCCATAAGGATATAATTCTTTATAAAAGTTGATATAATCTTCGTCCGTTAATTCAGAAGGCTTTTTCGTCCAGGCCGGTGTTGGGTTATTAATTGATTTTTCTTTAGGTGCAACTTCTCCTTCTTTAAGCTCCTCAGGTTTTTCGCTTTCATTTTTAAAATAAATGGGCACTGGTAAAAATCTGCAGAATTTTTGCAGTATCGCTTCTATCCTGTAGCTGTCTAAAAACTCTTTGCTTTCTTCATTAATGTGCAGCACAATATCTGTTCCCCTCACATCCTTTTCCACTTCTTCCAAAGTAAATTCGGGACTGCCATCGCATTCCCATCTTACGGCTTTGGCACCTTCTCTAAAACTTTTGCTAAATACTTCCACTTTATCACTCACCATAAAAGCGGAATAAAAACCCAAACCAAAATGCCCGATGATGTTATTTTCATTCTGCCCTTTGTATTTTTCTAAAAATTCTTCTGCCCCGCTAAATGCCAGCTGGTTTAAATATTTATCAATTTCCTCTGCTGTCATACCTACACCTCTGTCACTAATGGTCAGTGTCTTTTTTTCAGTATCCAGTTTTACATCAATCCTTAATTCGCCAATATCGCCTTTAGCCTCGCCAATAGACGACAGGGTTTTTAGTTTTTGTGTGGCATCTATAGCATTGCTCACCAGCTCTCTTACAAAGATCTCATGATCGCTATATAAGAACTTTTTAATAATCGGGAAGATGTTTTCCGTTTGTACCCTTATGTTTCCTTTTTGCATATAACTGATGTTTATTATTTATGCCTCTTAGTCAAACAAAATGCCAGTTTTTAAGTGCTGACAGGATGGCAAATTGTTAATAAATTCTTTACACCAAAATGACCGGCAGCCACATTATTAAAAGTAGATTTGATGTTCGGAAAAAACTAAACTAAAAGCATTTTATGAGAAAATTATTTACACTTAAATTTTCAGTGATTGCATGCCTGGGCATACTGCTGCATTTTGAAGTGGTTAGCCAGGTTACAATGACCACCACCAGTTCCCACACTCAAAATTTTAATACTCTTGCCAGTACCGGAACGGTTATAACTTTTACAGATAATTCCACCATATTAAATTGGTATTCGCAAAGAACCGGTACAGGAACTACTTACAATGCAGATGCAGGGTCGGGCAATGCAGGATTATTATATAGTTATGGATCTGCTGCCGCAGCAGAAAGAGCATTAGGTACAATAGGCTCAGGAAACGCTGCAGCAGGAAGTTTTGCCCATGGGGTTTTACTCAGGAATACATCCGGCACAACAATAACCGACATTAAAGTAAGTTATACACTTGAGCAATGGAGAAACAGTGCAGCAGCGGCTCAGCCAATTACTGTGTATTACAAAATAAGTTCCGCATCCATTACCGCACTTAATCCCAATGTAAATACTACATGGACGCAGGTTGCAGGCTTAACACTCAACAGCCCTGTTACCGGCGGAGCCGCCGGGGCTTTAGATGGTAATTTAACCGCCAATAAAGTATCAATTGCTAATATTGCAATACCTGCTTTATCGCTTGCCAATAATGACTATATAATGATAAAATGGGAGGATCCAGATCATACGGGTACCGATCATGGATTATCTATCGACGATGTAACTGTGGCCTGGACGGTAACTCCGGTTATTTCTAGTAATGCTGATTTGTCTAACCTAACACTAAGTGCAGGCACATTAGCCCCGGTATTTTCAGCAGCAACAACAAGTTATACTGCCAGTGTTGCAAATGCTGTTACTTCAATTACCCTTACTCCAACTGCCGCAGATGTTAATTCAACCATTACTGTTAACGGCAATGCAGTAACAAGCGGTTCGCCATCGGGCTCAATTGCATTGGCAGAAGGGCCAAATGTAATAACAACAGTTGTTACTGCACAAGACGCTGTAACCACTAAAACATATACTGTAACGGTAACAAGGGCAGCAGCAGGAACCCCGGCAATAACATTAGATGCAGCTTTAGCTGATTTTGGTAATGTATGTATTAATACCACTACAGCGGCTAATTCATTTACTTTAGATGGCACCGACCTTGATGGCAGTAACAGCAGCACCATCAGCATTGCTGCATTAAGTGGTTTTAGTTATTGTGAAACTGTTGGTGGCACTTATACCACCACATTAAATTTTACTTATACCGGCAACAGCTTTACGGATAAAATTATTTATGTAAAATTCAACCCCACGGCTGTTCAATCTTACAACGGAAATATTGTAGTAAGCGGCGGCGGCTCCGCTAACTTAAATGTGGCAGCAGCAGGTGCAGGTGTAAACACTGCTGCTGTTGTAGTAACTAATACTGCAACGGCCATTACTGCTACTGCTGCAACAGCACCAGCTACCATAACCACAGCCGGTTGCAGTGCGGTAACTGCTTATGGTATTGAATACAGCCTTGTATCCGGTTTTGTAAATGGTACCGGCACACAAGTGGCTGCATCAAATTTGAGCGGCGGTAATTACAGCGTAAATTTAACCGGCCTACACCAAACAGCAGAATATATTTTAAGGCTTACGTTACTGATGGCAACGGCACCACATACGGCGCACAACAGGCATTTAATTTAACCCCGTTACCAGTACCCATGTCTTCTCAATCAAACTTAACCTTTACCGAAACATTTGCCGATATTGTAAATTGGGATAACTTTTTTATTAACGGAACAGGTGCCAACCATTGGGATGGTTTATCGGCCAATGGCACCACACCTATTCCATCAGCGCCTATTTTAACAGCACAAACCAATACCTTTCAGGTACCCATAACACCAGGTACAAATGTTGCATCGGGTGGTGTGCAAAAAGGAACAGACCAGTTACCTGCACCAGGTTCACAATCTATAGTTTTATTATCAACAGGCACTACTAACAATACAACCAGTGCAGCTATTGATTTATGGGTTGATTTTACCGGTGTAAATGCAGGCACGCTGAGTTTTGATTATACCACCATTCAAAATAATCTTATAGGTGGAGCAGATAACAGGCCCGGTTCTTTAAGAGTGTATGGCAGCCCCGATAAAGGAGTTAGTTTTACAGAGCTTACCAATGTGCTCAACTTTACCAACAACCTTGTTCTTTCCGGTTCTAAAACAAATGTGCCGTTGCCTGCATCTTTTAACAGCAATGCAAATACACTAATACGGTTTTACTATTATAATGGGGAAACAGGCGGCACTTCAGGTTCAAGGCCAAAAATTTCGATTGATAATGTAAAAATTACTGCTTTGGCAAATACGCCTTGTGTTACGCCAACTGCTCCTGCAACTGCATTAGTTTTTGGAACAATAACAGATGTTTCTATACAAGCAAGCTTTACTGCTGCAAGCCCTGCAACTGATAATTACATTGTGGTAATGAGTACCAGCAGCAGTCTTACCGGCAGCCCTGTAAACGGACAGCTATACAGCCTTGGAGATAATTTAGGAGATGGAACTGTAATTGCCAACGGCAGCGCCACTTCATTTACTGCAACAGGCTTAACACCGCTTACCACTTATTATTTCTTTGTGTTTCCGGTAAATGCAGTTTGTACCGGCGGGCCATTATACTTTGGTACTTCTTTAGATGGCAACGCTACTACTATTGCAGGTTTACCACCATGTGCTGCACCTGCAGGCCAACCATCAAACTACGTTGCAGGTACTACAACGGTTAATACAATCCAGGCGTCGTTTACTGCAACAACAGCAAATGAATATCTTGTTTTACGAACCACTACACCACCATTAACCAATAACCCTGCAAATGCGGTTGTATATGATGCCGGTGATATTTTAGGCAATGCAGTTGTTGTACAACGTAGTGCAGCTACTTCATTTACTGCTACAGGTTTACTGCCAAACACCACCTACAATTTTTATGTGTTTGCTTTAAATTCGCAGGCATGTGTAAACGGGCCTGTGTATAATATTACGGCTCCATTACCAGGTGTACAGGCAACACAACCATTACCATTATGTACCACGCCTTCTGCACAACCAACTGTGCTTACATTAACGCCTGCCAACACTTCTGTAGCCGGTACATTTACAGGTGTGGTTGATGCAGATAATTACTTAGTGGTGATAAGCAGCAGTTCTACTTTATCGGCATCACCTGCTGATAATACAGATTACACCGTGGGAAATGCTTTTGGAGGAGGTACTGTTATTGCAAACAGTGCTACCACCAGCTTTTTAGCAACGGGTCTTACACCTAATACACTTTATTATTTCTTTGTTTTTGCAGCCAATAAAACCTGTTCGGGTGGTACAAAATATGTTAGTGCAAATCCTTTAACAGGAAACATCACAACAAGTAATACTGCTATCAATAATTTTTATTTCGGTACACTACATTCCCACTCCGACTACTCGGATGGTAATACCGATAACCCTGGCTATACCCCGGCACTGGATTATGATTATGCAATGACGGCAGAGTGCATGGACTTTTTAGGCATATCTGAACATAATCACTTTGATGCGGAGACTCTTCTATCTAACTATCATTTAGGCGTTACCCAGGCCACTACTTTTTCAAATGCACACCCTAACTTTTTAGCCCTTTACGGTATGGAATGGGGTACAATTGGTACAGGTGGCCATGTATTGATTTATGGAAACGGCATGGATGATTTATGGGGATGGCAAAGCGGAGCCGGTGCATGGGGCAGCAGTAACAATTATGACGTGTATGTGCCTAAAGGTACTTACACCGGTGCTACAGGTGTGTTTAAAACCACCAACGATAATATAGCCACCAATACATTTGTTACTTTAGCCCATCCGGGTTTAGGCGATTTTAATAACCTGAATGCTATTGCTTACGATGTTGTTGCCGATAATGCTATTGTAGCAACTGCAGTAGAAAGCGGCCCCTCAACTTCATCAAACACAACCTATTCAAATCCTGCCAGTTCAATGGGATATTTATGGTATTATCAAGCCCTGCTGGCAAAAGGTTATCATCTTGGCCCAACAGTTGACCATGATAATCATAAAACCACTTTTGGTAAAACCACACGTTCAAGAACAGCCGTAATTGCACCGGGGCCAACCTTAACAAAAGCAGCAATGATGACTGCAATGCGGAATATGAATTTTTATGCTACGCAGGATTGTGATACTAAAGTTGATTTTAGTATTAATACAAGAATAATGGGTAACATATTTACCGACAGGTTTGCACCCAATATTGCTGTTTCACTTACAGATGTTACAACAAGTACTGCAACAGCAGTTATAAGAGTAATGTATGGTGTACCGGGCAGTGGTATATTGCCGGTAAAAATAGATTCTGCTATTGGTAGTTCATTAACCTTTACTGATAATAACCTGGCTAATAATGCCACCGGCTATTATTACATCGATATTACCAATGGCAGCAGCAGAATTGTTACTTCTCCAATCTGGTACACCAGGAATGATAATTTTGGTGTGCTGCCTGTTAGCCTGAGTTCGTTTGTTGTGCAAAAAACAGGTAATGCTGTTAAAATAAGCTGGAGTACCCAACAGGAAACCAACAGCAGCTACTTTGTTGTTGAAAGATCGGCTGACGGAAGAAACTGGAACAACATTGCAACAGTTAATGCAGCAGGCAACAGCAGCATACGTATGGATTACAGCATTTACGATAATGCGCCCATGAAAGGCATTAATTACTACCGTTTAAAATCAGTTGATAAAGATGCCAGATACGGTTACTCGGTTACAAGAACTGCTTTGTTCAATACAAAATATGCAGTGGAAGTAGCACCCAACCCTGCTAAAGATGTGGTGAATATCTATTTAGCAAAAACAAATAACCAGCCTGCAACAATACAATTACTGAATGCCGCAGGAAAAATTGTTTACACAGCAAGCTCTGCACAATCGCATGTACAAATAAATACAACCGGCTTTGGCAAAGGTTTGTATTTTGTAAAAGTGATAGCTGCAGATGATGTAACTACAATAAGAGTGCTGGTACAATAAAATAATTACAGCCTTGTAATAAAAACTCCTGTTGCAATTGCAGCAGGAGTTTTTATTTGTCATCCCGACGAAGGAGGGATCTGCCTGGCTTTTTACCAATGATGAACAGATTCCTCCTTCGTCGGAATGACAAAGCAAGTAGTATAACTACGGTGGATAAATATATTACGAAAAACGTTTTAGTGTTGGCGTTTATTGAAGTATATTAGTGTAATCATTCGTTATTATGAAGCAAATTACCCCCCCCCCATATTGTTTTAATTTGCCATAAGAGTTGCGCTACGCCGCACCTGCAATCTTTTCAGCAATAGCATTTTCAACCACCATAGTGTTTTTATTTTCTGTTATTACCGCCGAAACCTTTCCAGCAAAGCATGAGGAAAATTTCGGTCTTTAATTAAATAACAGTTTAAATACACACACAATGAAAACAATAAGCTCCCTTAAGTTTTTTATAACCATTATAACCATAGCGGTATTTATGCTACTAATAAAAAGTTGTAAAAAAACTGACAGTAATGCAATAAGTAATAAAGCTGATGAAGCCTCCAAAGCGGCTGCAATAAAAGCTTTTAAAGACAAGTATGGTAATGTAACTGCCGGTACTATTATTAATGTAGATAAAGCGGCAGATGAATATTTTTATAAAGATGCCAATGGTAAAATGGTGAGTTTGTATGGCAGCAATACTACAAGTACAGGCAATCCTGGGATTGGGGGCATCAGCGGACCTTCTGTTTGTAAAGCCAATTGTAATACTACAAGTAACCCTGCTGATTTACGTATTATATATACCTTGGATTATGTACAGCGGTTTGCTGCTTGCGATAATGGAGATAAAAGTACAGTATCAGTTAAATGGACAGTAAGTGTGCCTTTTCAAATAGGTTATACAATCAATAATTACCCTCCACTTCATTATGGAGATGTCAGGTTTAAAAACTCATCGGGTACTGTAATAAATACATTACCAGCTTACAACGGGAGTGTAACTTCAACTATGATTGGCACTGACCCCGGTTGCCCTACATGGAATAATTTATGGGAAATAACCTACAAATTTACACAGGTAGGCAATGGTAATTTTGCCTCTGGAAATACCATTGAAGCTTCAATAAGTTTAGAAAACGATTGTAGCCTGGTTGGTAATGTAGTGACATCAAATTATGTTAGTGCGCCAACTTTTTCCCAAAATGCTTATTTACCCTGCAACAGGATTGATTTTGTATTTGTGGGTCCAACTGGTTCTGGCACGCCTCCCGGTTGGCAGGCACAAAGTATGGAATCTGCTTCTTTAACATGTTCGTTCCCAAGCGGGTGGACTTATGTAGATAAGCACCAGTTAGAATACAGACAAATAACTAATACCTCATCCGATAAATGGGTTGATCAGTCAAGCCCAGTTTACTGGGGTATACCCAAAAACACATCTACAGTTTCCCCAACTGTAGGAACCTTTGGCGATCCCGGCACTAGCAATTTGGTAAACATGACTAATGTTAACAATAATTGGCTGGTTAGGTACAGAAATGTAAAAACCGGGGTTTGTGATATATTAGTACAAGACATTAACGATCCTAATTATATTGCCCCGCCATCGGGTAGTAGTGATCCGACTTGTAATGCAGATTGGGGTAACCCGGCACTTTGGTTTACCCAAAAATGGTGATTATAAAATTTAAACAAGAGTAGCAGCCTTTAACTGCTACTCTTAATTTTTATGAAAAAAACAAAACTCATTATACTTGTTTCATTATTAGCTAACCTGGTTTACAGCCAGCAAAATTTTTGTGCCGATAGCAGCTTTCGCTTCAAGTATATTTTTGGTAATGATGGTGCTACCTTATATAATAACCCCGATACCTTGGGTACAAATATTTTTACAGGCAGTTTTTTAATTGGCAACCAAACAAATGCTATTGCTATTTTAAAAACAACCTGGGGCGATAGTATGGTTTGGGCAAAAAAAATTTATGCCAATGGCGGCATAAATATAACCAGTTTTAACAGTGTAACTGCTCCCGATGGTTCAATTGTATGCGCTGGTGTATGGGGTCAAGTTAATGCTACCGAATTTCTTATAAGCAAGATAGACACGAATGGTAATGTACAATGGATAAAGCGTTTTAAAGCAAGCCAAAATCATATTAATTACGGAAATGGTTCTATAAATAATTTAATAACAGCAAATAATTCTATCTATTTAAATACAAGATTTGCAGGCAATACGTATAGTATAATTGCTAAGTTAGACCTGAATGGAAATATACTTTGGAGTACCGGATACAATACGACATCTGCGTTTGGTACTGGTTATTTTGGAGCTCCTACGTATTATAACAACAATATTGTAATTCTGGGGTACAAACGGCTTTCCAACTCTATGGCAGGTAGTACAACAATTATTACCAGATTAAACGATGCAGATGGAAGTATTACGGAAGCATTTGAATATAAAACTGCACCAGACACATTAGTTAAAAGTTTTTTTCCTCTTTATCTTAAATATAATACTGATAATAGTTTCTCATTGATGGGTTCTATTGATATAGATGTATTTGGAACAATTCTTACTTCTAATATAAGGTTTAATACATTGCTTGATGCGAATTTTAACGTAGTACATAATTATTATTATACAAACAATATACCACTTGATAATAATTATAGTTTTAATTATGACTTTAATAACAAAAAGCAACATGCAATTTTAGCCTCTAACATTTTTAATTCTAATGATAAATATTTTGTAACCTTCGGCAGAAACGATGAGGTGCTACGCAGCAGAAAATTTATTATTCCTGCCATGCTTTCAAACCTTAATCAGCTATCTGTAAATTTAGATGATAAAGAAAATCTGCATTTTTTATTTCACTATCCGCAAGCCACTGGTAAATTAGTAACCGAATATGCCCGTATCAGCAACCTTGCCCCAACTGGTACATTAGGTTGCTTTGGTAAAGATACCAGCATACTTACCCGCTACCCTTTTACATTAACCAAAGAACCCTTTGTATGGGATAATGTACAAAGCAATGTAATTGTAAGCAACGATGTACCTTATACAGAAGATACTGCTATTGTTACAAAAGAATTAGTGTGTAAAATTGTGAGCCGCTGCGATAGTGTGCATATAAACGGCCCGGCTGCTGCATGTGTTGGTGTTCCTGTTCGCTATACAGTAAGTAAAAACAGCGGCTGCTTTAAAAATTTAGATTGGAGTATTGACACCGCTTTTGCAACTATTGTAAATCTTGAAGGCGATAGTGCCATTACAATCAACTTTAAAAAAACATTTAACGGTTATATACGTGCTGCACTTACTGATTGTGTGGTTAAGGACAGCTTTTTAATAAAAGCTGTTATACCTAAAATGCTGCCATTATTAAAACGAACAGACAGTTTACTTTGCCCCGGCAAAACATTAGTACTTGCTGCCAATAATGGTTATAGCAATTATGTTTGGCAGGGTAATACTGCAGGGCAACAGTTTACAGTTAATGCAATTGGTGTTTATACTGTTACAGCAGCCGACAGTTGCGGCATTACCCAAACCGATAGCATAAGGGTAATACTTTCCGATACATCTTTAACCATTCCACCAACACAAACCATTTGCCTTTACGATACAGCTTTTATTACCTTGCCTGCCGATGTAAATAATATTACCTGGCAGCCAACGACTAACTCTTTTCTTAATAATAAAACTTTATTATTTTATCCGCCACAAACAACTTTGTACACTATTACTGCGGAGCGTTTACCTGCCTGTGGCATTTTAAAAACAACTATGGTTGTAATAAAAACCTGTCCGCAAACAGTTTTTATTCCTAATGCTTTTACGCCGCAAAAAAACGGGCTTAACGATATTTTTAAACCAACCATCAGCCAGCCCTTACCATTTTACCGCTTACAAATATTTAACCGCTACGGCCAAACCATTTTTGAAAGCAGTAATCAAAATATGGGTTGGGATGGCAGCTACAAAGGCAAACAACAGCCCATGGGTGGTTATATTTACCAGTGCAGTTACCGCTTTGCAGGCAAAGCAGAAAAAATGGTGAAGGGGTATTTTATTCTGGTGCGGTAAGGCGTTTGCAAAACCTGTGAGGTTTATAAAGGGTATTAAAATTTAAAAGACCTAGAACTACAAATGTTTTTTAAATTGTATAGTGTAACAAAACCTCACAGGTTTAATTGGACAGGTTTAATTGAAAAATCATTTTACAACCACCACCTGTTCTTCTTTTAACAATTCCATATTTTTAAAGCGTAAAATTATATTACCTGTTGTAACCACATCTTTCTGGCAATAGGTAACAATACGGTCCAGGTTTTTTTCTTTCCAGTACACATCGGCCACCATGCTGCCGTCAATATCATCTTTTGGCGAAGGCACACCCATGGCAGCTGCCAGTAATTTTAAAGAGGTATAATTTTTATAATCGCCAAAACGCCAGTATTGAAATGTATCAACCATATTGGTATCCCATGGTTTCATATTCTGAAAATCGAGGTAGGCCGGAATGGGCAAACTGTTTACCAGCAACCTGCGGCATATAAAAGGAATGTCAAACTCTTTAATATTGTGCCCGGCAAAACTCCACTTGTTATTTTTTGTTTCTACCTGGTTAAGTACTGTAACAAAACTTTGCAGCAATACTTTTTCATCATCGCCATAAAAAGATTTTAAACGCAGTTGCAACCTGTTATCCTGTTTGGTAAAATAGCCCATACTGATGCAGATAATTTTTGCAAACTCTGCCATTACACCTGCCCGCTGCAGATAAAATTCGGCCGGCGAAGTAAAGTCGGGTAAAGAGCGTTGTGTTTTTTCCTGCCACAATTGTTTCCATTCCTCATTTAACAAATCAAAGTCGGGATGTTGCGGTACGGTTTCAATATCAATTAAAATTAAATTTTCCAGTACAATGTTTTGCATAGCGGAATTATTAAGTACTTGTAAAATACAATCTACTTGTTAAAAAACAAATACCTGCACAAAAAAGGGGGATATAAAATTATACCAGGGTTGCCAACCTTTAGAAAGTTTATCTAAATTTATAAATCCTTTTTAAGGTTGGCAACCCTTTAATACACTGCTGCAATTTTAAATAAGCTACAAAAAAAGCCCGGGAATTTACCCGGGCCCTCAAACTTACTATCTATGACCGTACAAAGTTTTATAGTAAATAAACTACCGCCAACGGCCGGGTATCCAAACCCATCCGCCCCTTCTGTGTTTCCAGTGGCCTTCAACCCAGCGGTTACCTAACCGTGGTGGTGTAGCCCAATATCCATCGGTATAAATATATTGTCCGCCACGCCAAATATAATTACCACCAACCCAAACATGTTTTGGCGATGGGCTTATTGGCCTTGCCCTGTAAGCTGGTGCCCCGGGGCGGATTTTTACAACAATTTGTGCATCTGCAATTGCAGTAAATGATATTGCGATTACCAACATCATTATAATTTTTGAGAGATACGTTTTCATAAAATTTATTTTATACCCATATGACCGGGCAATTGCATAATGGTTTAATAAGTAAAACAAAAAAGCGGCCATACAGCCGCTTTAATAAAAGTTGATTGAATATATTTTACTTTGCTCCGGGCAAACAATGCTGCCGTAAATAAGTACTGTACAATGTACTTAAATGTTTGCCTGTTCCTTCTCCTTCTGATATACCATGCGTACGGTTGGGATAAGGCATAAACTGAAATTGCTTATTGTATTTTATCAATTCATTCAGCAATTGTTCTGCATTGCTGTAATGCACATTATCGTCGCCGGTGCCATGTATATACAATAAATTACCCACTAAGTTTTTTGCAAAATAAATTGGTGAGCCTTTTACAAAATCTTCCCTGTTTTCCTGTGGTAAACCCATGTACCGCTCCTGGTAAATATTATCGTAATTTAACTGGTTGGTTACTGAGGCAATTGAAATACCGGTTTTAAAAATATCCGGGTATTGAAACATCAGGTTTAGTGTAGATGTACCACCGCCACTCCAGCCCCATACTGCAATACGGTCTTTATCAAAGTATGATCTATCGGCTAATAACTTTTTCATCCCCATTGCCAGGTCACGGATATTTATGCTGCCAATTTTTCTATAAATAGATTTGCGCCACCTGGCACTTTTAAGCATTGGAGTACCACGGTTATCTATCGAAACCTGGATATATCCATCTGCCCTCATATCACCATCATATAAAAAATTGGTATGTGCGCCATAACTGTTCTGCACGGTAGAGCTGGCAGGCTCGCCATATACATACATTACCACCGGGTATTTTTTTGCCGGATTAAAATTGGCAGGTTTGTTTATCCATGCATCAAGTGTAACATTATCTTCGGTGGTTATTTGCAAATACTCCACATCGTTTTCGTTATCGGTTTTTATTTTAGATGCAATTGAGCCTGTGGTGCCAATGGGTTTATTATCCGGTAATGTTATCCATTCATCTACTGTGGGTGTATTATTATTGCTGAATGAATGTGTTGCAAATTTTCCATGCGGAGAAATATTGTAGTTATGTGTGCCTTTTAAATTTTCGGCGCTTACCAGTTCCATTTCTTCCTTAGGTTTTTGTGCAATGCTTTTTACTTTATCCAGCAGGCTTGTTTTATTTTCTATACGTACCCGGTATAAATACAATTGTGTGGCATTGGCAGGCGATGCTGTGAAATAAATATAATTATGCACTTCGTCAATACATTTTATTTCATCAATATCGAAATTGCCTTTTGTTAACAGTGTTTCTGTTTTACCATCACGGCTTATTTTATAAATATGTCGCCAGCCATCTTTTTCACTTACCCATATAAAATCCTGTTTATTATTTACCCAGTTCCATCCACTTGGGTCGCTGGCATTCAGGTCAACCCAGGCTTCATCATTTTCAGCCCAAAAAGTATGAGTACTTCCGTCGGTGGTATTACAATACATCAATTTACTTTCCTGTTGCTTACGGTCCAGTTGCTGTACAATTAATTCGTTGCTGCCGCTCCATTCCATACGGGGCAGGTAATGTTGCTGCGGATCTCCTTCAATGGCCATCCATCGGGTTGCGCCAGATGATACATCTATCACACCGATCTTTACAGGCGATGGCGCTTCACCAACTTTTGGATACTCTACCGGAATAACTTTCGAATAATTACTGTCTGTTGTATTCAACATATAATAATCTCTTATCTTGTTAGCATCAACCTGCCAGAAAGCAATCTTACTACCATCGGGGCTCCAGCGGAATCCATCACGGCAACCAAATTCTTCTTCATACACCCAGTCGAAAGTGCCGTTAATTAACTTTCTTGTACCATCGGTTGTTAACTTTTTTACCATGCCTGAATTTATATCTTCCAGGTATAAATTGTGTTCACTTACATAAGCAACTTTTGCGCCATCTGGCGAAAACTTAGCAAACATTAATGTTTGTGCAGGGCGGCTTTTTCCTATTTGTGTAAGTTTATTATTATCCATATCCAGTACCCAATAATCTCCTTTGGTTCTGTAGCGCCATACTTTTGCAGTGTTTGTAAAAATGAGGAGACTGCTGTTATCATTGCTAAACGCATAAGATTGTGGCAACAGGGCTTTACCACCTGGCGGTGTTAATTGCTCTTTTTTAATCAGCGTGGTTGTTGCCCCGGTTTTAGGATCCGTCTTTACAATATTACCTTGTGTAACCTGGGTATAGGCATTACCATCGCTGGCCCATTTAAGTCCCCTTTGTGCAAAACTTATTTGTACAATAAAGATAAAAAGTACAAGTATCTTAAGTAGTCTCAAATTCATACTATATGTTTTAAGAAACTAAATTACACAATTACATGCAGTGATACACACCGTTGATAGAAAAGGGTTTAATTTTATGTTATGGAGAAAGAAAAAATACGGGTGGATAAATACCTGTGGGCCATCCGGCTGTTTAAAACCCGTAGCCAGGCTGC
>JAYVJU010000300.1:0-5669 GCA_043769035.1 Ferruginibacter sp.
GCTTGGCCTTTATGAGTATTACCAGAAAAACCGCATGTTAAAAGCCCGGCAATTACTGCGTACAAAAAAATACTCTGTTAAAGAAACCGGTATGGCACTTGGGTTTAAAAATTTAAGCAATTTTACCATCGCCTATAAAAAAGAGTTTAACGTATTACCAAGCCAGATATAAAAGGCTATTTCTGCTTTTATGCCTTTTGCAGTCATTGGTGTGTCTGATTTACACATTACAAATGGCATTCTTGGTATAATTTTGGTATATAATATTTAGCCCCGTTTTAAAATCTTACTAAAAATTTGCGGCAATTTTTGCAAATTTTTTGGTCTTATTCTATCCTATATCATTGGCTCTGAATGTTCAGGGCTTTTTTTATACTACTGCCTGCCGCAGGCGTACCAATTTTTCCAGTAATGGCTGCAACAGGTTCAGTTTAAGCATATTTGCTCCATCGCTTTTTGCTATTGCCGGGTTGGGGTGCGTTTCAATAAACAGCCCATCGGCACCGGTAGCAATAGCGGCTTTGGCAATAGTTTCAATAAGTTCGGGGTTGCCGCCGGTTACACCGCCACTTTGATTGGGTTGTTGTAAAGAATGTGTACAATCCATAATTACCGGTACTTCAATTGCTTTCATCCAGGTAATATTGCGGTAGTCAACTACCAGATCCTGGTATCCAAAAGTATTGCCTCTTTCTATTAAACCAACTTTATCATTGCCGGCATTTTTAATTTTTTCTACAGCAAATTTCATGGAGGGGCCGTTTAAAAACTGGCCTTTTTTTACGTTTACTATCTTCCCTGTTTCAGCTGCAGCAATCAGCAAATCTGTTTGGCGGCAAAGGAAGGCGGGTATTTGCAAAATGTCAACATATTTTGCTGCTTCTGCAGCTTCATCATGTGCATGTATGTCGGATGTCGTGGGTAGTTGGTAGGTATCACCTACCTTTTTTATCAGCGATAAACCGCTTTCATCTCCTAACCCAGTAAAAGAAGATGCGGAGGTTCTGTTGGCTTTGCGGTACGATGCTTTAAAAATATAAGGGATGCCGAGGTTTTTACAAATGGTGCTTACTTTATCTGCCACTTCCATTACTAACTCCTCGCTTTCCACCACACAAGGGCCGGCAATTAAAAAAAAATTGTTTTTATCGTATTGTTGTTTGCTGAAAAGATCCTGTAAATAATTTTTCATAAGGCAAAACTACAATATTCGTTTTTCAATTCTACATTTACATAAAGAATAAACAACTGTTATGGTTAAAGAGAAAATATTAGTAATCGGCGCCAGCGGCCAGATAGGGGTGGAACTTACATTGGCATTAAGAAAAATTTACGGTAACGCTAATGTAGTGGCATCTGATTTAAGAGAAGAGAACGACTTGCTGAAAGGTACAGGCCCGTATGTAAGTCTTGATGTAATGAATAAAGAAATGCTGCATGTGCAGGTGATACGGCAAAATATTACACAGATATATTTACTGGCAGCTATCTTATCTGCCACCGGCGAAAAAAATCCTAACCTTGCCTGGAGCCTGAATATGCAGAGCCTGTTAAATGTGCTGGATATTGCCAGGGAAGAAAAGCTGACAAAAGTTTACTGGCCAAGTTCCATTGCTGTGTTTGGGCCAACATCGCCAAAACAAAATTGCCCTCAGCAAACCGTTATAGAACCTATTACCGTTTATGGCATCAGTAAATATGCCGGCGAGTTCTGGTGCAACTATTATCACCGGCGTTTTGGAGTAGATGTAAGAAGCCTTCGTTATCCGGGATTGATCTCTTATAAATCTGCACCAGGTGGCGGCACTACAGATTATGCGATAGAAATTTTTAATGAAGCAAAAGAAGAAAAAAAATACGAATGTTTTTTAAGTGAAGACACTTACCTGCCCATGATGTACATGCCCGATGCTATTAAGGCAACTATTGATTTGATGGAAGCCCCTGCAGAAAAAATAGCAGTCCGTACATCGTACAATTTATCGGGGATGAGCTTTTCACCAAAAGAAATAGCCGCAGAAATAAAAAAACATATCCCGGAATTTACTATTACCTACAAATCCGATTACAGGCAGGCTATCGCTAACAGCTGGCCGCAGAGTATTGACGATTCTGTAGCAAGAAAAGATTGGGGTTGGAAGGAAGAGTATGACTTAAGCAGGATGACAAAAGATATGCTGGATAATTTATAGCAACAAAATTTTAACGAACTCAATTGTAACAGCTATCTTGCTGTTCTTTAATTTTACAACCTAAAACACGTAATATGAAAAAAGTATTTTTAATTCTTGCAATCAGTGCAATTTGTACAGGAGCTTTTGCTCAAAAGGGAAGTGATACTAAAGGCCATTTTAGTATTGGTCCGGAGATAGGCTTTGCAACAGGTGATTTTAATGACTCCCATTCTATAGGTATTGGTGCTACGGCCCAGGGAGAGGTTAATATAGCAAAGTCAACAAATCTTACCCTTACGATGGGTTTTATATCTTATGCCGGTCGGTCATATGGGGCTGGGCTTAAATATAAGGCCGCAGGAATTGTTCCGGTTAAAGCAGGGGTTAAATATTTTCTCTCTGAAGGGTTTTATGCCGGAGCACAATTTGGTGCCGGTTTTTTTACTAATAGTGGCGGTGGTACAGCTTTTGCATATACCGGAATGCTGGGGTATGAATTTAATACCAAAACGGATAAAGCGGTTGATGTAAGCCTTAAATATGACGGCTATTCAAAAAATGGAGGAAGATTGGGAGCCGCAGGAATAAGATTGGCTTACAGATTTTAAAAATTTAAGTAAACAGTATATTAAAAAATCCTGCAGCGATGCAGGATTTTTTAATGTGAATTATTTAAATCAGTTTATGTTCGTACGCAAATTTAATCAAGCCTATCACCCCGGAGGTTTTTGTTTTTCTAAAAATATTTTTCCGGTGTGTTTCTACTGTACGTTCGCTTAAAAAAAGGGCTTCGGCAATTTGTTTATTGTTGTATTCTTTTTCTATTAGTTTAATAATTTCTATTTCTCTTGCAGTAAGGTGTGCCTCTTCGCTTTCTTTTTTTATTTCACTGGCTTTGGTCATTTCCTGTAACACTTCATCACTGAAATAAATACCGCCTTCCGAAATTTTTTCCAATGCCTCAATCAATTCTTTTTTACCAATATTTTTTAAAACATACCCGGCAATATCAGCATCAGTAATCATCTGGTTTACCAAATCGCCCTGACCGCTCATACTAAGCGCCAGTATTTTTATTTCAGGAAATTTTTTGTGTACTATTTTAGAAAGTTCTGCACCGTTCATACCCGGCATCATTACATCGGTTAATAAAATATCAACTTTTGTTTGTTCCAGTAATTGCGGCATCAGCAGAGGCTCGGTACATTCCAGCGCAACTTTAAACTGGTCGTAGCCCTGCAATAAAGATTTTAACCCATCTATTACAATCTGGTGATCATCTACAATGGCAAGTAATATTTTTGAGTTTTTCATTTAAAGATTATAACCGAAAATAAAGTATTTTCCTGATTAAGCAATTGGAACGTGTATTGCCACCAATGTACCGCTGCCGGGTTTACTGTCAAAATCTACCGTGCCCTTTAAATAACCGATACGGGATGCGATATTTTTTAAACCTATGCCTTCAAATTTTAATTTGTCTTTTGTATCAAAGCCTTTACCGTTATCTTCTATAGTGGCGGCAATGCCATCCTCATCCTTAATAAGCGAAATATGGAGGGTGTTTGCACCAGCGTGTTTAATTACATTGTTTACACATTCCTGTATAACCCTGTATAAAACAGTTTCCACATTACTGTCAAGCCTTTCGTCAAGGCCTTCGGTATGCAGGTTTACTTTAAGTACACGGCTGTCCAGCTTGTCAATAAATTCTTTTATAGCACTGGCCAGCCCACTTTTTAATAAAGCATTCGGCATCATCTGGTGGCTTACACTTCTTATCTCTTTGCAGCTTTCATCTACAAGTGCTATCACTTTCTCAAACGAAATTTTCTGGCTTTCATTGCTGAATTGTATTTCATTCTCAAAAGCAGACAGGTTCATTTTTGCAGCACTCATCAATTGTCCTACGCCATCATGCAGGTCGGCTGCTATTCTTTTGCGCTCATTTTCTTCGGCAGTAATTATTCCTTTGGTAGCCAGATCCTGTTGTTTCATTACTTCGTTTTGCAACTGCACTTCATTCTGCAATTGCCGTTTTCTGTAAAAAGAAAATCCGGCTGCAATCAACAACAGTATTCCTAAAACCGAACCGATAAGCAGGTAATTCTTTTTTGTAATTTCTACTTTCTGTAATTTTAACTGCTGCTCTTTTTTTTCTGTTTGATATACGGTTTCTAATTCTGCAATTTTACTCTCCGTACGTTCATTAATCATACTGTCTTTAACACTGTAGGCTTTTTGAAGTGCTGTAACAGCTTTGTCACTTTCATTGGTGGCTTTATAAACATCGCTTAGTAATTGGTAAGCACTAAATTGTCCTTGCTTATAACCTGTACTGTCGGATAATGAAATTGCACGGAATAAATTATCTTTTGCTTCGGCATATTTTTTTTGCATTAAAAACAGGTTACCTAAATTTAAATAGGTATCGGCCATTTGTTTTTTATTATTAAAAAAAGAGTCGATGGCCAGGCATTTTATAAAATACTGTTTTGCTTCGGCAAAGCGGTTACTGTACATATAACAATTGGCCATATTGTCAAAAAGCTGCGACTTTAAAAACTCAAGGTTTTCAGCATCACATAAAACCAAACCTTGTTTATCAAGTTCAAGTGCTTCGGCAAATTTACCCTGCATACCGTAAATATTTGCCAATGTGTGGAGTATAGAAACCTTGATTTTTGGGTCATCTGCTTTTGGGAACAAAGCCAGGTTTTCTTTTAATATTTTTTCCGCTCTTGGTATATCATTTTTCAGCTGATATACCTGTGCCATAATATTTTTTGCTTTTAGTATACCAACGGGGTTATTTATTTTTTCAAAAATCTTTACAGCCTGTAAACATTTTTCAATTGATTGATCGTAGCTGCCTTTGTTGTAATAGTAAGCTCCAACTACCGTAAAAGAGTAGGCCAGTAAAGAATCGCTGCCAATCTTTTCAGCAATAGCTGTTGCCTTCGTAGCATTTTCATAAGCAAACTCATATTTACCTTTAACAATATTTGCCAGGGCAATGCATAAATAAGCGGTGCCTTCGCCATAGGTATAATTATTTTTCGTGGCTAATTCATGAGCTTTATAGGCAAGGTTTATTGCGCTATCTGCGTTGGTTACTCTTATTTCGGAAGAAAGTTGGTTGTAAATGTCCGTTTTATCTTTGTAAGTAACAGCTTTAGCAAGCTGTGCGGTAAGCTTATCAATTTTACTGCTTTGGCCTCTGGTTAAAAACGGACCAAATAATAATACATACAGCAACAGTACAAACAGTTTCATAAAATTTATTTAAAAGCCCAATACATCGCTCATGCTGTAAATGCCTTTTTTATTATGCAGAAACTCCGCTGCTAAAACTGCACCGGTAGCAAAGCCTGTGCGGCTGTGAGCGGTATGTATAATTTCAATATCATCAATTTCGGAACTGTATTTTATGGAGTGTGTGCCGGGTGCCGGATCAATTCTTTTACTTATAATTGATAATTCGTTAGGATATTT
>JAYVJU010000301.1:0-3955 GCA_043769035.1 Ferruginibacter sp.
CGCCGTACAAGATATTCCATTGCAATAGATTCAATGGATCTGCCCATCACCCCAAGATATATTGACAGTATCCGCCTTGCGGGTGCAGTTACCGTTTTAAATTCTTCCAAATGGTTAAACCAGGTAGCAATACAAACCAATGATGCAGCTGCACTGGCTAAAATAAATACTTTCCCTTTTGTAATTGCTGCAAACCCTGCCGCAACCAGGGTACAGCATGAAGATATACCTGTAAATAAAAAATTAGATGCGCCGGATAAAGCAGGTGCAGTTACTCCTCCTCTTCCGCAAAATGTAACGGCTGATTATTATAATTATGGTTCATCATACGGGCAGGTGCACATACATAATGGCGAGTTTTTACACAACCGTGGTTTTAGAGGAGAAGGCATGCAAATGGCAGTGATTGATGCAGGGTTTACCAACTACTTAACCCTTCCAACTTTTGATAGCATAAGAAATAATGGACAGGTATTGGGTACCTGGGATTTTGTAAGTCGTAATGCCACTGTAAATGAAGATCATCCACATGGTACCAACTGCTTAAGTACCATTGCTGCAAATATGCCCGGTACATTTGTGGGCACTGCGCCAAAAACATCTTTCTATTTATACAGAACCGAAGATGCTGCTACAGAATATCCTATTGAAGAGCAAAACTGGGCTGCGGCGGCAGAAAGGGCTGATAGTTTAGGGGTGGATATTTGTTCTGTATCATTAGGCTATTCCACTTTTGACAATGCAGTTTTCAATTATACCTATGCCGATATGAATGGCAATAAAACCATCATTGCAAAAGCTGCAGATGCCGCTGCCAAAAAAGGTATGCTGGTAGTTGTTGCAGCAGGCAATGAGGGATCGGGCAGCTGGCATTATTTAATTTCTCCTGCAGATGCTGATAGTGTAATGGCTGTTGGTGCTGTAAGTGTTGGAGGTATTGTTGGAGGGTTCAGCAGTTATGGCCCAAGCAGCGATGGGCAGATAAAACCTTCCGTTGCAGCAGTTGGCGTAAATGCTGTTGTTGCAAGCAGCAGCACCGGGTTACCCATTTTCGGCAGTGGCACTTCTTTTGCCTGCCCCAATATGGCCGGCCTTACCAGTTGTTTATGGCAGGCTTTCCCCGAAGTGAATAACATGACGATTATTAACACCATGCAGCAGGCAGGCAACAGAGCTGCAACCCCCGACGACAGAACAGGCTATGGTATTCCCGACATGAAAAAAGCATTTGCAGCATTAATTAAGCAGGGCTTTACGCAACAGGTTACACAAACTAATTGCAGAACCAATTTACAATGGACGGTAAAAACAGATTCAGTAATTAGTATTGTAGTAGAAAGAAAATTACCAACTGATAATAATTACATCGCAATAAGTACACAAAACTCTGCAGGTGGTTTTGCTTTTAGAAACTTTACTTTTAACGATGATCTCAGCCTTATTACAGGCACTGTTATCAAGTACCGCCTTAAAATGAATATTGCTGCCGACACCAGCTTTTATTTAGATTCTGCAACTGTAAACTTTATACCAAAACCAACACTTGGTGCCGATAAAAATGTTACTGTTTGCAGAGACAGCAGTATAAACCTGACTACTTTATTTACCACAACCGGTTTAACAACAGTATGGACTTTAAGTGGTGTAAATGTTGCAACGCCATCAGCAGTAATTGTTGCCGGCACTTATCAATTAATTGCCACCAACACTTCGGGTTGTGCTGATACAACATTAGCTACAGCAAACTTTTTAAGCAAGCCAAACCTTGGTATTGATAAAGCTGTAAGCAAATGCAGCGACAGCAGTTTTAATTTAACTGCTTTATTTACAACAACAGGCTTAACAACAGTATGGACCTTGAATGGCACTGCTGTTTCAAATCCAGCTGCTGCAACAACAACGGGCAACTATCAATTAATAGCCACCAATAGCAACGGATGTTCAGATACAGCCGTGGTTACTTTAACTAATGATATACAGCTTTGCCCGGTTGTACAGGAAAAAATTACTATAAGTCCTAATCCCGTAAGTGATAAACTTACTGTTGCTGTTATAAGAATTGCCGGAGTTAAAACAGAAATAGCTGTGCATAATGCTGCAGGGCAAAAATTATACACTATAAATAATCAACAGGCAGCAGGCGGGCAAACCTACAGCATACCAATGAAGGCATTTGGTGCCGGCATTTACTACATCACAGTAAAACTGAATGGCAAAAAAGAAGTGGTAAAGAAAATAATGAAGCGGTAATTATTTTTTAAATACGGCTACAAACATCGAGTCGGCTTTTTTATCGTAGCCTTTAAATAATTCCATATGCAGCAATTGCAGCTGTAATTTTTCCTGTATAAAAGCAGCTACTTCTTCATTTTCTTTTTTAAATACCGAACAGGTAATGTAAAAAAACAACCCATCTTTTTGCAGGTATGGAATTACATTAGCCACAATTTTTTTTTGCCTGTCGGCAAAATCATCAATGGCCGATGTTTTAAAATGAAACAGGTTCTCGGGAGTACGGCTCCAGGTGCCACTGCCGGTACAGGGGGCATCGCAAACAATAAGTTGGTAATTATTAAATGGCACTGATGCCTGTGTACCTTTTGTTGTTAATGGAGGAAACTGAAAGCCGGGTGTATTTAAATCAGCAATAAAATAATTGTAATTTTTTATACCTGCTTTTGTAAACCGCTGATGAAGGTTTAATAAAATGGTAAGCCTTACATCCGATACAGTAAGCTCAACATTTCTTTTCAATACATCATACAATAAAATTGATTTTCCGCCACTGGCAGCGCAGCAATCCCATGCTGTTGCCGCCTTTTTTCCTAAGTCAAATGTTTTTAAAAAATTAAACACCTGTTGAGAATTATAATCCTGTATTACTGCTTCTCTGTCGGCGTCAATTATATCATCCAGTTTAGTAGCATTAGATAATGCAATGCAGTCTTCGTCAATTAAAGCCAGGGGGATTTTTGCTTTTTGTATTTTTTGCACCACAATATTTTTTTTATGTGGCCTTACCCTTAAAAACAATTTAGGTTGTTTCAAAAACGATTCGCAAAATTTTTGATGGTTTACTGCTGCCGTTAATTCTGCCTTAAACGGGAAAATTTTTTTTACAGGAAAATTTACCAACGCAATTTTTTCCGCAACAGAATTTGTTATTTCTGTTTTCCACTCCGGTTTAAAAAAAGCCACTACTTCGTTATACAACTGTTCGCTTAAAAAAACTCCGGTTAAAATATCTTCTTCTACCGATGTTGCTATGGCTGCTTTACCTAACCGGTAATAACCATAACAAAGTGCTGCGATCTGCCTCCTGTCGGTAGAGCCGTATTTTTTATTAGCAGCAAAATATTTTTTTAAAAAAGCAGATAAGGGTTCATTACCCTGGTAGGATTCAATAATTTTTTTAGTTGTATTTATCCAGGATTGGTAACGCATTACTACAAAAATAAAGCCTGTACCGATAAGTACAGGCTTAAATATTTTCAAATTGTTTTTACCTTATAATTCCAGCAGGCTTTTTACAGGGTCTTTTCCAAATAATAATAATGCAGGATTTTCCAGCAATTCTTTAACCCGTACTAAAAAACTTACTGATTCCCGGCCATCAATAATGCGGTGATCGTAACTTAAAGCCAGGTACATCATTGGCTTAATTACTACCTGCCCGTTTACTGCCATTGGCCGCTGCAATATATTATGCATACCCAAAATAGCCGACTGCGGAATATTAATGATTGGCGTACTCATCATAGAACCAAAAATACCGCCATTGGTTATAGTGAATGTACCGCCGGTCATTTCTTCAATGGTTAATTTATTCTCCTTTGCCTTTGTTGCCAGCTCCACTACTTTCTTTTCAATATCAGCCATGCTTAAACTTTCTGCATTCCTTATAACCGGCACTACCAAACCTTTAGGTGCACTTACTGCAATTGAAATATCACAA
>JAYVJU010000302.1:0-4507 GCA_043769035.1 Ferruginibacter sp.
GTCTTTGCCCGGAGAGTTTTGTTAAAATACTGATCGCATCTTCCCTGTCTTTTGGCTTACCTATTATTTCATTGTTTAAAACAACAATGGTATCTGCTGCAAGTATGGGAATGCTGCTATTATTTGATTGCTGTATGGCTAAGGCTTTATTTTTTGCAATGTGTACGGCTACTTCGGCCACCGGTAAACCTGCCGGGTAAGATTCATCTGTTTCCAGTACTATAATTTCAAACGGCACTTCGGCCCATTCCAGTAATTGTTTGCGGCGGGGAGACTGGGAGGCTAAAATTATTTTTTGCATAGTTGTAGTACAGGAAAGATCAGGAATAAATTTTAAAGAAGATCATGGATAAAATACCTGCCAGCATTACTAATTTTATTGCAGTACTCAACTGGTGATAATCTTTTGCTACCTGCGCTTTGTATAGTTTTTTTAATATCCACAATAAAGGAATAATTATAGTTACAACACAATAGGCCGCACTCCACCACCAGCCTAAATATAATGCGTAAACCTGTATAATTACCAGCGCAGCAACTGCAACAATTAACCATACCGCTGTAAAAACTTTTGTAGAAGGTATGCCCCACACAATGGGCATTGTTTTGCAGCCATATTTTGCATCACCTTCCATATCTTCCATATCTTTTATCACTTCTCTTATCAATGATATTATAAAAGCAAAACCGGCATACAATACCGCATATTTAAAAAGTTTTGTACTTGCCATTTGATAATTTCTATAAAATTCGCTTACAATTTTATCTCCGGCAAACGAAGCTTTTATATTTATCAGGTACAGAATAAGAATTGTCCAGGCCGTTAACAGCGATATTAAAATATTGCCTATCAATAACTGCCGTTTATAATTTGTTGAATACAGCCACAAAGCAATCACACAAAAAAGATTAATTGTACCTGCCAATAATGTATGCCAGTCAAACAACTTAACACAAACCCAGGTGCTGATAACTAACCCGGCAAATGAAAGAACGAGATGCCAGACAATAGCCCATCTCCTTTTAATTATTTTTTCTACAACCAGTTTATCGGGTTTATTAACCCTGTCTATATTCAGGTCAAAATAATCGTTGATAATATAACCGGCAGCCGCAATAAACACAGAAGAAATTACAATGCACCAGAATAGTTTTTCTGATAAAACCGGTACGGTTGTATAGTTGTTAAAAATGGTTAGTGTAATTAAATAATAAAACAAACACTGTGTAACCACAATAAACACCAGGTTGGGCCAGCGGATAAGGCGTAAAAATGCGGCTACTAATTTCATGTGGTTGTTTATGTGCCGAAGTTAGTAATTGAAAAGTTAATAGTGAAACAATAAAAAATACTCAGGTAGAAGTAAGTGAGGTATCAACATCCCAGTGTCCGTTAAGTTTCAGCACTTTTTCAATTACATCTCTGCCGCAGCCATAGCCGCCGGTAAATGGAGAAATGTATTTGCTGATCTGTTTTATTTCCGGCACTGCATCAGCAGGGCAACAAGGCAAGCCTGTTAATTGCATGGCCACATAATCCGGAATATCATCACCCATGTACAGCATTTCATTAAAGTTCAGGTTGTATTCCTGTGCAAGGGC
Organism: Ferruginibacter sp.; assembly: GCA_043769035.1. Lineage (GTDB taxonomy): Bacteria > Bacteroidota > Bacteroidia > Chitinophagales > Chitinophagaceae > Ferruginibacter. The sequence continues at coordinate 1,603 of JAYVJU010000302.1, forward strand.
TTTTAGTTTTTCCTGCTTATTATGCACACCTAAAAAAACTGCTGTAACGCCAAGTTTTACCAATCGTTGTTTTACGGCTTCCGAATTTCCTCCTGTAATGATGACCACATGATATCCTTTTTTAACTGCCAATTGTAAAGCATAGCCATCTTTACTGTTCATACTGCGTACCAGTTCGCCATCGGGCATTACAATCATGGTGTCTATGGCAAGTACACCATCTACATCAAACACAAAGGTTTTAATTGGTTTAAAAAGTTGTAGCATATGCGCCCCTGTCCCCTAAAGAGGAACTTAGATTTAAAGTGAATAATTTATTTTATAAAGTTTGTATTTTGAAAACACTATAATTAAAAAAGTGGTTAAGCCCCTTCAGGGGTTTGGGGCTGCATTTCATTTTTGATTATCCCTCCATTCATATACCCAGGTACTTTGTATCATTTCAAGATGCCCTTCATTGCTTTCCTCGGCCTTGCCAACAAAACTCGGTATCTCTAAAATCCATTTATGCAGATCTGTAAAACGGATACGGTAAATTTTGCTTTCATTAAAATCGTCGCCAAAGCGTTCGTACAATTTCATGGCAATATCCTCGTAATCGTTCCAGTGAATGGGTAATTCAAAACTCATGGTATAGTTAATTAGTTTATTTGTTAATTGGTCGATTAGTTGATTGGAAGTACTAGTAACCTAATAAACCAATTAACCAGTTAACCTGTTTTATTCCCCTAAAAATTGGGTTTGATCCGGCAAGGTTACCATAATACTACCGCTGCCTTCCAGCAACACACATTGGCAACCCAAACGGGAATTTAACCGGGGGCTTATAGCCCTGTCAATAAAATCTTCTTCTTTGTCACTCAGTTCTTCTACAAAACCTTCTCCCTGTTCCAGGTATAAATGGCAGGTACTGCAGGCACAAACACCACCACAGTTATGATGCAGGTCTATATTATTCTTTAACGCAACTTCCAGTATCGACTGGTCGTCTGCAATATTATCAAGTGTAACCGGCTCAAGCCCCTTCTGTTCAAATTTAAATGTTATTGTGTACATGCTGCAAATTTCGGAGTGCAAACCTACTTTAAATTACCAATACAGGAAAATATTAAGCAATCATAATAAAAACATATTGCGGCAATACTTGTAAACTAAGCAAGTATTTACTAATTTCCAGTTCTAATTCAATACAAATGCATACTATACTGAAATCAAACCTTGCTATTTTAAAAACCACTGTATTTACCGGAACGGTTATTATCTTTTGCGCCTGCAATGGCAGTGATAAAAAAACTGCAGAAACAAAAACTGATACGGTTAAAACAAAAGTTACCGAAAACCCAGTTGAAAAAACAACAGTGGTTAAGCCAGCCATCATCAATATACTGGATACTATTGCCCCAAAAAGAATTGTTGTTTACATGAAAGACAGTGCCACAACATTTGACCGCATTGGTTTAAAATTGGGGCAGATATATGGCGTTAAACTTGCCGACGCATTAAAAAAGAATGGCATTAAAGCAACCGGGGCACCAATGGCATGGTATAAAGGAGTAAAAGCACCCTACTTTTTTGAAGCAGGCATTCCTGTAAATAAAAAGCCGGCTAAATTACCTAAAGGTGTTTTTGTAAAAGAAATGAGCAGCGACAGTGCAGTGGTAGCGCATTTTTATGGCCCCTATGATTTATTGTCGCAGGGATACGATGCTCTTAAAGAATGGTTAAAAGATGCAAAGAAATCCGGCAATGGTGCGCCTTACGAAATTTATATAGATGACCCTGTTGATAAGACCGGTAAACCGCTTGATCCTTACAAAGTGAGAACAGACATTGTTTTCCCACATAAATAATATCAGGGGTTCATTATACTGTCTGTTAATTTAAGGTACAGGTATTTTAATTTGGGATGTGCCGACAGCAAACGCAGGTGTTTATCCAATGTAAATACATCATTACGCACAGCAGGGCCGGTTTGTACTTCTTTAGGAGAGAATGCCGCAATTCTTGTAGCCGTTTCCTGTATCAGGGGCAATAAAATTTTAAAATCAATATTTTCTTTCTGGCAAAAATCTTCTGTAACCGAATACAGGTGGTTGGTAAAATTATTAACCACCACACCTGCCACATGCAGCTTCAGGCGGTCTTCATCTGTAGTCCGCTTTACAACCGGTGACAATGTTTTAGCAAAATCTTCAATTAATACAACCGACTCATCATTATTACCCTCTATTAAAAAAGGTATTTCCGGTAAGGCTTCAATTTCCTTCCGCAAACTTTGCAAAGGGTACAACACACCATAGTTTGTAGAAATATCCTGCAGCACATCTTTAGTAATTGAACCTGCAGTATGTACTATTAGTTTATTACCCAGGTGAAAGGATTTATTCAGGTCGAAAAGCACACTATCTTTTATTGCCACTACGTATAAGTCGGCACTCATATCGGTTACGCCATCATAATTAGTATAGGCACAACCCAATTCATCGGCCAGTATTTTGGCATTGGGGGTATGCCTGCTCATTACCTGTATAACCTGGTGGTTATTTTTATTAAACAAACGGCTCAAAACTGTGGCTACGTTACCCGAGCCTATCATTACAATCCGCATAACAGTATCTTTGTTGAGATGAAACTTAAGCAAAGATTAGGAATTACATACATACAAACAAAAATTAAACTAACCGCTTTAGTCAGAAAAAAGAAAGCCGCTGAACAGGCTTTTCAATTATTTTGTACGCCTTTTGCAAAAACAAAACGTAAGGAAGATCCGAAGCATGCTGAAGCATTACAATTTTTCCTTAATAATAAAACAGTAAAAGGCCACCGCTGGAATCATCCGCAGCAAAAGAAAGCACTTATACTGCATGGCTTCAGTTCGGCGGCATATAAATTCGACCGCTATGTT
>JAYVJU010000303.1:0-28992 GCA_043769035.1 Ferruginibacter sp.
TTTCTGTCAGCACGTACCTCTGCAGGTATCTGGAAAGTTGCACCACCAATACGGCGGCTTCTTACCTCAACACCAGGCGTAATGTTCGCCAATGCTTTTTTCCAAACTTCATAACCGTTTTCACCGGTTTGTTTAGCTACTTTATCTAAAGCATCATAAAAAACGATATAAGCTCCACTTTTTTTACCAGCCCACATTAAGTTGTTTACAAAACGGGTAACCAGTTTGTCGTTAAACTTTGGATCTGGTGCTAAGGGTATCTTTTTCGGTTGTGATTTACGCATTGTTTAATTTTGATTTTAGGCTGAATTTCTTCAAGTATTAAAACTTTACTCAACCGTTTTTAAAAATTGTGTACTATTATTTTTTAGCTTTTTCTTTTTTAGTACCGTATTTACTGCGGCTTTGTTTACGGTCTTTTACACCGGCAGTATCTAAACTACCACGTACAATATGGTAACGTACACCTGGTAAATCTTTAACCCTTCCACCACGTATCAATACAATACTATGTTCCTGTAAATTGTGTCCTTCACCTGGTATGTAGGCAATAACCTCAATTTTATTGGTTAAACGAACCTTGGCTACTTTACGTAACGCAGAGTTTGGTTTTTTAGGTGTTGTGGTATATACTCTTGTACATACACCACGACGCTGCGGACAACTATCCAAAGCTCTTGATTTGCTCTTTGCTTTAATAATTTGTCTTCCTTTTCTTACTAACTGTTGAATTGTAGGCATTATTATGCTTTTATTTTTCGGACGGCAAAGGTAGGAATTCTCATCGGAAATCTAAAACTTAATAAAGAAAAAAATGATTTTTTATCAACATTTATTAAAAAACCGCCTCAAATGGAGGCGGTTATTGAGTTTCGGTTATACTTATACCGGTTATATTTTATACATCCAGCCATGTGTGTCGGGGGCTAAACCGTATTTAATGGCATCCATCCTTTTTTTAACCTCAGGGGCAGCCTTCCACTTCCCCTCATCAAATTTCATGGCGTAGTCCTTATATTTCAGCTCTTTTATAAAGGAAATGGTTGCGGCAGTACCTGTGCCAAACACCTCCGTTAAAGTACCGGCTTTATGGGCATCCATAATCTCATCTATGCTGATAGGACGTTCTTCTACGGTAAATCCCATTTCTTTAAACAAGGCAATTACACTATCCCTGGTAACACCTCCCAAAATGGTTCCGGAAGTAAGATCGGGGGTAATAACTGTATTGTTAATGATAAAAAACACGTTCATCGTACCACATTCCTGTACATATTTGTGTTCCAAGGCATCCATCCACAAAACCTGGTCGTAGCCTTCTTTTTTAGCCTCGGCAGTTGCATACATTGCTGCACCATAATTTCCGGCAGCCTTTACATAGCCAATACCACCCGGTACGGCACGTACAAACTTTTCTTCTACATTAATACGCATCGGCGCAGCATAATAAGGACCTGTAGGGCTTAAAATGATCATGAATTTGTATTTTTCACTTGGCCTAACCCCTATCATTTCATCGCTGCTGAACATAAAGGGACGAATGTATAAAGAATGTTCCTTTTGTCCCGGTATCCAGCTTTTATCAATTTCAATAAGCATACGCATGCCCTCCATAAATATTTCCTCGGGTACCTGCGGCATTTCCATTCTTTCGGCAGAAATATTAAACCTTTTAAAATTATCTATAGGGCGAAAAATAAACGCTTCGCCATCGGCATTTTTATAAGCTTTAATACCTTCAAAAATGGCCTGGCCATAATGTAATGCTGCCAATGAAGGCGACAGTAGTAAAGGCTGATAAGGTTTGATCTCGGCATTCTTCCATTCCCCATCTTCGTAATCCACTTCCAGCATATGATCGGTAAAGTATTTGCCAAACGGAAGATTCTCCAGATTAATGTCTTTTAATTTACTTTGTTCTGCTTTTGTTATAATTATATCTGCAGCTGCTGTCATATTCATTAATTTTACTGCAAAGAAACGAAAAAAACAGCGCTTAAAGTATGCTTTTATGAGTTTAGATAATATTCAATTGCCGGCAATTGTTTTACAGGATTTGTTTAAGAATTCATTAATTGATTTGAATGATGGTAAAGCTTCGGCACAAGTAGCGGAAGTAACTGCTTTTGCTTATTTAGGTAAGAATGAAAAGCGGATTGCCATTATTGTAAATGATACAAACACTATTTATTTACCCGATGAAGAATTAAATTTTTTAATGGGCATTTTATCCGCTTGTAAATTGTCGATGGCAGATGTTGCGCTGGTAAATATTTCAAAAGTATTATCCATTAACTATACCGAAATTGAGGAACAGCTGCATGCCGAAAAAATATTACTTTTTGGTGTTGCACCGGCGCAATTACAATTGCCATTGCAATTCCCTAACTATCAAATTCAAAAATATAATAACCAGGTTTATGTTGCTGCACCGGCTTTAAAAGTACTGCAGGGAGATAAGGAAGAGAAAACTAAATTATGGAATTGCCTGAAGCAGGTTTTTGCTATTGGCTGATAAAAAAACACAATGGAGACACTGATATTTGCCACAAATAACCAAAACAAGGTTGATGAAATAAGGCTGGTTTTAGGTAACAGTTTTAATATTATTACATTAAAAGAGGCTGGTATTGACATTGAAATTGCCGAGCCGCATGATACACTTGAGGCAAATGCGTCTGAAAAATCAGGCGTAATTCATAAGCTTACCCATAAAAACTGTTTTAGCGAAGATACTGGCCTGGAAGTTGAAGCATTAAATGGCGAGCCAGGCGTAAAAAGTGCCCGGTATGCAGGTGAAGGCAGATCTTTTGAAAACAATATTGAAAAATTATTGGAAAATTTAAAGTTGCATAGTAACAAAAAAGCCTGTTTCAGAACGGTTATTTCTTTGATTTTAAATGATAAAGAGTATTTGTTTGAAGGCATCTGCCCGGGGATAATAACCGATGATAAGAAGGGACGCAACGGTTTTGGCTACGATCCCGTCTTTATCCCCGATGGAAGCCATAAAACCTTTGCGGAAATGAGTATGGAAGAAAAATCCATGTTCAGCCACCGGAAAAAAGCAATGGTAAAACTGATTGAATTTTTAAGTGTCCGTTGAAAACGATCAAAAAACATTCATCATTAACAAACCTATCTGAAATTGAATACCGAAAGCAACCTAAGTGTGCCGGAGAGCGACTTAATAAGAGGATGCCTTAACAAGAACCGGAAAATGCAGGAAATGCTGTATCACCGCTTTGCATCTAAAATGTATGCAGTTTGCCTCAGGTATTGTAAAGATGCTGAAGATGCCCAGGATCTTTTGCAGGACGGCTTTGTAAAGATTTTTAAAAACCTGGAAAAGTTTAGGGGAGAAGGTTCTTTTGAGGGATGGATACGCAGAATTTTTGTTAATACCTCTATTGAACATTTTAGAAAATCAGTAAAAAACCAATCCGTCACTGATTCACAAGAACTGGTAATTGAAGACCCTTCATGGAATGCACTGGATAACCTTGCCGAGAAAGACATTATTAAAATGATACAGGAGCTTAGCCCCGGCTACAGGCAGGTATTTAACATGTATGTAATTGAAGGCTATTCGCATAAAGATATTGGTGATATTTTAGGTATTAGCGAAGGCACCAGTAAATCTCAGTTGGCAAGAGCAAAAGGAATTTTAAAAAAGATGGTGGAAACAAAATTAAATAAAACGAACTCCGGCCTTAATTAAAAAATGTCAGTTAATTGGATAAATAAAATACTCAGTCACGAAGAAACACCTCCCCAGGGTGTGTGGATGAATATTGCCAATGAATTAGACAAAGAGGAGCAGGAAAATGACAGTAACTTAACAACCAAAATACTTGCTTACGAAGCTGCCCCCCCGGCTACAGCTTTAGTAAATATTTTTAATACGCTTGATAGGGAGGATACGGACAACTATGCTACCAGGATGTATAATCACCAGGAAGAGCCTCCTGCTTTAGCCTGGAAAAATATTGCAGCGCAATTAAACGATGAAGACAGGGCCGCAGTAGTACCATTTGAAAATAAAAAAAATAATGTTAGGACACTTTATATAAAAATAGCAGCGGCAGCCGCTATTCTAACAATAGTTGTAACAACAGTTTTATTAAACAGTAAAGAAAAACCAGCAAATATAAATGAATCTGTAGCTGCTGTAACACCACAAAATCAACAAAATACCACACCAAAAGTTGATGTAGAAAAAACAACCTTGCCTGCCTCTGATTCCCATGAAAATATAATTAACCCGGCTCAAAATAAATCAACTGTAGAGGAAGTCCTGGTTATTGATTATGTAAAGGGAAATGAAACAGTACCATTAGCTCCAGATCCGGCTGAAGCCAACAAAGAAAAATTACAAAACAGTAAAGGTGAAACACCACAGGATATTACTTTGATGAATACGCCCAATACCTACATAAGCGTTACCGGTCCTGATGGCCAAACGGTAAAGGTATCTTCCAAGTTTTCGAACCTTATCAGTTATTTAACCGGCGATGAAACTGAGGAAAACCTTGATTTGATAATTAAGGAAAGTGCAAAATGGAAGACCACATTTGCTGCATGGAGAGATAAAATGACAAATAATGTTGTAGCGCCATCTTTTGGAAATTTTATGGATATTATAGAGCTTAGCAAAGTGCTTGAAGAAAAAAAATAGATTTACCCAATTATATATATACAAAAAGTGCCGGTATAAAAGCCGGCACTTTATTTTGTTACAAAACCCGTTTATCTTTAAAGAAAAAATGGCAAGGGTAAAACTATTAATCCCGGAAAATAAGATTGCTGTACTTACGGTTCCTGTAAGGATTACCGATATCAACTATGGTAACCATGTAGGAAATGATGCTTTTGTTTCAATTATACATGAAGCAAGAATGCAATGGCTGCAACAATTTGGCTACACCGAATTAAATATTGAAGGTGCCGGATTAATTTTAGCCGACCTGGTAGTTGAGTTTAAAAACGAAGCTTTTTATGGCGATACAATTGAAATAATAATCAGTGTTGGCGAAATTTCTAAAGTAAGTTTTGAATTATTTTATCAATTATCTGTTAACAGAAAAAATACGCACATTGTATTAGCTTTTGCAAAAACAGGAATGGTTTGTTATGATTATGTAATTAAAAAAGTAGTTGCTATACCGGAAAAATTGAAAGGGATTTTATTGAATCCATAAATTATTGCTCGTCATTCCAAATCTTCCAGCTTTCCTCCGCCTGTATTTCCAGCATATCAGCTCCGTTTTTTATTGCAGCACCCATTTCTTCTCCCCTTTTAAGAAATAAGGTTTTAGCAGGATTATAAACCAAATCAAAAAGATAATGTTCAGGAGTTATAAACTGGTAAGGAATAGCAGGGTATTCATCATCTTTGGGATAAGTGCCAACAGGTGTTGTATTTATAATTAGCAGGTGTTCTGTTATAACGGCTTCTTTCAAATCTGCATAACTTAAATGAGAATCGCTATGTAATTTTCTGCTTACAATTTTAAAAGAAATACTTAGTTTATTCAATACAAATTTTACTGCTTCGGCGGCACCGCCATTACCCAGTATTAATGCTTTGGTATGATAATCCTGCAGTTTTAAAAGCAATGATTTTTCGAAGCCTGTTACATCAGTATTATATCCAATCAATTTTCCTTTAACGATTTTAATACAGTTGCAGGCGCTTAATCCATCCGGAAGGTTTGAACTGTCGTCAAGAAAAGAAAGTACTGATTGCTTATGAGGGATTGTAATATTAAACCCACAAATGTTTTGGTTTTGTGACAGTATAGTTTTTAATTCATCGATGGTTTGTATAGGAAAGTTTTCATAACTACAACCGGTAATTCCTTCATTGATAAACTTTTCAGTAAAATATTTTTTTGAAAAAGAATGCCCCAGTGGATACCCTATAAGCCCATAAACCTTCATCAGGATTCTTTTTTATCTAAATACAAATGGAAAGTATCGCCACGTAATCCTATACGCATTGTTTCCAGGGGAATTACTTCAGTAGGCGCAATATTACCCAGGTTAACATTACAGCCAATCAATTCCAAAAAGTATAGTTGCTGTGCTTTTTGTGGTGCTTCCCACAAAATTTTTCCTTCGGGTATTTGTGTAAGAATTTCCTGCACCAGGCCTTCTCTTACTTCTCCAGTACCGCGGTAAATACCAACATTACCTGCTTCTCTTGCTTCTGCAATTACATAGGTTGAACCGGCTTCCAGTTCTGCTTTCATCAATTCAATCCATTTATAGGGAGGAATAATATGTGCTGCATCTTTACTGCCAACTTCGCTTAAAACAATGCCATGTTTGGTTAGTTTTTCAATGTAACCACATTTTTCTGCATGAGGTATGGTTATGGAGCCATCACTTACCTCCATATAACTAATCCCAAATTCTTTGCACACATTTATATAATCTTCAAACTGGTTACGTATTAAAAAAGCTTCAAACAGGGTACCTCCAAAATAAACGGGTATATCGTAAGAACGATAGACTTCTAATTTATCTTTTAAATTAGGCGTAACAAAAGAAGTTCCGAAACCAAGTTTAACAATATCTACATGAGGATGAGAAACGCTCATGAAATTTTTGGCTTCCTCCACACTTAATCCTTTGTCCATTACCATTGTAATGCCATGGTCACGGGGTTTTTGGTTGCGGTCGGGAATTTGAGAAAGATTAAAATTCATGCTTATTGTTTTAAGTGGCGCAAAGGTAAAAACAATTAGCCAATAGTCAATCAACTATGCTGCATGATAAAGGTCAGTTAAATTGATTTTTTCTTTTTGAACCGGGCTATTATATCAACCACCTGCTGGTTTTGTAAAATAGCCGGATTTAATTCAATAAGTTTTTTAACCAGTTTCGGGTTTTGCGCCATCCCATGCTCCAATTGCAGTGTGGCTTCTTTTGATTTGCCCATTGCAAATAAAATGGCAGATTTGTAAAAGACAAAAACAGCCTTGCCGTCAGTTTGTTCAAAAGCAAAACCTGCGTATTCGAGTGCATCATCCAGCAAGTCTGCTTTGTAAAGGCACTTTAGCAACTCAAGCCAGCCATTAATATTTTTGGGGCGTACCCTTACCACATTTCCAAAATACGTTATCGCATCATCCAATTTTCCAATTTCCATAAAGCATTGCCCCATTGCCAGGTTGTATTCGGGTTGCAGGCGATGCAAACGCAATGCTATTTCCAAATTTTTTATTGCACTGTTCCAATTAGCTTCGTTCATATATGAACAGGCAATTTTATAATGCAGCTGACTATCCCCTTGATTCAGGTGTACTGCTTTTTTATAGTTAAAGCGTGCTTGTGCAAAATTGCCCATTTTATCATAACAATGCCCTATAGCTTCATAAATCACTTCTTCGGGTCTGGCCAGTTCCAATACTTTTTCTAATACCTCTATTGCTTCTTTATATTTTCTTAAACGTAAAAACGCATCCCCCATATTCCGCCATGCGTAATCAAATTTTTCATCAATTGCAACAGCATATTGGTAGGCATCAATTGCCTTTTCGTACAATTTCAATCCCTGGTATGCAGCAGCAAGATTAAACCAGGCCAGTTCATTAAAAGGAAAATCTTCTATTATCTTCTGATGTAAATGGATACCTTCTTCATTGCGACCGGTAAAATCAGTCCAGAAGCATATTTTGTACAATGCTTCTTCATTATTAGGTTCCTGCTCTAAAATTGTTTTCAGACAGTCGAAAATTTTCTCAAAATTTTCATAATCATCATATACATCTGCAAGCTCAAAAAGCAGGTCAATTTTTTCTTCGCCATCAAAACCCTGTATTGCAGCTTCTAAAACAGCAGCAGCTTTTTCCTGCTGATCTAATGCCAGATAGGCGTCTGTTTTTAAAATATAAAGATTAGTATCGTTGCCATCAAGAAGTTGTGCTTGTTCAAGAATATATAAGGCTTCTTTGTAACGGCGCAGTGCGATAAGCAGATCTGCTTTGCGTAAAAGCAAGGCTGCAGAATATGGATATTGCTGTATGCCGTATTCCGAAGCTTCCAGTGCCAGAGATAGCTGTTCTTTTTCATCAAAATAGTCGATAATTCTCTCAAAGGAATCTTCCTCAATAAAAGAGTTGGGCTTACCCATTTTAAGGTTATCGTATTGTTGCAATAACTCTTTTAATTCCTCTCTGTCCTGACGGTAAGGATATTTACTCATGCGATATAAGTTATTGTAAATTACCTCCTTTTAAAGAACTTTACAAGTTTTTGTAACTTTTTTTCTTATAAAACGTTAAAGAAGTGTAAAAAGAATGTATGAACGGTGTACAAATACCAGATATTTTTTAATATATTTGTACTGTAAATTAACACCAATGATTATAATGACCAGGATAACGCTTATTGTACTTTTGCTTTTTAGCTCAGTACAAATTGCTTTGGCTGACAGAGGCATTGGGAAAAAGAATAAAACAAAGGTTACATTAAATGTCGGTACCCCTGCTGTTTTACGTAATTCAGTTTCTCTTAATCTTAAATACGGTTTAAAATATAGCGGAAGCTTTTTTGTAAAGCAACAAGCCTCTGGAAATACTATACTGAATAACACATTGGTTACTTACCAAAAAGGAAATACTGTTTATATTATCCCTTATAAACAGAAAGTGATAATGCCTGAAATAAAACCAGGCTACACCGGAATGAAATTAATTATCAGACCTCATTAATAAATAAAAACCTCTCAAAATGAGAGGTTTTTATTTTAGTATATTTTTTTTACTTACTCGCCGCCTTTTCTCATTTTCTGATTCTCTTCATAAGTCATTATCCTGTAACCAGATTTTGGAAAATCAAATTTAGACGCAGGGATAGGATCAAAACTTATTTTAGAAAGTGTGTACTTATATTTCATTGCACCTGATTCATACTCGTATTGCATTGCCAGGCCAGGTAAGCTTTTGAATGTACTGTTGTATTCTTTATTAGCAATAGCCAAATCTGGTGCGTAGTAAACCACTATAGATTTACCCCCCGGCATACTCGCTATCGCCTTTTTACAGTTGTATCCTGCAACTATTTTTGTTTCGTCAATAAATTCAAACTTAATATCGTCGTATGCCTTATTCTTTGCCTCCCAATTTGCTTTTGTAAGCGTAATCATTAGTTTTTGACCACTATACTCTTTTAAAATTACAGCATTCCCTGTCTTTGTATCATGAATGGTAGTTTCTTTACCTAATGCACTAACCATATCAGAGCGGCTTTGTCCACCTTTTATATAAGTTGTTATTGTACCGCCATCTAATGCATCGGCAATCTGTGGCTCTTTATTTCCCGATTGTATTACAATATCGTATATCATCGTTCCTTCAGAAATCGTCTTCTGTGCAAATGCGAAAACAGCAGCAAATAATAATACGGCTATCATTGTTATCGTTTTTACACTTTTCATTTTTACAAAATTTTAATAAAGATAATAAAATCCCATGCCAAAGAAATTTTACCTGTTAAATAAAAAGACCTGCAATCTATTTAATAGGTTGCAGGTCAATATAATTTAACTCAATCTTTTATTTTTTATTATTCTTATTTTTTAAATCCTGTATTTTTTTCTGGCTCTCCTGCATAGCCTGTATACGTTCCTGAAGTTTGCTTTGTTTTACAGGCTTTTTACGATTTTCGGATATTTGAGCTAAAATTTTATCATGATTGATAATATACTTCTGGATAATTATCTGTAAAATCAATGTAATCGTATTTGAAACTGTATAATACCATGTTAAAGCAGCAGGCAGGTTATTAAACACCCCCAATAGTAAAACAGGGAAAATGTAGGGCATGTATTTCATTACAGGATTAGTATTGTCCTGCATAGAGCTCATACTATAGATTGAAATAAGTAAACTGGTCAGGGTTGCAGTTATAGTAAATAAGCTGATATGGTCGCCGTATAGTGTATTGATGATTGGAATATGACCAAATGTGAAAATAGAATCATATGCTGCTAAATCCTTGGCCCATAAAAAGCCCTCGCCTCTTAAAGCTATATTAGCCTGAAAGAAATAATACAAGGACATAAAGATGGGGATTTGCAGCAAGGCCGGTAAACAGCCCCCTAAAGGGCTTACACCTGCTGATTTCCACAACTTCATTTGCTCCATACTAAATGCCTGCTGATCCAGGGTGCCACTCTTATCTTTTAGTTTTTCTTTTAGAGCATCTACTTCTGGTTTTAATACCTTCATTTTAGCACCACTCAGGTAGCTTTTATAAAGAATAGGGGAAGTGATAAGACGAATTAACAATGTTAGCAATAAAATTACCATACCGTAACTGGCTACGTGGCTCCTTATAAAATCCCATACCGGCAATAAAAAATGACGGTTAATATATTTTACAAATGCAAAAGGGCCACTGCCATAGGTAACAATCTGGTTCATGTTGTTACCATACTTATCCAATATAGTATAATCATTAGGCCCGTAATACAATTGTAACGGAATTGCGCCAGTTGCAGGTACAGTAACTTTACAATTAGCAGTTGCCTGCGTTACCAGTTTTAAAGAATCGGAAGGTGAGACCCAATTTAATTCAGCACTTTGAAATTTATTTTTTGCTATTAATGTAGTTACAAAAAATTGTGGGTTAATCGCTAACCAGTCAACAGGTTTATCAAATTTTTCATTGCCTCCACTTCCTAATTGAACAAAGTCATACTTACCATTGTATAAATAGCAAATATGTGTCTGTTGCCTTTCGTAACTCAATGTTTTTTCCTGTTGCGGCACTTCTGTTTGCCATAACAGATTCATTGTACTTTGCCTAACCAGTTTATCAGCACCATTCATGATGATATTAAAATCTACCATGTACTCTTCTTTTCCTTTCTTCAATATGAACTGATGTGTAATAATATCCTTTCCTGTAGAGTCTTTTACGCTATATGTTATAGATTTATCCTGGCCATTTTCTTTTGTATCACCTGTGATAAAAAACATATCACCGGTTTTAGCCGTTTGGTTTGCACCTGACTGTATATCGTAAGTAATTTTATTAAAATTGCCCGATTGCAGCATTAATGGCTTATTGTCAAAAGTTTTAAAGTTTTTTAGTTCTACAAATTTTGGTTGTGCCCCTTTGTTGGTAAAGGTTATTTTCAATACTTCGTTCTCCAGCACGGTTAACACTTCTTTATTTGTGGTGTCAAACTTAAACCCTGTTACAGCCTGCTGATTTTTTACTTTAAGTAACGTGTCTGTCTTAAGTGAATCTATTTTGGCAGCTGTTACATCAACCTTTGGTTTAAGTGCAGCAATAGAATCAGCCTCACGCTTTTTTTGCGCCTGCAAAGCCTGGCTACTTTGGTTATTAATATAAAGCATCCCGATTAATAAAGCACCTATTAACACAAAACCAATAATGGTGTTCCTGTCCATTCCCATTGTAAAATAATTTAAGAGCGCAAAGGTAATTAAAGTTTAATGGTTGTGTATTATTCTTATATCTCTTTATTCTGTCGGCAGTAAGTGGCCGGATGACCAATAAAAAAACCCCCGAAAACGGGGGCCTTTATATTGAATCAGGTATTTTATTTTTTTGCAGCAGCAGGTGCAGCGGCTTTTGCAGCAGCAGGTGCAGCGGCCGGAGCTGCAGCTTTTGGTGCTGTTGCTTCTTCCTGTTTTAACTGGCGGGTCATAGTTACAGATGCAATCGGAATACGTGGAGAGTTTAAAACTTCCATATTATCTGCTTTTACATCTTCCACCCTGATATTTTCATTTAACTCCAGTTTATTGATATCTACCTCAATAAACTCTTTTAAATACTTTGGTAATGTTTTTACCTTCAGTAATTTCATTTTGGTAACTAATTTACCTCCTGCTTTTACACCAACTGGTGTACCTACAAACTTTAAAGGTAATGTAGCAATAACTTTTTTGTCATCAACCAGTTCTAAAAAATCAACATGAGTAAGTAAGTCACTTACTTTGTTAAACTGCAGGTCTTTTAAAATACAACGGTAAGCATTTCCGTCTATTTTAACATTGGCAAGCATAAATTCAGATGTGTAAACGATGTCTTTAAAAGCAGCAGCAGGAGCAGAGAAATTAATCTCTTTTGCACCACCATAAATTACACCTGGCACTAGTTGCTGAGAGCGAAGTTGGCGGGTGGCTTTTTTTCCGCTTTCGGTCCTCAGTTGTCCTTCGATTGTAATTGATTTCATTTTATAAATTTTTTATGAGGCGCAAAGGTAAGGAAGAATAGGCAAATAAGCAATTGGCAATAGGCAATAATTCAGCCTTAAAATTGCCTATTAATATTTGTCAGGGTTGTTAATCATGTGATATAGTAATTTACCAACTTCTGCATTTTGTTCAATAAAACTCTTAAACTGTTCATTACTAATATATTTACAAGCCAATGCAAAATCAAGCCAGCCAGATGTTTCGGAATTTTCCATATCACTATCAGTAACTTTAGCTACAAAATGAGCCGGGTATATTTTCTTTCTATAGGCCTCAAGCAAGCAGATGCATACGCTTCTGGATGAACGCCTGATTTGATCTGTAAGTGAGTATTTCTCTTCTGGCGGAAATTGTTTTGATATTTCAAATATTTCCATTGCCAGTTGAAAAGCCTTTTTATAAACAGTAGTATCCTTTACAGATTTAGCAGCCATTCATTTTATCTTTATGTATTAATTGCCTATTGCAAATTGCCTATTTCTTATTTGCCATTCTGCTACGCATAAAAAGGCCATTAATACTCTTATTTTCAAAGGCGTTACGTATGGTTACTGCAAATAATTCATCTGTTGAAATCACCCTGATTTTACTGCACTCTCCCCGTAAAGGTATTGTATCGCAAACCACTAACTCTTCTAATACACTATTTTGAATATTGTTATACGCATTGCCACTTAAAACCGGATGTGTAATTAAAGCCCTTACACTTCTTGCGCCTTTTTCTTTAAGTAAGGCAGCACTTTTTATAAGGGTTCCGCCGGTATCACAAATATCATCTACAATAACCACATCCCGGTCGGTAACATCTCCTATCACCACCATGCTGGCAATTTCGTTGGCTCTTTTTCTGTGTTTATCACAAATCACCATTTCACATTCAAAATAAGATGCTATCTCACGAATTCTGTTGGCGCTTCCAACATCCGGTGCGGCAAACGTCAGGTTTTCTAAATTCAATTTTTCTATATAAGGGATAAAAACTGCTGCTGAATCCAGGTGATCTACCGGAATGTCAAAATATCCCTGTATTTGCGGAGCATGTAAATCCATTGTAATCAACCGGTCGGCTCCGGCAGCAGTAAGCATATTAGCCACTAACTTAGATCCGATTGCTACCCTTGGCCTGTCCTTTCTGTCTTGCCGGGCAAGGCCATAATATGGCATTACAGCAATTACTTTATATGCTGATGCTCTTTTTGCCGCATCGATCATCAGCAGTAACTCCATTAAATTGTCGGAAGGTGCAAAAGTGCTTTGTATTAAGAAAACAAACTGCCCCCTGATACTTTCCTGAAATTCTACATAAATCTCTCCATCGCTAAAACGCTGGATATTTACTTTACCTAAAGGTTCTCCGAATTTTTTTGCTATTTTTTCAGCCAGGTACTGTGAGCCGGTACCCGAGAAGATTTTTGCAGATGGTTCCATTATGATTGTTTGAAGAAATTAAAAATAAGATGCCGCAAAAGTATCGTTTAGTTCAGATGAATTAAATTTGAATTCATGGAAAATTTCAACAAGCCATCCACATCTATAA
Organism: Ferruginibacter sp.; assembly: GCA_043769035.1. Lineage (GTDB taxonomy): Bacteria > Bacteroidota > Bacteroidia > Chitinophagales > Chitinophagaceae > Ferruginibacter. The sequence continues at coordinate 13,780 of JAYVJU010000303.1, forward strand.
AAAACTGGGCTGCAGATGACAGGCCAAGGGAAAAAATGCTGGGTAAAGGCGCTGCTGCTTTAAGTAACTCCGAGCTGATTGCTATATTAATAAATAATGGCAGCAAAGACAAATCAGCTGTTGACCTTGCCAAAGAAGTATTAAAACTGGGTAGTGATAATTTAAATGAATTGGGAAAACTTACACTTAAAGATTTTCAACAAATAAAGGGAATTGGTGCAGCAAAGGCAATAACCATTGCCGCAGCTTTGGAACTTGGACGGCGTAGGCAGGCTGCTGCAACATTGGAAAAACCTGTAGTAAAAAGCAGTATGGATATTGCCCAGTATTTAAAAGCAGTACTTAAAGATTTTACTTATGAAGTATTTGCTGTACTTTTTTTAAACCGTGCCAATAAAATTAACCACTTTGAAATTATCAGCCGTGGAGGTATTACAGGAACAGTTGCCGACCCAAGGATGATTTTAAAAAAAGCATTAGAAAACGAAGCTGTATCATTGGTATTAAGTCATAACCATCCTTCGGGGAGTTTAAAACCAAGCCGTGCCGATGAGGAGCTGACATTAAAAATAAAAGAAGCCGCAAAATACTTCGATATAAAAATACTCGATCACATTATTGTAAGTGAAGAAGGGTATTACAGCTTTGCTGATGAAGGGTTGCTATAAAAGTTTAATGTTCAAAAGGTTTAAAGTTTATGAGGCAAGTTGTATGTCATATCAACTAAAATATTTACCAATGAAGTATTTTGAGTTTAACAAACTTTAAACCATTAAACCTGTTTATGCCTGCGCCGTTGGCCCGCCAAAATTAAATGGTATTTCCACAGCTTCCATGTCCTGTATAGTTCCGTTGGCTGTTTCAAATTTTTTAATATTGTCAACCATGGCCTTCATAAAACGCTTGGCATGAAAGGGGGTAAGTATGATACGGCTCTTTACTTTGCTTTTAGGTGTGCCCGGCATTACGTTTACAAAATCTACTACAAACTCTGCATGGCTATGGGTTATTATAGCAAGATTGGCATATTCGCCTTCTGCCACTTCTTCACTTATCTCTATGTTTAATTGATTGGGCTGCTCAGTATTGTTCATCATTAAATTTTAAACAAAGGTAAAAACAAAAAGCTCCTTTTAAGGAGCTTTTTGAAATATTATACTGCGTGTTTAAAATTATCTTGGTTTTACATACGCCCATTTCTCATTAAATGTAGTACGAATATTTGGTGGAGTTGGAACTAATGATGGTTGCAACATAAAGTATTTAATTAAAATATCCTTATTCCCTTGTACAGCATTAACACCGGTTGGGTCTAATGCTGCCTGACGTGTATTAGCTGCCGGAGCATAGTAATTGGTTACGCTGCTTATGGTATTATTTGCAGGGTTAAAGTTAACCAGTAAAGCAAATGTACCATAGCCAGAATTAGCACCAGCACTTCCAATTGGATGGAAAAAATCACCCCAGATAGTATTGTCAAACATAAGGCACTGGGTTGCCCCTGTTGTTATCAAATGTAATTCCCATGCCCCACCGTTAGCAACAACAAAAGGATCCGTAAGAGGGGTAGTGATTACAGAATTATTCCACTGAACCAATGAAGAATTTAAAGCATCCGACATTGGACCGGTAACTGCGTAAACGCCATCATAAGGGTTTTTTGCACCAATTTCAATAACCACCGATTTTTCTCTTACAGTTACACCACCATCTGCAGAAGTAATTGTAAACCCTAAACCATATAAGGCGCTTGGGTTTAATACTGTAGCATTAGGCACAGTAATATAAATTTGTTTTGCAAATTCGCCTGGTTTAAAAGTAAAACTATAGGTTCCGCCCTGTCCGCCTGTTTTTACACCATCACCCTGTATAGTGTACCATGCAATGGGCATTTGCAGATAAGCAGAGTTAGCTGCTCTTACTGCTGCTGTATCGTCCTTAATAGTCACATTTACTGTTTTATCTAATTCAGCCGCAGTAGGAATTTCCCTTCTTAAATCCACCACTAGTAATTGTGCAGGAACGGGTACAAAATCAATTGGGTTTTTTACAACCGGTGCAGGGTTGGCATCGCCTCCTTTTAAGATTTTAACGTAGGTTTTACCTTCCGTTGTTGTTGGTGTTACAGATTTTACTTTTTCGCATGAACTGGCTATAATAACCAGTGCTGTTAAAGCAAGTAACATTTTATTTATTATCAGATATTTTTTCATAATTAATTTATTTTATCTTCTGTTTTAAATTATTTTGAGATAAAAGTTATTATTGATTCCACCATACTTTGCCTTCCTGAACATCAGCCGCACCAGGTATCCTTGCTACAGCAGCAGCTACCCCTGCAGGGTTCAGTGTGTACTCATCGGTAGCATAAGTGTACCTGCTTGGTATCTGGCTATGTGTAGTAGAAAGTGGTGAAGTTGCAGGTGCTAAAACAGGAAACCCTGTTCTTCTCCATTCACTCCATCCCTGAATACCGTTAGGGAATGTTGCTATCCACCTTTGTGTTGCTATTGGTTTAAGATTAGTGCCTGCAGCACCTAAAACATTTGCCGTTTGGCTAAAATAAGTTGCAGCAGGTGCTGGTAAATCCCAGCGTGCAAAGGATGCATTAACACCAGCCTGAAACATAGCGCTTGTACTTTCTGTTGTCCAACCCCTGTCAGCAGCTTCAGCCCTGGCAAGATACAGCTCCGCAGCGTTCATAATGCAGGTAGGATATTTTTCTGTACGATAGTTGGGGCTGAATATTCTTGACCATCCCGGATTAGCTTCTCTCCAGGTATTGATATTACCTTCAGTCCATCCGTAAGGTACACCAGTGTTAGAAGATCCGAAAGCTGTTTGACGGGCATCGCCAAGATTAATCAATGCATCGGCAATAGTTTTGCATTCGCCTAAATCACGGGCATTTAAGTTTGTTTCAAAATAAGGGTTTCTGAATGAACCGCCGGGATAAGCTAATTGGCAATTTTCGCTATTAGCTGTAATTACACCCGCAAGTATAGCAGCCTTAAATTCAGTAGCCGCATATTCAGATGCTCCAGGGTATTTTTTAGATAACCTTAAAGCCATTAAAGCCCTCATTGAATTGGCAAATTTAACCCAGTTAGCAGTGTTTCCGCTGTATATTAAATCACCGTTTAATCCCTGAGCATTGGTAAAGCCTGTGATTGCAGCTTTTAATTCAGTTATCATTGCTTTGTAAATATCTTCCTGTTTATCGTAAGCAGGAATTACAGAAGACCCTTTCATTGCCTGAGAGTAAGGTATATCACCCCATAGATCTGTCATGTTCCAGTAAGTGTACTGTGCTAATATACGGGCAACAGCCACTTCATTAGGGTTACTGCTTTTATCAACTATAGTTTTTAAACCCAGCAATGTACCGGTGTAGTTACCACCAAAAGAAACCTGTGGTATTGAATACCTTGATGTACTTGGATATTCTGCCTCTGAAAAATACTGGCAATACATACCGGCACGGCCACTGTTTGCCCATCCGGCAAGGCCTACCTGTGCATTAGAAAGTACCGCAGAGGTGGATAAGGTAGTAATTTCCTGAGGATTTACGTTTGTATCTCCAAAATCCTTTATCTTATTACAACTTGTAACAACAAGGGCTGTAACAGCAAGGATTGAATAATATTGAAGCTTATTAAATTTCATATGTTTATGTTTTAACAGTAATAGAATTAGAAACCAAGTTTAAGGTTAACACCAAGAGACCTTGTGCCAGGGAATCCACCGGACTCGCCACTTAAATTTGAAATTTCTGATGGATCAAAATCTTTGTTCTTAGCATAAATTAAAAGTGGTTGCCTTGCTATAATTGAGAAATTGGCTCTTGTTATCCATTTTCCAATACCCAGTTTTGCAACAGGGATATTATATCCCAAACTAACTTCTCTTAATTTAACAAAGGTTAAATCGTAAACAAAATCATCGTAAATCTTATTTCCATATAAATTTTCATAATACTGCCTTGTATTTACGTAATAGTCAACAGGTTTTAAGGTAGTTTGGTCAACTCCAAAAACATGTGTACCACCACCCTGACTTACTGGGTCTCTCATTGGAACACCTTTATCATTTACACCTGCTGTACGTGCCAACACCCCTGTGTAAGAACCCCACATATCAGACAGAGAGAAAAACTTACCACCAAACTGGTAATCGATATTTGCATTGATAGTAAAGTTACCAAATACAGTAAATGCATTTTGAACACCACCGGTGTACTTAGGCAATACATTACCAAAATTAACCGCATCATCTGTAATAAAATTTCCATTAGCATCTAAAAGAGGGTTTCCGGCTGCATCTCTTTTTTTACCGTTACCAAACATTGTACCCCATTGCTGGCCATCTAAATGTACCATATAAGGTGCACCATTACCCCATGCACCTTCAACTACCTGGCGGCCTTTATTTGTTGATGGATCTCCATCAATATCAACTACTTTATTACTTAACAAATAAGCCCATGTTGCACTAATATCCCAGCTAAGGTTTTTCATTGCTAATGGCCTTGCATTAAACTGCACATCAATACCTTCTTTATTTATCTCTCCAGAGTTGGTAGTATAACTAGATGTACCCGTAGGTAGATATTGTGGTACACTTTGTGGGAAATTTTTACTTATATATTTATAGTATGAAACTGAAAAACCCAGGCGGTTTTTTAAGAAAGCCAGATCAATACCAACCTCAGCCTGTTTTGCAACAGCACCGCTGATAGCTGGATCTACTGAACCAGGATTTACCCCCTGTAAAAAGTTGCCATTCCATAAGTTATTAGAGCCGGCAAAATACTGTGCCCCTGGATATACAAATATACCAGAGGTTCTTCTGCCATTACCCAACGACTGTGGTGTTTCGCCCCATGATGCTCTTATTTTACCATTAGAGAGGAATGGTATTTTAAGCAGGTCGCTGAAAATAAAAGAACCACCAAATGATTTAGATAAAATATCGTTTGTTGCCGGTGGCAATGTTGATAACCAGTCGTTCCTTAATGTAAAATCGAAATTAAGGAAGCGGCGGAAACCAATTTGACCTGTAACAAAAATAGCATTGTCTTTTTCTTTTAACCTTGTATCACCAAAATTTGCATTTTGTTTAGAATTGCTTAAAACGAAAAGGTTGGGAATATTTAAACCGCCAACTGTATTACCTGAATTTGCTAATACAGAATAGCTGTGAATATCCAGACCAGCTGTTGCGCCGATAGTGAAATCTTTTAATGTTTTATTGTAAGTTGCTGTTAGCTCAAGATCCTGGTCTTTTGAATTACCGGTGAAACTGCTGTAATACCCAAGACATTCTGAACAGTTACTGAATGTTTTTGTACCGCTTTCCAATAGATCTGTGCTGTATTTTCTTTCGTTATGACCAAAGAAAGTTGTAGTTCTGTAGGTAGCTTTTACCCTAAGGTCATTATTGATCTTGTAGGTTAAAGAGATATCGCCGTATAATTTATTGGTTTCAGTAACATTGCTAACCAATTGCTGCCAGGTATCAAAACTATACCAGTAGTAAGCACCGTAAAAATCTTTTAAACTTGATGCTTTATATGCACTTGGATTTGAGTGATTCCAGCTTGCCCTGATGCCTGTTGGGGTTCTAAGGTCTTTAAGTTCTTTAATAATCCCCATGTCCAGGTCTCTGTGAAACCATTGGTTAAAAGAACCAGAAGTGTTATTTGAATAACCATCATCAAAATCGCCATTATTAACCTGGTTGTAATAATTAAGGTTAATACCCAGGCTAAGTTTATTACTTAAATCAACAGTAGTATTGGTTGAAAAAGTATTTCTTTTTAAATCTGTATTAGGTAAAATACCTGTTACATTAACATTATTGTAAGTAAACCTTGTATTAAAATTATCACCTGCTTTTGTAAGTGTAACAGAGTTATTTAACCTTTCGCCGGTATTATAGAAACTTCTTGCATTGTTTGGCTGAGGAGTTAGAGAGGCTGTTTTGTAAGACCTTTCGTGGCCACCATACCAGGCATACCATGGAATATATTCCTGACCTACCATTCTTGGCCCCCAGCTTACATCTTCAGCATAGTCATGATAATATTTACCATCTAAAGCTTTCCACTCAACGGGATGATTAGATTGATAGGTGTATTTGTACATATCGTATCCATTGTATCCCATATCGCCACCTGCGTAGCTATTTTGGTAATTTGGTAATATATATACTTTATCGAACTGGGCACCTGAATTTACTTCGATACCAATACCTTTTTGTGTTTTTTTAGCTTTTTTAGTTGTAATTACAATTGCACCATTTGCACCATCAGGTCCAAATATCGCAGCGGCATTAGGCCCTTGTAATACAGTAACGTCTTCAACATCATCCATATTTACATCATCCGCAGCAACCCTTGTTCCGTCAACCACATACAATACAGATGAACCACCTCCTAAGTTACCTTCACCACGTAAACGTAAATTACCAACGCTTCCTAATTTACCGGCAGACTGTCCACGAAACTGAATACCTGAAACTTTACCACTCAAGGCATCGTTAACGTTGGTACTACGAACAATATTCAGCTTTTCGGCTGAAATTACCTGGGTATTGGAAGTTGCTCTCCTGGCACTGGCTTTAACACCATAACCGCTGGTGATAACAACCTCAGTAAGTTCTGAAGTAGCTCCTCTGTCTAAAGAAGTTGAAATAAAATTTTGATTGTCAACTGAGATAGTGTTTAATTTAAACCCGGAGCCGGATATTTCTAAAAAATCGCCCTGTTTAACCTTGATAGTGTACTGACCATTTGCGTCAGCAGCGATACCGGTTTTGCTTCCTTTAACTTTAACAGATGCGAAAGGTACCGGATTACCATCTTTATCGGTAACCTTACCGGACACCACCCGGCTTTGTGCAAATGCCAGTACTCCACAGAGCATCAGCATCGTAAACAGTGATAAAAATCTTCTCATGTGCGTTTAATTAAGTTTAATGATGTGTAAAAATAGGAATATTTCTTTAAAGTCAAAAAAATGTTAAATATTTATGACCTCTAGTTATTCAGGACAAAAGAAGGGTTGAAATTGCTGCTTTGCATCGAAAAAAAACGTTAAAATTTATACATCCCCTGTAGTTTAATTTCTGATTTTGTATTGCCGGCAATCTCATCTAAACCACTTCCGATGGTAGTTCTATCCTTATAAATTGTTTGCCCCCACTTTAACCACAGCGTAAATTTTTTAGTTACATCATAATTGACATTACAATAATACCTTATGCCTTTGTCATAAAAAACCGGAATTGAATAACTGTACAGCACATCATTTTCGTAAGCGTATAAACGGCTGTTATAACTATCGGTTTCAAAATACTGCAGCCGAATGTTTCCTGACCAGGGTTTTAATACAGGTTTATATAGAAGATCGAAGTAGGTTAAAAAGCCCTGTTCTTTTTGTGATCCAGTTGTATTAAACCAAACTATTTCCTGCCTGCCCCGGAGGGTTATGGCTTGGTTTAGCTTGTAACTAAATTGTGTTCGCCAGGTTTGCCGTGGCTGCACAACTACCGGAGAAAGTGTAATTCCGGTTGGATTAAAATTTATGCTTTTAGATTCTGAACGGAACCTGGTATAAATTTCCAGTTGTTTATTTGGCTTATAATTCAATTGCAACAGATAGTCGGATCCTGTGGATGATGCATCGACCCGGTACCGAAGCCAGGGAAATCTGTAAAAATCGGCATAGGCATCTACCCGCCATACGCTGCCAGGGTGAATTGAAACACCTGTATAAAAGCCTTTTTCATTTGTTGGGTAAGTATTTTCGGTAAAAGCAGTTGTGTAAAGAGACTGGTACCCCGGTGAAATATTCCGGTACACCAAACTCATATCAACGCTGGAAGCTGTACTAATCAATAAACCATTAACAAATGCATTATGCAACTTATTAGTGGTGGCTGCTTCACCAAAAAAGTGCAGGTTTTTGTAAGTGTAACTATAATCAATACTGTAATTTCCAAACGAGTTACCGGTTAATGCATATATATTGTATGGGTCATTATCTTTTTGCAGCGGCAGCTTAAATTTATATTGAACAGCATTTATACCAATATGGAGCCTTTTATATTGATACGAAAAATTTCCACCAAAAGCCAATTGCTGCTGAATTCTTTTATCATCAGTTTCGCTTTTGGTGCGGTGATATCCTGATGTTTGTAGAGAGGAAATAAAATCTTCGGTTGTTTGAATAGTATCGGTTATCAGGTTGGCGTCTATTTTTTTGTAGGACGCAAAAACTGTTGCTTGCCAGTTATTTTTCCCGATTGTAATTCCAACTCCCCTGTGAAAGTTAATTTCGCCAGCTGAATTATAGGGCCGCAACACTTCCGCTTCTCTGTTGGTATTGATAACATCAGCACTTTTTTTAAACGCAAGGTTTTGCCATTGTATTAACCCCTGGCCAAGGTTTACTGTAAAATCTCCCAGCGCTAATGATTTAACCAGGCCAACATTTCTGACAAAAAGATGAGCTGAGTAAAAATCGAACCCTTGCTGTTGTTTTCCCTTAAATATTTGTTCGCCGGCATCCTTTTCTGCTACAACTCCGTACTGCAATAAATTTTTAAATTGATATTTATAGCGCAATAACAATTTTTGAGGAGAGCCGGGATAAAAATTGGTGGCCGATGAAGAATCTAACAGATATCCCTTTGATCTTTCAGGCACCTGGGTTATTCTTGCTAGTAAACTGTATTCACCGGATTGCAGCCGATTTTTTAAAGTAGTGAAAACTTCATTTGCATCACTAGCTGTAACGTAGGGCCGTATTTTTTGTATCAACTCCACACTCCAACCTGGAACAGCCTGCAATTCGTAAATGCTGATAAATTTTCCTAACTGAATTCTATACAAAATAAAATTTTGAATCTGAACCGGGCTGAGTATTCGCAGCGCTTTCAAATTTCTTTCATCAACCGAATTTAAGTTGATTGGATTTTTTATGTATTGCTGCATTTGCTGCAGGTAATAATCATCTTCAGTTTCTGCATCAGCATTATTTTCTGTAATATTTTCCAGCTGTTGTTCGGCAGTAGTAGTTGGAATTTCGGTAGTTTGACAAACAGCAACAAGAGGTAAAAAGCAAACGATAAAAACAGAAACCAGTTTTTGTAAACCTGAGGCTTTTATTGAATAATGATATGCAGTTGAAGTGAGATTCTTTTTCATTTTCTCAAAATAAAAAACAACAAAATCCTGGTTACAACGATGTTGATTAAAGTTTTAAAAGCCGGTCACATAATTATTTTTTATCGCCAAAATTGCTGATGAATAAAATACCCGGCGACAACCCCAACTGCGGGTGATAACTTGCAGCAATGTCAACCCGTAAGTTTTTCCAACCGGCACCGACCCCAACAAAAACCGTGGATGACTCACTTAAAAAACCTCCTCTTGCAAAAAACTGTCTGGCAAATTGATACTGTACACCGGCAACCACATTAACCGGTTTATCTTCTTCTTTTACAATTTCGCCACTAATAAAAAAGTTTTCGGAAGCATCATATCCTAAACCAATTTTATAAGCCGAAGCTAATTTCTCATCCCCTGTTTTGCCGAGTTTTCCACCCACAGGATTATATACATGAAATCCTCCATTCAGTTTATCAGTAAAATGCATAATTACCCCTGCCTCAAAATTTATTGTTGAAGCGTTGTTATAACCCGGGATTCGGTATCCGTAATAATTAAATTGCACACCAACATCAACCTTATTTCCTAAACTACGGGCATAAGCCAGCCCTAATTTATTTTCATTAAAATTTTTAAAGCCAGAGTAATTTAACTGTACGCCAAAATTGCCATGCCTGGTAGGTATAGCAGTTGCCAAAGTATAATAACTGGTTGCAGCCAATAAAAACCGCCGCTCCCCATACAATCCAATGCCTGCCTGGCTTACATTAGCTAATGCCGCCTGGTTACCGGTAAATGAAAGCGGATCTTTTTGTTGTGTGGAATATGCTGCCAGGCCGGTATAAGGTAATGCAATGGAATAGCGAAGCGATTGCGCTATGATACTGTTGACTATGCAAAAGCAAAGAAGGGTAAATATGATTAATCCTCTCAAGCAGTTACGGTTTATTATTTACAAGATAAGCAAAATATTAAACTGCTGCATGATATGAGTTTTATCAAAATCGGCTTTAGTTAAGTACTTTTGCGCCATGCAAATTTTAGATGGAAAAATAGTATCGCAATCTGTAAAGGATTTATTGAAAACAAAGACGGATTTATTAAAGGCCGCAGGCAAAAAAATACCGCATTTAGCAGCCATATTAGTAGGTAATAATGGTGCCAGCGAAACCTATGTGGCCAGCAAAGTAAAAACCTGCGAAGCCATTGGCTTTAAAAGCACCATGTTGCGTATGGAAGAAACTATTACTGAAGCTGAATTGGTTGCAGCAATAGAAACCCTGAATAATGATGCTGATGTGGATGGCATTTTAGTGCAGCTGCCATTACCAAAACAGATAAACGAAGAAAAAATAATCAGCCTTATTCATCCCGGTAAAGATGTGGATGGTTTTCATCCCGTGAGTGTAGGAAAATTAGTGCAGGGTTTACCAACTTTTATACCGGCAACACCTTATGGTATTATGCTTATGCTGGAGCATTATAAAATTGAAACCAGCGGTAAACATGCCGTTGTTATTGGCCGCAGCAATATTGTAGGCAGACCGATGAGTATTTTATTAAGCCAGAATACGTATCCGGGAAATTGTACGGTAACGATTTGTCATAGCCGTACCAATAATTTAAAAGAAATTTGTTTACAGGCAGATATTATTGTGGCTGCCCTTGGTAAGCCCGGCTTTTTAAAAGCGGATATGGTAAAAGAAGGCGCCGTTGTTATTGATGTAGGTATTACAAGGATAGAAGATGCGACAAAGAAAAGCGGCTTTGCCATTAAAGGCGATGTTGATTTTGAAAATGTAGCACCAAAGTGCAGTTATATTACTCCTGTTCCCGGCGGTGTTGGTTTAATGACGATTGGTGCATTGATGATGAACACTTATAATGCTGCGGCCTCCCCAAACCCCTCCCAAGGAGGGGCTTAAAAGACCCTGATAATTTGAAATTTTTTCTGAGTTATTTTATGTAGACGAAATGCTTAATTACAAATGTTAGAAAATGAAATATTGCCAGGCCTCCCTCTCTACGGGAGAGGGAATGAGGGTGAGGCTACGCTTCCAGTGATGGAAGATTTTTACACCTTACAGGGTGAGGGTTACCACCAGGGCAAAGCGGCATATTTTATTCGCCTGGGCGGGTGTGATGTAGGTTGTGTATGGTGCGATGTAAAAGACAGCTGGGATGCAGCTAAACACCCAAAATTTAAAGTTGAAAGTATAAAGTTGAAAGTTTTAGAAACACCTGCCAGGCTGGTTGTTATTACGGGTGGCGAGCCTTTGATGCATAACCTTGATGAACTGACAACTTCGTTAAAAGCTGCAGGTTTACAAACCAATATTGAAACATCGGGAGCACACCCATTGAGCGGCACCTGGGATTGGATATGTCTTTCGCCAAAAAAATTTAAAGCACCCCTTGCAGGAATTTTGCCAATGGCAAATGAATTAAAAGTGGTGATATTTAATAAAAGTGATTTTGAATGGGCAGAAACTTATGCCAGTCAAATGAATCCGCAATGCAAATTATACCTGCAACCGGAATGGGATAAAGCCGCTATTGTAACGCCTTTAATTATTGACTACATAAAAGCAAACCCAAAATGGGAATTGAGTTTACAGCTGCATAAGTATATCAATGTGCCCTAAACAGTGTGTAGTTTTATTGTTTGTTGTTTTCAGTTTTTTCTCCGGCGTCTCCCTTATAAATTTGTTATAGTTTATGTAATGGTAATAAACACAATCTTATTTCGTTCTACCTTCAATAAATAATTTTGGATAATGATGCTTATCAAATTTTTGAAGCCGCTTTCTTTATTGTTCGTTGCTCATTGTTCATTTTTAATTACTTCGGCCCAATGGTACGACCCGGATAAAGTTAATAAAAAGGCTGGTGACATTTACGGCCAGGCTTATGAAGAAGCTACATCTGGTAATTACACCGCTGCCATCAGGCACATCAATGAATCAATACTTTTAGAACCGAAATTTGTAGATGCTTTCTTATCAAGAGCAGGTATTTACGCCAACTTAAAAAAATACGATTCTTCTGTTACTGATTTTGAAAAAGCATTACAACTCGATTCTGCTTATTCAAAAACTTATTTACTCCCCTATTCCATTTCACTAGCCGGCATCGGCAAATTTGAGCAGGCACTTGAAGCAGTTATAAAATTCTTAACCAATGACAAGCTCAATTCGCAAAGTATAAAAGCCGGTAATTACAGAAAAGGTTGTTATGAATTTGCTGTGAATTATGCAAAAACGCACCCCGGTAAGAATTATGTATTTGCACCTAAAAATTTGGGCGACAGTATCAACTCTTCTTCACCTGAATATTATCCTGCATTAACTATTGATGGCAGTAAAATGGTTTTTAATAAAAACATAAATGGCGATGAGGATTTTTATGAAAGCAATTTTATAAATGGCAACTGGAGTAAAGCAAAGCCTTTAGCAGGAAAAGTAAATACCAATTTAAATGAAGGCGCACAATGTATTTCGCAGGATGGGAAATGGATAATTTTTACCGGCTGTAATTACCCCGAAGGACAAGGCAGTTGCGACCTGTATATTTCTTTTAAAACAAAAAACGGGTGGAGCGAAGCTGAAAATTTAGGCGCCATTATCAATACAGATTTCTGGGAATCATCTCCTTCCTTATCTCCCGATAAAAGGGATTTATATTTTGCAAGCGCTGTTGGCGGAGGTTTTGGTGGCAGGGATATCTGGGTAACACACCGGTCGCCAACAGGTAAGTGGAGCCGCCCCGAAAATTTAGGAGAAGCAGTGAATACCAGTGGCGATGAAAGCTGCCCCTTTATGCATGCCGATAATGAAACTTTATATTTTAACAGCAACGGGCTAAAAGGTTATGGCAGCACAGATTTATTTTTTACAAAAAAAATAAATGACAGCAGCTGGCTGGAAGCAGAGAACCTGGGTTATCCAATAAATACTATTGATGACGAAGGCTCATTAATTGTAGCAGCCGATGCTAAAACCGCTTACTACGCAAGTGATAAAGGTGAGGGCAAAGGTGGCCTGGACCTTTACACTTTTCAGTTAAGGGAAGATATACGCCCCCTAAAAACCTTATGGATAAAAGGCAAAGTGTTTGATAAAAAAACATTGGCTGGCCTGCCATCTTCTGTTGAACTAACTGATATTAAGAGCCGCAACATTATCAGTAAATTACAAACTGATGAAGATGGGAATTACCTTGTTACTTTACCCGAAGGAAAAAATTATGCTTTTACTGTAAACCGTAAAGGCTACTTATTCTTTTCAGATAATTTTTCTTTAACTATCAACCCCGCAGATTCTTTTTATAATAAAGACATTCCCTTACAACCTATTGAAGCAGGCGCCATAATTGTTTTAAAAAACATTTTCTTCGACACAAAAAAATTCAGCCTCAAACAGGAATCAATTGTTGAGCTGGATAAAGTAGTTGCGTTATTAAACGATAATCCTAAACTAAAAATTCAAATTGCCGGATATACCGATAATATTGGTCTTGCAAAAGATAATCTGCTCCTATCTAACAACAGGGCAAAAACGGTGGTAGGGTATTTATTAAATAAAGGCATTGCTCAACCAAGGCTTATGTACAAAGGCTTTGGTGCCGCAAAACCAATTGCCGATAATAAAACAGAGGCAGGCAAAGCATTAAACAGAAGAACAGAACTTTCAGTTATCAGTAATTAATATTTTCGCTAATATTGTTCATCGATACTGTATGAACAATGACCTGTTATACCAGATAGCCCTCACGCTTGTACCCAATATTGGTGATGTACATTCCAAAGCTTTGATAAATATTTATGGCGATGCCCAAAGTATTTTTAAAGCAAAGAAAAAAGAACTTGAAGCCATTGAAGGCATTGGAACAATAAGGGCAAAAAGCATCAAAGAGTTTATAGATTTTACCGGCTGCGAAACTGAAATAAAATTTATTGAAAAATACAAGATTGCCCCGCTTTTTATTACTGATAAAAATTATCCGCAACGTTTATTAAACTGTTACGATAGTCCGCCACTGTTATATTATCGTGGTACCGCAGACCTGAATACTGCTAAAATAATTGCTGTTGTAGGCACAAGAACGCACAGTGAGTATGGCAAAAATATTACTGAAAAAATAATTGCAGAACTGGCAGATCAAAACATTGTAGTAGTGAGTGGCCTTGCTTTTGGTATTGATACCATTGCCCACAAAGCTGCACTAAAAAATAATTTGGCAACTGTTGGAGTACTGGCACATGGGCTCGACAGGATATACCCTTCCCAGAATAAAGCCCTTGCTAAACAAATGACAGAGCAGGGAGGTTTGCTTACGCATTTTATAAGCAATACCACTCCCGATAAACAAAACTTTCCCAAACGCAACCGCATTGTTGCCGGCATTAGTGATGCTTTGATCGTTGTAGAAAGTGGCATTAAAGGCGGCTCATTAATTACTGCCGAATTAGGTAATGGATATAATAAAGATGTATTTGCCATCCCCGGCCGCACTACCGACAGCAAAAGTGAAGGTTGTAATTATCTTATAAAAAATAATAAGGCCGCTTTAATAAATTCTGCAGACGACCTTTTAGAAAATATGGGATGGAAAGAACATAAAAAAACTTCTGCCAGAAAACAAAGAGAATTATTTATTGAATTTACACCTGATGAAAAAATAATTGTGGACATACTGCAACAAAAAGAAAGCATACAAATAGATGAATTGTATTTTAAAAGCGGCTTAAGCAGCAGTGCCGTAGCACAGGCATTGCTGATGCTGGAAATGCAGGGTGTTATACAATCTCTTCCTGGAAAGGTGTATAAAATTGCCTGATAACATAAAATACACCTGCAATTTTTAATTTTTAATTTTTAATTATTGCTTTATCTTTGCCTATGGCAACAATAAATAACTCCGCTGCTACTGGCAATTCAAAAAGATTTTATGGTGAAGGCTTAACGTTCGACGACGTATTACTAATGCCCGCCTATTCTCAAATTTTACCACGGGATGTGGAAATTAAAACCCAGCTT